>JAGBIA010000111.1 GCA_017935225.1 Clostridia bacterium | reverse complement strand
TTTGTTCTTCTACAGCGCAAAAGGTTCTATCAAAATCCGTAGGGGCGCTTCACGAAGCGCCCGAAATATCGGTCACCGCCCTACATCCGTCTGCGGTTTCACGTAGGTTTACATCTTGTCGGTAGGGGCGATTCAAGAATCGCCCGTTTGTACGGCACAAAGTAACTTTTATTCCAACGCGGGCAACCCTGAGGTCGTTGCAATCTCCGCCGCGCTTTTGGGCAACGGGAAAAGCAGGCTGATTTCCATTTGATTTCCGATAAATTCGATGGTTTTTGCGTACCGCCTTGACATTTTGCGGCACTTATGTTATAATACACACCGAAAGAACTATCAAACAAAAATAAATACTGTCATCGGAGGAGCAGCATCGTAACGCTACGGATCAGGCTTGATCCTGCTCGAATGGAAGATGTCGGGTGAGCCCGGTTATTTCAAAAGGCAATTCTTTTGGGTAATCGGCTTTATTTTTGCGCAAACGTAAGGAGGAAAGACGTATGAAAGCAGATTCAAAAACAATGTTCTCCACTCTGCCTCCCTGGAGACTCTTTTTTACCGTGGCGCTGCCGGGTATGGTCAGTATGTTCGCGATGTCGATATACAGCATTATCGAGGGCGTGTTCATCGGGCAGAGACTTGGCGAGGAAGCATTTGCGGCGGTCAATATAGCCATCCCGCTCGTTATGATAAATTTCTCGATCGCAGATCTCGTCGGTGTCGGCGCGTCGGTGCCGATCTCTATAGCACTCGGAAAAAAGGACGAAGAGACGGCAAATAATATATTTTCCTGCTCGATCATTCTGATCTTCGTTGCATCGGTAGTGATGGGCGCGGCTATGTTCTTTGCCGCGGAGCCGCTGTCGAGATTTATGGGAGCTGACGACAGCCTTTTGCACACCGCGTCGAAATATATCCGCATGTACGCGCTTTGCAGCCCGCTGACGACGGTCTTTTTTGCGATGGATAACTATTTGCGCATCAGCGGATACGTAAAAACGAGTATGTTTATCAATATCTTCTGCAATCTGTCGACGATAGCTCTCTTGATCTTCTTCATCGTCGTGCTCGAAATGGACGTGGCAGGCTCGGCGCTCGCATCCTGCATCTCACTGTGCCTCTGCTCGCTTCTGGCGATGATCCCATTCGTGCGCGGCAGAGCGCTCCTGAAGTTCAGAAAACCAAAATTCAGCGCGCGTATGCTAAAGGAGATCACCGCTTGCGGCACTCCGACCTTCCTGAGCAATATTGCGGGGCGAGTTACCTCGATCCTGATGAATATTTCTCTGATGACACTCGGTATAAAAGCGCTCGGCGAGGGCGGCGGAACGACCGCAGTTGCGGCGTATGCCGTGCTGATGTACGCGAGCGATATGTGCCAGCCCTTGATCTACGGAATAAGCGATTCGCTTGCCCCTGCCATAGGATTCAATTGGGGCGCGGAAAGCTACGACAGAGTGAAAAAGATAGCGAAATGCGGCTATATCGGCTCGGGGCTCATCAGTGTCGTGGCAACGACGGTAATGTTTTTCTTTGCAGGACCGGTCGCGTCGCTCTTCGTCGACGCGGAGGAGATAAAGCTGCTCGAGCTTGCGGAGCACGCTCTTCGCATCTTCAGCATCACCTATATTATCAGATGGTTTTCGATCTCGGCGCAGAGCTTCCTCGGCGCGATTGAAAAGCCGCTACAGGCAACAATACTTTCGGTTTGCGTGGCGCTCGTGTTCCCTATACTTATGCTCGGCGCGCTTTGGGGCTTCGGACTGGACGGCATCTGGCTGAATATGTTTGGCACGTCGGTGCTCGCGCTCGTGCTCGGCATGATACTCATTAAATGCGCCCTGAGAAAGCATATAAATTAAGATAAAAGATCCAGGACGCGAGCGTTATTTCGTTTTGCTTGACTGATCCTTCATCTCGTGCCACGGTGGGAGATAGTATAGAGCAAGTGAACATTTCAACCGTTTCGCGACAAATCACGCCGAAGGAGCAGAAGGAAAATGAAATCGTGCTTCGCACGATGAAATCCGAGCGAGGCTCGGATGAAATCTTCCGCCTTCGGCTTCAGATGAAATTAAATCCGTCCTATCTCTCCCCGCGAAGCGGGATTTCATCGCGAAGCGATTTCATCCCACGTCAGTGGGATTTATCCAGTTCGCAAGGACGGATTTAGTTGAAAAAAGCCATCCGCTTACGCGAATGGCTTTTTTCTTGCAGAAGGACTTATAACTCCGCTCGCGGTGCTCGCTCCGTCGCAAGTTTTCCTCGGCGACTAAAGCCGCCGTTTGCAAAGCAAATCGGAAAACGTTGCACCCACCGCCGCTTTCGCGGCATTTGGCTCTTCGAGCCAAATGCGCTCTGCCAAGCAGAAAAGGGAACGCGAATGCGTTCCCTTTTCTGCTTGGCAGGGGCAGAAGGACTTGAACCCACGACACCCAGTTTTGGAGACTGGTGTTCTACCGACTGAACTATACCCCTATACACATTCGATATTATACCACATCCTGAGGAGAAATGCAAGAGCTTTTTTAAAAAAATTAAATTGATTTTTCGAGATGGCGCGGCACTTAATAAATTAAGAAGAAAAAATTAAACCGTTTGTTGAAAATAGCAAAAAAACAGAGCGGATTTTGGTGAAAAAAAAGAAAGATGATAAAAAAATAAAAAAATTTTTAAAAAAGGATTGACAATCAGACTAAAATGTGGTATCATAACGATGTATAAATCCGTCGTCGAAATGCCGACGTACTTTGCCTATCTCAAAAAGGGGCAAAAGTGGGTCCGCGATCGGTGGCAGAAAGGAGATTTATATATTTTACCCCCGCTTCAAAGCGCGAGAAGAAGCTTCAAGTGTTCGCGGCACCTGACGTGACTTCAGACGTTTTGGATATAAATTTTTTACTTTATCAAAAAAGGGAATCAAAATCCCGAAATGTGAAAGGAAGAAAACAATGAAAAGAAGAATTTTAGCAATTCTGCTTGCTGCAATCATGGTTCTTTCTTCGGTACCTTTCTCTGTTTTTGCAACAGAGGGAGAAGCTGTTGAGGCTCCCGTATGCCCCGGCGATCCTGAGAAGGCTCACCTTAAGGCTGACGGTAGTTACTATACCACTGAAGAAGCAGAGCAGATAGGAACTTATTTTAATACGGTTCCTGCAACTTGCGGTCAGATAGGATATGACGTTTATGACTGCTCGACCTGTAAGGGCCAGTTTATCGCTAACGTCAAGCCTGCTGTCGACAGCGAGCACAATTTTGGTGATCTTGTAGAGGCTAAGGCTGCAACTTGTACCGAACCTGGTAACGTAGAACACTACCACTGCTCCAAGTGTGGTGGCAACTATGCTACCGATAAGGTGACTCTGCTTGCTACCGTAGTTATCGATGCTCTCGGTCATGATTGGAGCGCTTGGGCTATGGATGAGGCTGATTGCTCTAAGGAAGTTAGATACTGTCTGAGAGGCTGTGGCGTAGCTAACGAGACAAGACCTGCTGCTAACAATCAGCACAACCACAAGTATGAGCTCAAGGAACTCACCGAAGAGGCTCCCACTTGTGCGCAGAGCTCTAAGGCTACTATCGTTTGTACCGTTTGCGGTCACGAGGTAAAGGATGTTCCCGTTGCTTCTGACGTTCCCCACGTATTTGGTGACGTTGTTGAGGCAGTTCCGAACACTTGTACCACTGCTGGTAACGTAGCTTACAAGACTTGTACTGTATGTAACAAGAACTTCGATCCCACAACTGAGCGTGAGATCGCTAACGTAGTTCTTCCTGCGTTGGGACACAGGGTTGGTACAGTTCTTAACTCTACCCCTGGCGATTGCCTGAGACCTGGCGTACGCACCTACATTTGCTCTAGATGTGGCGAAATTGTAGAGGATGAAGAGTTTGATGAAAGAACAAGATACATGACCCGTGGTTACTACGTTAAGAAGGGTGACACGATCGATACATCTGTTGTTGTTTTAGGCATTTATACTTATAACGGCGAAAGAGGTTACTATGTTTGCGTAGAGAACGAAGCCGGAGAACTTTTTAGCACGACTAGCTTGACTCGTCAGAAAGATAAGTATTTCCGTGCTCTTAAAGATGGAGAATCTTTGGTTCTTGCCACTGACGAGAATGGCGATTACATTTACGTTCATACGTACCTCTCTTACATTTCCCAGGCAGCTACTTGCAATACTTGGGAAATAGAAAAGCTTGTTTGTAGATACTGCGCTTCTCACGTAGATCTGAAGCTCAATCCTCCTCTCGGTCACGAGAAGGGTGATTTCCTTGCAAATGAATCTACTCCTGCTACTTGTGAGAAGAATGGTCTTAATGCATATAAGTGTGCAAGATGTAATGCTCGTATCTACGAGATCGCTCCCGCTCTCGGACACGACTGGGAAGAAGTTAGCACTGCAACTTGTGTAAAACCCGGTGTAAAGTACACCATTTGTAAGAATGGCGCTGCTTGTGACGGTGAAGATGTTATTGTTGTAGGCGTTGGCGCAAATGCTTGGATGGCGCCCAACGGTCTCCTTATTGTTGCTAAGGATTCTAATAACAAGCAGTATACTGCGAAGGTAGAAGTAGGCACTGCAATTCTTTGGCCCTCCAGCGTAGAGTTTGCTGATGTTGACCCTGATGCTCACAAGTGGGTATTTGACTATGTGCTGAATGCTCCTACTTGCACAGATAAGGGTATTGAGTACGATTACTGTGAGTACTGCGGTACCAACAACAAGAGATACACCGATCCTCTCGGCCACAACTTCGTTTTGACCTGGGATGCTGGTGTTGAGAAGACTCTTGCTAATGCTCATCAGTATGTAGCTGCAAACATAGTTGATGCTACTTGCACTGAGGCTGGTTACCTTAAGATCAAGTGTTCTGATTGTGATGTAACATCCACTGCTGCTGATTTCGCAAACAGAGGAAACACTGTTTCTCTTAAGATCGCGGATGCTCTCGGTCACGATATGACGACCGTGACTATTCCGAATACCTGCGTATCCGGTGGTTATTCTTATAACTACTGTGAGCGTTGCGATTACGACGATGTAAACACCCCCGAAAATTATTTCGATCTCACTGATCCTCACGAGCTTCAGTTGAGCTACCCCACCTTTGAGGCTGCTGATAGATATCACAACATTGATGCAACAAAGGGTATTGTTAAGGTTGAAGGCTCTTGCACCATCATCGGTTTGACACAGTATGCTTGTGCAGATTGTGAAAAGAACGTAATGGTTGTAATTGAGGGAACCGGTACTCATAAGGCTCCCGCTGAGGCTAACAGAACAGCTGACAACTTCAAGCCTTACAAGGCTGCTACATGCTACGCTCCCGGTAACCTTGAGAACTTCAAGTGTACCGTTTGCGGCGAATGGAATCTCGCAAATGATGTTATCGAGCAGGATACCCACGAGTTCGAGCTCGTATTCGGTGCAATGTCCGGTTACTGTGCACCTGCAGGCTTCTTTACAGGTCACAAGGCACTTTACACCTGCAAGGCAAACGATAACTGCTACAAGAACCACTTCTTCGTTATCGTTGACGACGAATATGTTGAAATCGATGTTACCGGATATGACGTTTACACCGATGCTGAGAAGACAACTGTAGTAGCTAACCACAACGGCGTTAAGCTCCATCCCGATGTTGTTACCGCTGCTCCTACTTCCCACAAGCTTAAGGATAAGAGTGGAAAGGCTGCAACTTGCACCGAGTCCGGATACACCGCTTATAAGGCTTGCGAGCTTTGTGAATACGAAACCGGTAAGGCTACTATCCCCGCACTCCACGACGTTCCTGCTAACTGGATCACTGTACGCAAGGCTGTTAACTGTGAGCAGGAAAAGTACGTTCTTAAGTACTGCAAGTTCTGCGCAGATCCCGCTATCAATGGCGCAGCTATCACAGGTTATGCTCCTGAGCTCGGTCACAACTGGGTTAAGGGCGAGGTTGTTGCTCCTACTTGCAGCGCACCCGGATATACTCCTTGGACTTGTGACAATGTAGATTGTCCTAAGGGCGGTTACAAGGAAACCGATCCTACCGCTCAGCTCGACCATATGAAGGGTGATGTTGCTATCGGCAATACCGCTGACGGCTACAAGAACTTCGTTTGTGGCGTTTACAACGGCGAGGTTAAGTGTGATAATTATGACGACTGTGGTTTCGTTGTAAGAACCCACGTTGAGCAGAAGACTCTCGTACCTCCCACTTGTACCGAAGACGGTTACTATGTATTTACTTGTGCTGACGAAAACTGCAAAGAAGTTCTCGATAAGACTGTTATCAAGGATAGTAAGTACAACCACATCTATCCTGCTGGTTACCAAAATGCAGGTCAGTCTGCATGGTACGAGTACGGTAGAGTTGAGTCTACCGAGACCGAAGTTGGTACTAAGTACCTCAGATGTGATCTCTGCCAGGCAGAAGACACCGAGGTTATTCCTCCTAAGAGCACCGTATACCTTGATCTTACCTACGCTAACGCTAACGGTAAGGAAGGTTTCGCTGAGTCCTCTATCATTACTGTAGACGTTATCCTCTCCAGCAAGAAGGCTGCTATCAGAACTCTCAGCTACGGTGTTGATTACGACGAGGATATGCTCGAGTTCGTAAGTGCAACCTTTGATTCCACCTTCTCTATCGCTTCTATCAACGATGCAAACGGCGTTGTTAAGTTTGCTGGTATGAGCTCTAACCCCGTTGATGTTGGTGAGCCTGTTGTAATCGCAACCATCACCTTCCGCGCAAAGGCTATCGCTCCTGCTACGAACTCTGCAGATGCAGAATTCAGTTTCGTTGCAACTGAAGCTTACCTTGAGCAGGGTGCTCCTGTAGAGGTAAATGATGTTGTTGAAGCCAACACGATTACTGTTGTTCAGCTCATGAACGTTTACACCAATGATCAGACTGCTGGTACCATCGATATGCAGGATGCACTTGCTATCTATGACCTTATGACTGAGACCGCATACAACGTAGCAGCTGACCTTAACAAGGACGGAGTAGTTGACTCCTTCGACCTCCAGAGATTCTACGATTACTTTGTAGAAGCTATGACAAAGGACGAAATCTTCGCTCTTAGCTAATTCAAAATACGAAAGGATTAATAAATTATGAAAAGAACTTACAGAATTATCTGTTCGCTCCTTTTCATAGTAATGTTGATCTTTAGCATTTCAATGCTCCCGGTATCTGCTATAGATACCGAAGCATACGACGTCATTTATACCTTGGAGGCTGATGCCTCCAAGGTTGACGCCGGTGATTTTGTCAAATTGAGCGTTTCCATAACCAAAAATTCCGGATTTAAGTATTCAAAGGTAATTATTGATTACTCTGATCTCCCCGTGACATTTGTCTCGGATAAGGATTTTCCGGGTTATGACATTTCGAATTCAGCCTTTGATTCGAAAGCTCTTTTGATAAAGCACAATGGTACTGACAAGATTGTTAATATTAACACTGGCGATGGAATGGCGGCAATTATTAACCCCGATACAGCACCGACCTACGATGCTACGGGATTAGTTGCCGTTCTTTTTTTTAAAGTTAATGACGATTTTGACGGTAAGATCACCTTTACTTTGGAAGTTGCGGACATGATCCCAAAAGCAAACGTTTCTGCAATCGGCGGTGAGGTTACTGTCTCCTCCGTCTGCGAAGGCGCACACACACACGTTCCCGTTGTTGATGAGGCAGTTGCTCCCACATGTACCGAAACCGGTTTGACTGAGGGATCTCACTGTGATATTTGTAAAGAAGTTCTCGTTCCTCAGGAAACTGTAGGCGAGCTTCATCACGATTATGAATATCACGATGGTAAGGAGCCTACTTGTACCGAGGAAGGCTATAATGATTATGCTACTTGTTCGAGATGTGACTTTTCGAATAAGGAAGTTAAAGAAAAGCTCGGTCACTCAATTCAAGCGATTGCGGAGCGCGCTCCAACCTGCACAGAGCCTGGTTGGAATGCTTATGAGTACTGCTCTAGATGTGACTACACGACCTACGCTGAGATTCCCGCTCTCGAGCACGATCTGACTCAGCACGAGGCAAAAGCTCCCGACTGCGAAAATATCGGTTGGGATGCTTACGAGGATTGCTCGCGATGTGATTACACTACCTATGAGGAGATTCCCGCTCTCGAACACAAGCTTACACAGCACGAAGCGAAGACTCCTACCTGCACAGAGGCGGGTTGGGATGCTTACGTAACCTGTGAGAGATGTGATTACACCACTAAAGTAGAAACTGTACCCACGGGTAAGCATACTCTTGGTGAGTGGGAAGAATTTAAAGCTCCCACGTGCACTGAAAAGGGTGAAAACAGAAAGAGTTGTGCTAACTGTGATTACTATGAGACACAGGAGATCCCCGCGCTCGATCACGCGGAAGTGAAACATGACGCTAAGGCTCCTACCTGTACTGAAATAGGTTGGGAAGCTTATGTTACCTGCGAAAACTGTGATCTTACTACTTATGAAGAAATTCCCGCACTTGGTCACGATAAAGTTGGTTTCCCTGCAAAGGCGCCTACTTGTACAGAGATCGGTTGGGAAAAGTATTCTGAGTGTGAGAGATGCGGAGAGACCAATTACAAGGAGATCCCTGCGCTTGGTCACGATGAGCTTACTCACGATGCTAAGGCGCCTACCTGTACTGAAATAGGTTGGGAAGCTTACGTAACATGTAAGAGAGAGTGCGGATACACAACCTACAAGGAACTCTCCGCGCTTGGTCACGCATGGGATGAAGGAAAGGTTACTGTGGAGCCCGAAGAGGGCAAGGATGGAGAGAGACTCTATACTTGCGGCACCTGTGGCGAGACAAAGACTGAAATCATTCCTGCGCTTGATCACGTTCACAAGTACGATGCTGTGGTTACTGCCCCCACTTGTACCGAAAAGGGTTATACCACACATACCTGCCGTTGCGGTGATAAGTACGTAGACAGCGAGGTTGACGCTCTCGGTCACGCTCTTAGCGATTGGACAGAGTTCAAGAAACCTGACTGCACCGAAAAGGGTGAGAACAGAAAGACTTGCGCTAACTGTGATTACTATGAGAGTCAAGAGGTTGATGCGCTCGGTCATGATCTTAAGACAACCGATGCTAAGGCTCCTGACTGTGAGAATATCGGTTGGAAGAAATATGAGTCCTGCGCAAGATGCGACTATACTACCTATGAGGAGCTTGATGCTCTAGGTCACGACAAGGTAGCATACTTGCCTAAGGCTCCTACCTGTACGGAGATCGGTTGGGAGAAGTACGTTGAGTGTGATAGATGTGATTATACTACTTACAAGGAGATTCCCGCTCTTGGTCACGATCTGAAGACCACTAAGGCTAAGGCACCTACTTGTACAACTATTGGTTGGAATGAGTATGTAACCTGCTCTAGATGTGATTATACCACATATGAGGAGCTTCCTGCACTTGACCACGATTTGACTAAGTACGATGGACAGAAGGCTACTTGTACCGAGATCGGTTGGAAAGCCTATGTAACTTGCTCCAGATGTGATTATACCACATACGAAGAGATCGAGGCTCTTGGTCACGACAGAATTCCTCATTCCTATAAGGAAGCTACTTGCACAAGCAAGGGATGGAATGACTATGTAACTTGCTCGAGATGTGATTATACCACATATGAGGAGATCCCCGCACTTGGACACGATGAGGTTAAGCACGATGCAAAGGCTGCAACCTGCACAACTGTTGGTTGGGATGCATACGTAACCTGTACAAGATGTAACTACACTACGTACAAGGAGATCCCTGCTCTTAACCACGATATCGTTAAGCACGAAGCTCAGGCAGTAACCTGCACCGAGATCGGTTGGAAGGCATACGAGACTTGCTCGAGATGTGATTATACCACATATGAAGAGATCGCAGCTCTCGGCCACGATAGAATTCCTCACTCTGCAAAGGCTGCAACCTGCACCGAAAAGGGCTGGAACGATTATCTTACTTGCTCGAGATGCGATTACTCCACTTATGAGGAGATCGCGGCTCTCGGTCACGACGAGGTTGTAGATCCTGCGAAGGAGCCTACTTGCACAGAGAAGGGACTTACCGAAGGTAAGCACTGCTCGAGATGTAACACCGTTCTCGTCGCTCAGAGTGAAGTTTCCGCAAAGGGACACGTTTACGGCGAGTGGAAGGTAGTTACTCCCGCAACCGAAGAATCTGAGGGCAAGAAAGAAAAGGTTTGCGCTTGCGGCGACAAGGTAGAGGAAGTTCTTCCGAAGCTTGAGAAGCAGTCCGGATGCAAGTCCAGCGTTGTTGCAACAGTTACTGTTGTAGCTATCGTTTCTGTATTGGGCAGCGCAGTAGTTCTTAAGAAAAAGGACTAATTTAAGATAAACCAAATACAAAAAATTATCTCCCGTCGCAACGCGGCGGGAGATTTTTCTCTTGCAAAAAACATAAATAAGATGTATAATATATGTAGACAAACAGGAGGTGCAATATGGGATATCTTCACGGGGTTGAAAGAATGGAGCTACTCGAAAGAGAACTGTCGGGACAACGTTTGGGGTTGATCACAAATCCGTCGGGCGTCAGCCGTGATCTGCGGGCAACGGTCGATCTTCTCAACGAAAAATTTAAGTTATGCGCGCTTTTTTCTGCCGAGCACGGTGTTCGCGGCGATGCGCAAGCGGGCTCGCACGTAAAGTTCTATATAGACGGACGCACTGGACTGCCCGTTTATACGATGTACGGCAGCGATCACTCGGAGGCGCTCGCGGCATTTGACGAGCTTGACACCATTGTTTACGACATTCAGGACGTGGGATTGCGCTTTTATACGTATATTTACACGCTCGCCGAAGCTATGCAAGCGGCGGCAAAGAAGGGAAAAAGAGTGGTCGTACTCGACCGCGCCGATCCACTTGGTCTTGCACGCGTCGAGGGAAGTCTGCTCGACGAGAATTTCACATCGGGCGTCGGAAAGTACTCGCTTCCGTCGCGGTACGGGCTGACGGTTGGCGAATTTGCACGATACATCAATCAAGAATATTCAATCGGCTGCGAGCTGTCGGTCATTCCGTGCGCGGATCTGCGACGCGGGGATGATTACGAAAGCCTCGGAATTCCGTGGGTACTGCCGTCTCCGAACTTGCCGACGGTCGAGTCGACGATCTGCTACGCGGGTACCGTTCTTTTCGAAGGAACTAATCTCTCGGAGGGGCGCGGAACGACCAAACCGTTTGAAATGATCGGTGCGCCGTGGCTCAGATCCGAGGAGATCGTGGAGCATTTTAACTCGAAAAAGCTCGCGGGGGCAATTCTCAGAACGGCATATTTCACACCAAGCTTTTCGAAGCACGCGGGTGAGCTGTGCAGAGGATTTCAGATCCACATCACAAATAAGGCGCAGTTTGAACCTTTCAAGCTCGGGCTGGAGCTTGTGGACCACATAAGAAAGACACATTCAGAGTTCCGTTTCAGAGACGAGAGCGAGGATGCAGAGATAGCAAAGGAGCAGAAGATTTTTATAGATCTCCTGCTCGGCTCAAGGGCGCTCCGTTTGAGCGATTTCGACGCGGAAAGCTTTATGGCAGAAGAGAATTTGAAGCTCGCCGCATTCAAGCAGAGAGCGCAAAAATATTGGCTGTACGAGGAATAATTTCCGACTGCATTAAAAAGAGCTTGACCGTTAACAGTCAAGCTCTTTATATATTTTCTCGGCTCTTTTGGCGATCTCGGCGGCTTCGTCGGGTGGGCACCCTTTGAGAATGCTTTTCTTAGGTCTGCCCCAGACGTCAAAAATGCGCGGTCCGATCCACTCGTTCTCGCGGCAGCCCTCGAAAAGTCCGCAGATTATCGGCAGGCAAGCTTTTCTCGGTCGCATAAATATGACCTTCATCGGATATTTGATGATCGCGTAGACAAGCTTCGGGTAATGCGCGGTGATATTCGTCTGCGTGATGCCCGGATGTGCAATCGCTATGCCCTCTCCCGTCGGATCGAGCGCATAGAGCGCGAACATCAGGTGGCGCTTGGCGTTTCCGTAAACGAGGCTCGCCTTTTTTCTTGTCGAAAAATCGACGTCGGCGCGGTCGATATGCGAATATCTGTGCGCGATACTCCCTACTGCCACGACTCTTCCGCCCCTCTCCCTGACTGTCGGCAAAAGCTTTCTTGCCAGGAAATACGGCGAGACGAAATTGATCTGAAACACGTTATCGTAGCCCGTACTGCACTTATGTCTCGGGATGCTGTACGCGCCTGCGTTGAGGACGAGGTAGTCGATCTCGCGCTCGGCGAGCTCGTCCGCGACCTCTCGCACGCGTGCGATATCCTCAAGATCGAGCGTGATATGCTCGGCGGATATTCCGTGCTTTGCCTCAAGCTCGCGTGCAAGAGAGAGCGAGCGTTCGGGATTACGGTCGACGAGCAGGAGCGTTGCTCCCATCTTTGCAAAATACTCGCAAAGCTCGCGCCCGATGCCGCCCGTCGCTCCGCTGATGGCGACAATCTTGCCGTCGAGGCGCATCTCGCCCTTTCTTATAGCCTTAGTCAGTTCTCTCACGGCTTAAAGCTCTGCTTTGAGCGCGGCGACGAGTTTGTTATTATCCTGCTTGTTGCGGATAGCTATGCGCAAAAACTCGCCGTTCGTCTTTGACGAGAGATCTTTTACGAAGAGGTTGTGATTGAGAAGCAGCTTTCTTGTCAGATCCTCGGCAGTCTGTCCGTTTTTGAGCTCTATCATAAAATAATTTGCCTGCGAGGGAATGATGCGGATGCCCTCGAGCTTCGCGAGCGCGTTCTGGAATCTGGTCCTCTCGGATCTGAAGAGCTTGAGTGCCTTATCGTAGTCCTTGACGTACTTTTCGTAGATCTGCATATAGAACTCGGCAAACGAGTTGATATTCCAGATCGCGACGTCCTTCTTGAGCGAGGAAATGACCTCGATATTGCCCGACGCGAGAATGCCGAGGCGGAGTCCGGGCACACCGAAGGACTTCGAGATGCTCTTCATAACGTAGAGCTTGGCGTGCGCGTCGAGGATGTCCTGAGTCACAAGCGTTGCGCCGAGCTCGTCCGAGAAGTCGACAAAGGACTCGTCAACGAGCAGGGTGATATCCCTCTCCTCGCACCACGCGATGAGTCGCTCAAGGTCCTTTTTCGGTATATAGTTACCCGTGGGGTTATCGGGGTTCACGAGCACGAGATTGCGGATATCCTTGTCGCCGAAGAAATCCATCAGGTCGTCGGCGGTATAGGAGAAGTTCTCGTTCTGCGGATAGAAGCAGATCGAGTTACCCTTGTCGTAGCGGTTGGGATACTCCTCGAAGGTCGGGCGGATAAATCCCGTCTTACCCTCAAATCTCTCCATCAGCGCCTTGATCAGCTCTGCCGCGCCGTTGCCGAGCACCACGTTCTCTGCGTGGATATCGAAATTTCTGCCCGCGAGAAGCGAGTTGACTCGCATTCCCGAGGGGTACTGTGTCAGAAGCACGTCGAAGCTTGCCTTGATCTCATCAGCCATACGCTTGGGAGGGAAATAGGGGTTTACGAGATAGCAAAAGTCGATAAGCTGAGGATAGCGCCAATAGCCGCCGTAGCGGTTCTGGAGCAGCTTTACTCTCTCATCCGCGTTGGGCGAGAACATCGAGGTCGCGATATCAAGATCCTGAATGTCGTCGATCTCGTACCACTTCTCGCCATTCAGTCTCTTCGCCTGAATTACCGGATCGTCGAGCATCGTGATGATGCGGAGCACCTGCTCGTAATACTCGTTTCTGCCGAGCGCTGTGCAGTATGCCTCAAGAAAGGGCACGTAATGTGTCTGTGAGAAGCTCTTGTCGAACTTGTAGATGTTTACAGTCTTGTAGTATTCGTCCTTACGGGAAAAATCAAAATGCTTTCCGGGTACGAACGCCTTGATCTCGTCCTGCTCGTTGAGCGTTACGCAGGTTCCGTCCATCCAGCTCTCGTACTTATCAACAAGCGCGAGTGAGGGGCGGGGATCGCTTACGATCGCGTCGATGACCGCGTCCTCGAAGATGAGATCAGACTCGAAGAGCAGAGTGTCCTCCTCGCACAGATAATCCTTTGCAAGCGCGAGCGAGTAGATATTGTTGGTCTTGTTATAAATATTATTTTCAACGTAGACGATCGGAGTCTTTACATCGAGCGTTGCGATATAGTCCATAAGCTTCTTGCCCTCGTAGCCGACTACGATGACTATTCTCGAGAGCTCTTGCTTCTCAAGCTGACCGAGCAAGCGCTCGATAAGCGTCACGCCGTTTACTTTTACCATACACTTGGTGTTGTTTTGGGTCAGTTCCTTAAGTCGTCTGCCCATTCCTGCCGCCAGAATGATTGCTTGCATTATTTTTCTTCCTCCGTTTTAGTGTTATTATCTCTCCAATAGGACGTTCCTGTGTGTGCCCATCTGTCCTCTACGGGCGGCGGTGTCATATAGTCGCCGTACATAGTGGTCATAATAAGGTCGTAGCCCTTGGCTATCTTGAACTTGTGTCCTTCAAAGTCCGCCCAGACGTACTCATCAAAGCACTCTCTGGGTGCGCGGTCGTTGCGGCGGCAGCAGGTGCCGTCGATCGCTCCCGCGTATTTCGAGGTCTCGTAGGGATAGAGCGCGTGGAGCTTGTCGATCTTCTTGCGAAGTCTCTTCCTGCCGTAGAATATCTTCACGGGGAATACGGCTATCGCCGCGAGCTTGCGTTTGAAGGTCTTGAATCTGCCGAGCGTCATAAAGAAGTCGATCATATAGAGTCGCTCGAGCTTCCGAAACCACTTCTCGAACTCCGCGTCGTCGTCGGGCTGTCCGTCGAGCACGAAGATGTCAATGTCGACTCCGAGCTCGCCGTGGGGATAGGTATAATCGGGCTCGTCCTTGAAGGTGCGGTGATCCACGACCTTTGCAAAGGGTGCCTTTGCGCGAATATCGTGCGGACCGATAGCCTCAAGATGCGCAGGCTTCGCGTCGCCGCAGAAGAGCTCGAGGAACTGATCTCTGTTCTTGCGCGTCATATATATATCCACGTCGTCATCCCACGGAATAAATCCCTTGTGTCTTACCGCACCGAGCATCGTGCCGTAGGCGAGCAGATATTCTATCGAATGCTCGTCGCAGAACTTGACCACCTCAAGAAGTATGTCAAGCTCGACCTTTTTGCATTCGTCCATTGTCATAAGCTTCATTTTTTAATATCCTCCGATAGATCAGAATATAGCCGCGGCGTCATCTGCGCTTGAGCGCGCGCAACAAAAAGAGCGCAACGGCGGCGACCGTAGCGAGCACGATCGCGTATCTTATAAGAAAATGCAGTTCGTATATAAGTGGCATAACCGCGGTCGCGGCTATGAGAATAACAAGGCTGAAGCAGACGAAGCGCATCGGATACGCGTTTCGCTTGAGTATCATAAGAGTTACGAGATAGTGGCAGAGCGCGACGAGCATATAGCTCACAAGCGTGGTGTATGCCGCGGCGCCGTATCCGTACAGAGGGATGAAGATAAAGTTAAGTATGATATTGAGCAGCGCGCCGAGCATCGAGATAGGGAAAACGAAGCTTGTCTTTTCGTAGATAAACTCGACGTTCGAGAATATAAAGTAGAAGGACGAGAAGAATATTCCGAGCACCAGCACGGGAACGATCGACAGAGTGGAGAGATACTCCTTGCCGCCGAGAATATATATTCCCTCGGGAGCCATAAGCATAAGCAGGATCGAAAAGACTATAGCGATAAATATCAGCGGCTTGGTCTTTTTGGAGAGCTCGTCGTAGTCCTTGTTTCTTATCAGCTCGTAAGCCGCAGGCGTGTACGCGCTGTTTAGTGCGCCGAAGACGATGAGCGCAAGTCCCGAGAAGGTATAAGCGAGCGAGTAGAGTCCGACCTCGGACTCGCCGACAAGATGCTGGATCATTACCTTATCGGAGGATGCGAGCAGGACGGATGAGAGATAGTGGGGGATGAGTGGAAGATTGAACTTGATCGCTCTCTTCCAATAGGTCGTTATTCCGACAAAGCCCGTGCGGCGCAGGCTCATAATAAAGAACACTATCGCCACGCACAAGGGCGGGATGCACATACCAAGCGTGCGTCCGAGAATTTTATCATCAAAGAAGTATGCAAGCAGGACGCTGAGTGCGGATTTTGTGACAAAGACCGACACCATAAGCACCGAGAACTGACGGTACTTATAGAAAAATCTCTTTTTGACGCTCCAGAACGAGACTGTCGCGTCTCCCCATATGGTCAGCGCGAGCACCGCGATATAGATCGGCTTGAGCCCGAGCAGAGAAGAGATCGGCATTATGAAAATAAACACCAGCGCGAAGAAAACCAACCAGATTATCGTGCTCAGACTCGAGAGCGATGAGACTACGCGCTCGGAATCCTCGCGGTTTTTGGTTATCAGCACCTCAAGCACGCCGTAGCAGAGATTGAAGGTGGCGATTATCGAGAATATCGAGTTCCAGGTCAGATAAACTCCGTATATCCCGACCTCCTCGACAGAGAGTATTCTGTTTACAAAGGGCTGAGTGATCAGAGAAGCGGCGTTGTTTATGACCGTGACGACCACGAACCACACGCTCGCCTTGAAGATCACGTCCGAGTCTCTGTATTTCTGTAATAGTTTTTTAATCATTTCAAAATCTCAAAATTTTATACCGCCCAGAACGGAACGTAAGGTACGAGGACTTCCTCGATGAGCAAGGTGTATACGTGGAACATGAAAAGGAAGGCGTAAGCGATGGTTTTTGCCTGAATTCTCTGGCTTCGCGTGTCGAACGAGTCGACAAGCCTCGGGATCAGCGGGCAAAGGAAGTTGATGAAGACCGAGCCTGCCAGACGCGAGAATACGGGAACGTAAAATGCGACCGTCTGAAATGGAATGGTCATCATAAATCCGCAGAGCATCGCGTTGTCGTCGCGCCTTTCTTTTTTGTAGAAGATCATCAGAACTATCGCGACCAGAACAAGCAGCAAGAAGAAATTGCTCATCGTAAATTCGCTCAGGTAGTAATGTCTTCCGAGGCGCAGGAGAATGGGCAGGATGAGGTTGTTATATATCGGGGGGATAAAGACGAGCAGTACCGCGCTGGCGGCGATCATCGCCGTAAAGAGCGTGCGGTTTGCATTGAAGCAGGAGAGGGGATAGAGCAATATCGCGATAAAGAAGGACTGATGGAAGAGTCCCGCCGCGAGCACGAAGAGCGCGAATTTCCAGAATTTGCGGTCGACGAGCGCGGGGATCGCAAAGAGGAATATCGCGAGAGCGAGCGACTGTCTCATCGTCGAGAAGAGCGACATAAATCCGCCAAGCGACACGAAGGTCGCAAGACCGAGAGAGGCGTCCTCGCAGTATCTGTCGATAAAGATCGCGATGCTTGGAACGATCAGCGCCGCGTATATAACGAGGTATCCGCTAAAGCCAAAGCCGAGCTTGCCTATTATCCAATTGATCAGCACGTATCCAGACTCCAGACCGTAGTCGTGCGCTGAGCCACCGATAGGGCGGAAGCCCTTTATGACGTCCCAAAGCGAGAGCGTGCGGTAGTATTCGTAATAGATCTTGTAGTTGGCAAGATCCGTGCCAAAGGTATCCGCCCTCAGCGCCAACAGCAAAAAGAGCTGCAGAGATACCAGCGCGATCACAAGCTTGCGCCTGTTTTTGAAAAGCAGGCTGTAGAGGGGGATGGATATAAAATTCAATAAATATATCAGCATTATTGAACCCCTGGAGGTTTTATTTTTTAGAATATATCTCGACGTAGCTTGCCGCCATATTGTCAGCCGAGAATTTCTGCGCGGCTTCGAGCGCGCCGCGACCGAGCTTTTCGCGAAGAGACTTGTCGCCAAGCATCTTTATACACGCGTCGGCGATCGCATCCGGCTCGCACGGGCAGAGAGTTGCACTCTCGCCGTCAGAGAGCATATCGGGAATTCCGCCGACCTCGGTGGCAACGATAGGAAGCGCGCTTCCCATCGCCTCGATCAGCGTCATTGGCATTCCCTCGTAGTGAGAGGGGAACACGAAAAGATCTGCGGCATTGAGATAAGGATAAACGTTCGACTGCGTGCCCTCAAAGATCACGCTCTCGCCAAGTCCGAGCGAGAGGGCGAGCTGCTTCATTTCGTCCATAAGCGCGCCGCCGCCGATAAAGCGCAGACGTGCCGAGGGATAGACCTCGCGGATCTTGACGAAGGCGCGGAGGATTCCCTCGTGATTTTTTACGGGCGAGAAGCTGCCTATGTGCAGAAGCTCTATGCTCTCGCCGAGAGCATAGTTATCTTTTGGGATACATTTTCCGAGATCAATCCCGTTGAACACCACAGGGACCTTGCACTCGCAGATGCCGTATACGCGGCTGACCGACTCCTTGACGGTAGAGGTCAGCGCGACCGGAGTAGCCATAGAGTGCTTGAAGAAATAATCGTTGAGACGGCGCGAGATGCCGCCCGCGTCCTTGTCGGCAATACTGTGCACCGTGTAGACGCACTTGCCGATCTTCGCCGCCTTTGCCGCAGGAGCGGCATATTTGATAGCGTTGAGGTGAACGTGAACCGCGTCAGGTCTCTCCGCCTTGAAGATCTTTTTGAGCTTGCCCTTGATAGATAGGTCAAGCCCCGGCTTCTTGCCGAGATAGCGTATGTCCGTGCCCGATGCCTCAATGCGCTCGGATATCGGCGTGCGCGCGTCAAAAAGGCTGATCACACAGACCTCGTGCCCCTGACGCTTGAGCGCGTATATCATATTTTCACACATTATTTCAGCTCCGCCAAACGCAAAGCTCGGGATAACTTGTATGATCTTCATTCTGTCTCCTTGGAGTTAGTTGGAGTAGGGTATTATTGTTCTTTTCTTGAAAGAAAAGAACCAAAAGAACTTCCTGTGGTGTTGTTATGGGGTGAGTGCGTAATCGTTATGCCTGCCCCGTTCGGAGTTTGGGATGTCTGAGAGAATAGCGACATAACAGACGATGCATTTGTTAAAATGCGAGGTGCAAACACGCGGACAGCTCGCTACCGCGTGTTTCTTTTTATTGTGAAGAGTGAGATATAAATTTTACGTTCCGTCAATCACCAAAAGCGCGATGATTATCTTTTTTCGTTTGTAGGGACCGACGTCCTCGGCGGTCCAAGGTCGTATCGGTTACAAATTGAATATCCGTATGTTTTCAAAACAAAGATAACAGACCAAAAAGATATATTTATCTCTTGTTTTTTAGGACCGCCGAGGACGTCGGTCCCTACAAGTTTGATATAATTTTGTTTTATCAGAGGCAGACGGATGAGCGGTATTGACCGATATCTCGGGAGGAGCAAGCCCTCCTCTACCGACGAGGTGGGTGTTTGTTCCGTCAACAGACGACCGCGCGGTTCTCTGCCAATTTTGCATTTTTCATTTATTTCCCGTATGCTCTGAGCAATCTCTCGGTATAGACCTGCGTGTCGTTGAGGACCTTTGCCTTTGCCAAGGTATCCTTTGAGAGACGCTCTCGCAGGGCGGGATCGGTAGCGATCTCGAGTACGCGCTTTGCAAGCTCGCCGTCGTCGTCCGAGAGATAACCGTTCTCATCCTGCTTCACGAGCACTTTGAGCCCGTCGACAGGTGTGGAGACGATCGGCACTCCGAGTGCCATCGCCTCAAGCGCGCACATCGGTGTGCCCTCCCAGCGCGAGACCATTATCATCGAGCTTGAGGAGTAGAGTATCTTAAGCGGATTTGACTGAAATCCGAGAAAATCAACGTTATCAAGGATGCCGTATTCCTTCGCCAGCGCGTGCGTCTCTTCCTCGAGGTCGCCGTTTCCGACGACGGCAACGCGCAGATCGGGCTTGAGCTCCTTCATTTTTGCAATAACGCCCATAAGTCGCTGTGGGTTTTTGGGGTAGGTCAGTCTGCCGACATAGGCGAGGTCATAGGAATACTCCTTTGTATCGAGCGCCATCTTTGCATAAAGCGCATCGATGTCGATGATATTGTGGAGAACCTCGCTCTTTTTTGCAAAGCTTTTATGGAATGCGTAGCCCTCAAACGCGCTCTCGGACACCCAGAAAATGCGCTTTGCCTTGCGTGCGGCTATCGTGTACGCGACCGATTTGGGCGAGAGTCCGCGCGAGTCGAACGCATTGTTGTGTATGTGGGAGATGAGCGGTATCTTCTTGCAAGCAAGTGCCGCGACGAAGCTCGCTCTCATATCGTGCGCGTGGATCACGTCGGGGCGGACCTTGGCGATAACGCGGCGAAGCTCTGCTTTTGAGAGCTCTGCGATCGGTTCGAACGCGATGTCTCTCTCGCTAAGCGCCTCTCTTATCTGTCCGTCGGGACTGCAGTAGACCATCTCAACGCCGGGAACCTTTTTCATCATGCCGATGATCTGGCAGACGACGTTTTCCGCGCCCGAAAATCTGTTTGAGTAAAGTACGTGCAGAATTTTCATTTCAGTACCTCTTCATAGATCGCGGCATACTCGGCGCGCACTCTTTCCTTCGAGTAGAGCTTTGCCTCCTCGACGTTGCGCGCGACTATTCTTTCGCAATCCTCGGGGTTGTTTATTACGTAGTCGATCGCCGCCGCGAATTCCTCTGCCGAAGAGCCGCCGCAAAGCAGCTTATCGTTGCCGATAAGCTCGCGGATACCTCTCGTTCTCGTGCCGATGCAGGGCAGACCGAGATCCATCGCCTCAAGCAGTGCGCGCGGAACGCCCTCGCGGAATGAGGGCATCGCGAAAATGTCGCAGGCGAGCATTATCTGCTTCATATCTGTGCGGAAGCCGAGGAAGAGCACGCGCTCGGCAACGCCGAGCGACTCTGCGAGTGCGCGGAGCTCAGCTTCCTCGTCGCCCTCGCCGCAGACGACGTAATATACATTTTTATTTTCGAGCTTGCCGAGTGCTTCGATGATAACTCGGTTGTTCTTGTTCTTGTTGAGAATTCCCGCGGAGACGATCGCTACAGCGTCATCGGGCAGACCGATCTCGGCGCGCTTCGCTTCTCTGTCGCACTCGCGCGACTGACCGACCTCAACGCCTGCGCCGTGGATCATAAAGATCTTGCCGCCCTTCTTGAGCTTCATCTTCTGCGCCGCGCGGTAGTCCTCGTCGTTGATAGTGACAAGCACGTCGGTCCAGCGCGACATCAGATGCTCCTGCGCCTTGTAGACCGTGCGGTTGATGAGCGGCGCGCCCTCGAAGAAGAGAAATCCGTGCGCCTCGTAGATCACCAGCGGGATCTTCATTTTCTTTGCCGCCATTCGCGCAAGCAGACCGCCGATAGGCGTGCTCGATTGAACGACGTCGTAGCCGCCCTCGCGCAGAATGTCCAAAAGTGCCTTGTAAGCAGATCTGTTGCGCTTGTCAAAAGGACTGCTCTTTATGTCGATGTGCCTCGTCTCGAACGGGATAGCTTCTGCGCGGTCGCCGACAAACGACGAAAAATCCGCCGCCCAGACTACCTCGTGCCCCGCCTCGAGCAAAGGCTCTATTTCATTCTGAAATCCAAGATTGTAGGTCTTTACCTTGTTTGATACCAAGAGAATTTTCATATCTTGCTCCTTGGAAGTTAGCTTTGAGTTAGATTGGAGTAGGGATTTTTCTCTTCTTTTTTGAAAAAAAGAAGCAAAAAACTTTCCTGTGGGGGTTGTTATAGGGTGCATTCTTGACTCGCGCCGATATTCTCTACGATAGTTTGGGATATTTGTAAAGGTAGCGACATAACAGACGGTAGTTTTGCACAAATGCGAGGTGCAAACACGCGGACAGCGCACCTACCGCGTGTTTCTTTTTATTGTGAAGAGCGATATAGAAGTCTATGTTTGGTCTGTAGAAAAGACATCGGTTTCTCTCTATGCCGGTAGGGGCGACCTGTGGTCGCCCGTGTACGGTGTAAAGTAACTTTTATTCCAATGCGGACGACCACATGGCAAGCCTGCAAGTTTTCTTCGAAAACATTGTGGTCGCCCCTACGTTCGAATAATAGGTTTTTACTCCAAGACAGATGTGCGGCTTTTGCCGTTGTTCCGTCAACGATTTTATAAGGACACATACATCCAAACTTCCAAAGGGAATATTGTTACGGTTTATATCAAAACCACATATCAACACGCACAGGAAGTTCTTTTGGTTCTTTTCTTTCAAGAAAAGAACATAAACTGTATCCTCACTCACCAAACACCGCTTTGATGCAGGTATCGGTTGCGTTGCCGCCGTATTCCATATGGTCGTCCTTGAACTTTTTGGTCTTTGCGCACTCGGTCGCGTGATCGTAGCTCAGGATATGCTCAAGGAGCTTGTCCTCGGTGCGAATAACGCCGTTCGGCACGACGGTCTCCATATCGAAGTAAAATCCACGCGCGGCATTATATTCCTCATAGTCGTAACCGAAGCAACAGAGCGGCTTCTCGAGGATCGAATAATCAAGTAGCGTCGAGGAATAGTCCGAGATCAGCATATCCGCCGCGATGAGCAGGTCGTTTATGCGCGGATACTCTGTGCAATTTATTGTGAAATCGTCAAATGTAACGTTGAGCAGCTTGGTCGTGTAGGGGTGCGTGCGCAAAAGCAGGACCCACTCGCCACCGAGCCTCTCTTTCCATTTTGCAAAGTCGATGGGCGGCGCAAGCTGATGGCTCGCTCCACCGTCGGTCGAGTCACGCCAAGTCGGTGCGTAGAGCAGCACGCGTTTGCCCTCGGGGATACCGAGCTTCTCGCGAAGCTCAGCCTTTTTCTGCTCGTCCGCCGCGTAGAGCTCGTCGTTTCGCGGATATCCCGACGCCAGAAGTGACTCGGGCAGCAGATTGAAGTCGCGAATAACGAGATCCCTCTCGTATTCGCCGTTGATGCAGAAGTAATTTACGTGCTCAAAGTGGAAATCCTTGCGCTTGCTGACCGCGTTGCCTACGAGATTTAGGCTCGCGCCGTGCCAGGTGTTCAGATATACCGTCTTTTTCTTCTTGAAATGCAGACCTCTTTCGATATTCACGCAGGAGATCCAATATTTTGCCTTGAGCGCGGTGATAAAGTAGCGCGGCGTGTCGAGCTCGACCTTCTCTGCGCCCTCGATGTCATATTTTTCGGGCTCTCGCAGTGCCCAAACCACGCGATAATTCTCAAGCATTCCCCGCTCGACCATTCTCTCGTAGATCGCGCGCGGACTGTCGTTGTAGCGAAATCCGTGTCCGTTCATAAGCACCAGATTTTCGTCGGTGCGCACAAAGAGCCCAAGCAGCTTGAAGAACGCGCCCATTATTACGCGATAGAGCGTCTGAACCAGGACATTGTGTTTCAGAAGATGCTCAAGCCACCTTTTGAATTTTCTCATACCGTCTCCTTTCAGAGCGAGCGGCGCACACCCTCCTCGGAGGAGATAGCCGCGTATTCAAAGTCGAGCACCTCAGTATCCTCGTAGATCAGAGTGCCGAACGCCTTTTTTGCCATGCTGACAAAGGGGATCGCCATTTTTGCGCCAAGCCCGAGCAGAGCAGAGCGCGGACACTTCTTTCCGAGCCTCTCTGCGATGATCCCCGCCATCTCGGACGTGTTCACGTACTCGCGGTTCTGCGGAAAGTAAAGCCCCGAGAGTCCGCGGTCGATCGCCAATTTCACAAAAAGCGAGAGATTGTCGACGTAGATCATACTGCGCCTGTTTTTCACCTTCGGGAAGAAGGGTAGCTTGCGCACGAGCGCGACTACCGTGCCGAAGTTGCCGCGGCATCCCTTGCCGTAGACCATCGGCGGACGCAGCGTGCAGATCTTAAAATTTTCATCGCAAAGAGCCGCCATACCCTCTTCCGCCTCGAGCTTCGAGCGACCGTAGTTGCTCTTCGGCGCAGGCTCGGTCGCAGGAGTGATGACTCCGCGCTCAATTCCGTAAACGCTCATCGAGCTGAGGAATATGAGCTGCGCGACGCCCGCATCCTTTGCGCGTTTTGCCACCTCGATCGCGAGATCACGGTTGACCTCGTAGTAAAGATGCGCGTTTTCTTTGGTTTCCTTGCGGTGCGCGATGCCCGCGACGAGATAGACGCAATCGTAGCCCGAAAAGGAACGCTCACGCCAAGCGGCATCCTGCATATCGAGCGTGTCAATCGAATATTCATCACCGAACTGCGCCATATATTGCTCGAACGAGCCGCCGATGTAGCTTCCCGCTCCGCATATCAGTATTTTTTTCATTATTTCTCTTCCTTATTCTGCGCCTCTGCGCTCTCCTGCTCCTTTTTCTGCTTCTCGAGCTCGCCCGTGCCGCCCTCGACGACTCCGTCGGACTTCAGCACCGACTTGACCGTGCCGAAGAAGCACTTGCAGTCAAATCCGAAGCTCATCTTCTCGACGTACTCGCCGTCGAGCTTCGCCTTGAGCGGAATTTCAAGCTCGTCTCTGCCGTTGATCTGTGCCCAACCGGTCAGTCCCGGCTTTACGTCATTCGCGCCGTACTTGTCGCGCTCCTCGATCAGATCGAACTGATTCCAGAGGGCAGGGCGGGGACCGATGACGCTCATACTGCCGCCGAATATATTGAAGAGCTGGGGGAGCTCGTCAAGGCTGGTCTTGCGCAGAAATCCGCCCACCTTGGTGATCCAACGCTTAGGATCATTCAGCTCGTGCGTGGGCGCGTCGTGAGGGGTGTCGGTGCGCATCGTGCGGAACTTGAGGATGTTGAAATGCTTTTTGTGAATTCCGACTCTCTTCTGCTTGAAAAATACAGGCCCCTTGCTGTCGCACTTGATGGCGATGGCAATAATAAGCATCGGCAGAGAGAGAAAAACTATGCCGAAAAAGGACAAAAATATATCTATAATACGTTTAAAAAACTTTTTGTACATAAATAATTTCTCCGAACTGATCCAAAATAATACAACGATATAAAAATCAACAGGGCATACCTATCCAATTTTACAATATCTCATTATAATTATAGCACGTAATATTCTAAAAGTCAATAATAAAAAATAAACCAATACGGCATTTGAATGGAATAAATGCAAAATGCAACAAGTAAATGCAAAATGCAAAATTGGCAGAGATCTCACATTCGTCTGTTGACAGAACAATAAAATCATATCAAACTTGTAGGGACGCACGGTCCCTACAAAACGAGATAGAAATCGTTGTTTTGTTCTTCTACAGCGCAAAAGGTTCTATCAAAATCCGTAGGGGCGCTTCACGAAGCGCCCGCCAAAACCACATAAAACAAACGGGCGATTCTTGAATCGCCCCTACGTTCAACAATAAAATAACGCGCACAAAAAGAAATCCGCCGAGAGATTTCTCTCTCGGCGGGGGATTACTTTGTTAGGTTGTTGGGAATTTATTAGCCTGCTGCGGGAGCGGTGCTAGTTTCTACTTCGCCGTCGCCTGTTTCATCAGCTACTACGACTTTTCCGGATTCTGCTTTCGTTAAAACGGTCTCGTTAAATTTTCCGTTAGTTACCTTGAAATAGTATTCTTTGTCTCCGCGCTTTACGTAAATAAAGTAATTAGTCTCAGGAACTTTTCCGTCAGCGTAGTCAATAGAAGCAGTATAGTTAGTCATTATTGTTTTTGCCTCTTGAACTGCCGCAGACTCCTGAGCCTTCTTAACAACTCCACTGAAAGTAGGAATAAGTACACCAGCGAGGATCGCGATAACTGCAATTACGATTACGAGCTCAACAATTGTGAAGCCCTTTTTGTTGTTTCTTTTCATGATTTAAAATCCTTTCAAATTTTATACGGTGAAGGTATATTCACCTGTTTGACCATAATAAACGCGACAGCGAACTTTGCCGTCTATCTCAAAAAATTCTATGCGACGAATGTGCTCGAATTTGAAAAATCTCTCTCCGCGAGGATATACTGCGCGAAGTCTACCGCCAGCCGCTGCCAGAGAATATTTTTCAACCTCAAAGTGCAGTTCGTTGAGATAGACCTTGCAATCGCCCTTGCCGTTCTGTGATAGCTCGGCATACCAGTCCGAAACAAAATGTCGCGTACGTGTTATTTCATCCGTGATATCCGCCATCTCTTGCGGTGTAAACTCGTCAAACGAGCGGCTTATAAAATGCCCTATCACGAGAATTGCCGCACATGCGATCGCAACTGTAATTGCGATAATTATCAGTTGCTTCGCGCCTATACGCTTCTTCTTTTGGGGAGATCTTTCTTCGTTCATAATTCTCTCTTTACAAAACCCGCCCACGCCCTCGCGAGCGTGGGCAGTTTGGTGCCGGGGGTTAAATTAGATTACTTGGAGATTGTAACGGTGTTTCCACTGATGCTGATAGTAGCACCACCTGTAATAGCGGCCTTTGCTGCCTCAGTTGCAAAATATTCAAGATAGTTTGCACCGTTGAAAGTGCCACCGGTGATGACGATTTTGGAGCTTCCATTGAATTTTGCAAAAGTATTAAATGTGAAATCTCCACCTTTGATATTAACAGTAGTACACTTTCTTCCCTCAGGTGCCTTTGAAGTATTATCATATATTTCGATCATGCAGTCGGAGGTAGAGTTATATTTACCGCTTTCCACATTGATTACAGCACCAAAAGATGCGAAGAAAGGATTAGGACAATCAATGTTAGTGTTGGTTAAGGTCGCGGTTCCCCAAGTTGCGATCTGGAGACCAACATTGTCGGAAGAAAGAGTACAATCGATAATGGTTATTTCTGCAGTTCCGTCAATTTTGTTTGCGCCGGATACAGCGTTACCGGTGCCACGAATGTTACAGCCGTCAAGAGTAAGCTTGCTGTTTCCATCAAATCCTACAGCAGTTGAAAATGTTCCGTGCTCATTGGTGAGTTCACCTGCACCACCAATAACAGCATCCTCTACGGTCAGCTGTCCCTTAGTAACGTTAAGCGGAATCTTTGCAATAGTACCATCTGTGGTCAAGCTGGCGCCACTAAACTTAAGGGTTACAGATGCATTTTCGTTATTAACATCAATAACCTTGTCAGCGGAAATAACGAGGCTCTCGTCAACGTAAAGCTCCTGTGCTCCGTCTTTGTTGATGGTTCCAACCAATGCATCGACATTGGTAAGAGCCATCTCGATGTTAATAGCTATATCTTTGTAAGCCTCTTTAAGTTCAGCCTTAGCCTCTTCACTATCAACAGCGAAGTACCAAGAATTGTCGGGTTCGCCATAGCCGTCTTTTACACTATAGATAACTTCAAAATCCTTCTTGCTGTCAACGAGAAGAAGCTGGTTGGACTCCTTTTCCCAAACAACGTAGCAACCCTCGGTAGTGGGGTTGAATGCGGAAAGGATGTAGCCTGCATCTCTGACGATTGCAATAACGTCGTTGAAATCTTCAGGCTTGCCGTTTACAGTCTCGTCGGCAGCGAGAGCGGTGTTCATGTTCTTTACAAGCTGAGTATCAGCAGAAATGTTAGCCTTTCTGATGATACCAGAAAAAGTAGGAATCAAAACCGCTGCGAGAATTACGATAACCGCGATAACGATTACGAGCTCAACGATCGTGAAACCCTTTTTGTTGTTTCTGTTAATCATTTTTTGTTTTTCTCCTTAAAAAGTTAAAAAATTTGTTTTTTGGGTGTTTTCGCGGCGCCGTCAGCGCACCGCAAGCCGTAAATCATTTTGCATTTTGCATTTAACTTACAGCCAGAAGATAAGAGCGAGTACAACTGCTACGGCGAGAGTTCCGGCGTATGCACCCCATGCTACAGCAGGTTTAACAGGAGCATTCAGATCAAACTTCTTCTCCTGCGCCTCTACCTTTTTGGTTTCTGCCATGAAATTATATCCTCCTTTCCTTTCATAGTAGTTTTAATGAAGTATCTAACTTCATTGTTGGGTAAATGAAGCCATTTTTCATTGGTTATGGTTCATTATATCACCTTT
>JAGBIA010000110.1 GCA_017935225.1 Clostridia bacterium | reverse complement strand
TGCATAAAGCATCCTTTATGTCATCCAACGAACTTCCTTTTGTGAATTTCTTTTGGTTATTTTCTTTCAAGAAAAGAACAGAAAACACGACACGGTAGCAAAAATCGATACCTTATTTTATTCTCCTGCAAGGCAACGTGCCTGCGCTTTTTTTATGCCTGTAGGCATCTATTATCTCAGCGACCTGCCGTTTATTTTCGACTGTAAATATAAAATGCTGCATCGATATACGGTTAGCGCGAAGCAGGTCATCGCGATCTGCCATATATATCGGCACCGAGTTAAAAATCGCGCTTCGGTGAGCCGGTCTGCGCATCACGGGGAATTCCACACCGCGACGGTCTGTAAGCACAGCTCTGCCGCTAACACACACCTCGCAGCCTCCGATCTCCTTACCGACACATTTTTCGGTAATCATCAACGGAAGACGCCCATAGACTACGCTCCTCGTTTTGCCGCCAAGATCTCGCTGACGGGCAAGGCTAAGCTCGGGTGACATAATTATATCCTCAAAGCCAAGCGATTCAAGAGCTGCCACGCTCTGATCGTTATACACGTTAAGCCTGAGATCACCGAAAAGTCGCAGTCCCGCTTCCCCGACAAGCTCAATATGACCAAGATTACCTACAAGCGCACATTCAGCACCCTTCTCCTTCGCATCGATAAGCATTCTCCGCACTGCGTCTGCCTCGCTGTCGTATATAACCTCGGGGAGCATAACGTCAAGTCCTCGCCTGCCGTACTCGGCGTACTGCTCAAGCGGAATAAATATTTTATCAAAAAACTCCTCCGCACCGTCAGAAATTGCACGAGCATCGTAAAACGTTGCCGTTCGGCTGATCCTTGTCTTGTCACGCAAGCCACGGGGCATATCTGCATCGTGCATCTTTATATCGCTCTCGCAACGGTCGTTATGAAAAGCAAGTGCCTCCACAAGCGAGCGTCTGAGCGCGTTGAGCGACGAGATCGGTGTCATAAGTCCGTCTTCAAGTGCTATATCCAATTTTTCAAGCGCATACGGAGTTCCGCCGAGCTTTGAAAGATTTCTTTCAACCACTTCATAGCTCAGCGGTGCATTGATCGCCTTTTGGGCAACCGCGCCAAGCACCCGAGCCTCGCGCGAGTCGGTTCTTCCGACAAGCTCCATCGGTTTGTCCGCGCTTATAGTTGCAGACAGCGACAGGGGGAGCTTGCGCTCTATTTTTTCAAATCTTGAAAGCGCTGTGCTTTCCTTTTTGTCGGCATCACTGCGAACTCCGAGCATTCCCGAATTTATTTTCTTTTGATAATATCCGTCCGTAAAACCGCCGCGAGAGAATATTTTCGCAAGCTCACGCATTTCCTCGTGCGTCGCGTTGCGTCCCCCGTCAACAAGTCCGCGCCAGATTTTTATTACGTCGCGTACGTATTCGGGCGATTTCATTCTGCCCTCGATCTTAAACGAGGAAACACCCATATCACAAAGCTCGCTCACGTGCTCGGCAAGCGACAGATCCTTGAGCGAGAGCGGATAGCTCTCCTTTTTTCCGTTTTTGTAGGGCAATCGACAGGGCTGAGCGCATTCGCCCCTGTTACCGCTCCGTCCGCCCACGACCGACGAAAACAGACACTGCCCCGAATGACAAACGCATAGCGCACCGTGTACAAAGACCTCGGATTCGATCGGAGAATTCTTGCAAAAGCTTGCGAGATCCTCACGACTCATCTCTCTTGCGCACACCATTCTCGAAAATCCCGCGTCGCAAAGCAATTTCGCCGCGGCAACATTGTGGCCCGAAAGCTGAGTGCTTGCGTGTAGCTCTATCGGTATTCTCTTCTTTATTTCACGAGCCGCGCCGACGTCGGCAACTATCATCGCATCCGCGCCAAACAGATACGCCTGCTCTGCCGCGCGAATATACTCGTCCATCTCCTTGCCGTAGATCAGCGTGTTCGCCGCTATGTATATCTTCGCTCCATAGGTATGAGCGAGAGCTATCGACTCTCTCAGCTCGTCGGGAGTGAAATTTTTTGCATTAATTCGCGCATTGAAGGCAAGTCCGCCCAGATATATCGCATCTGCGCCTCCCTCTATCGCCGCCATAAGAGCCAAAGGAGAGCCCGCAGGTGCTAAAAGCTCGGGCTTTTTCTTTTTATTCATTTGTATTCTCCTTTATGCTCTTGAGGGATTAATTAATACTATTCTTAAGCTCCTCGTTCTCGGCGAGAACCTCCTCAAGAGTTGCCTCTGTCATAGCGAGCTTAGCCTCAAGAGCCTTGAGCTTGCGCTGAGACTTGATACGCTCCGAGCAATAATCGAGAGCGCAAAGAAGAGCCGCTTCGGTCTTCGAGCAGCGCTTGCTTGCAGCGTTTATTTCTCTCATTTTTCTGTCGACAAGACCAACGAGCGCCTCTACTGCCTCGGGCGACTCCTCGCTTATAACGTTCATTTCAATGTCTGCAATAGTGATAGTGTATCTCTGTCGCATTTTGATCCTCCGATATGTTTAGTTTCTTATGCGGAAATTTGCAAAATACTATTGCAAATCGCATCAAAAAAGTGTATAATTACCTTACAATTATATTATAATACAAAAACTCTGATTTTGAAAGAGTATTTTGAAAATTTTTCGGAAATATTAAAGAAAGTGCTGTATTTATGGGATATTTCAGAGATAGTCGTCGCATCGTCGTCAAGGTCGGTACGTCGACTCTTACACACGCAACAGGACATCTGAATTTAAGAAGAATAGAAAAGCTTGTAAAGGTGCTGTCGGATATGAAAAACTCGGGCATACAGGTTGTGCTTGTATCATCGGGTGCTGTAAGCGCGGGTGTCGCAAAGCTCGGCTTTGGCTCGATCCCCGATGCCCCCGAGATCAAGCAGGCAATGGCGGCTGTGGGTCAGAGCGAGCTGATGAAGATCTACGACAAATTCTTTTCCGACTACGGACACAAGGTCGCGCAGATACTTATGACAAAGGACGTGCTTACAAATCCCGTCCGCAGAAGCGCGGCGGAGAACACCTTCAACCGTCTGCTTGAAATGAACTGCATCCCGATAGTCAACGAAAACGACTCGGTCTCGACCGACGAGCTGACAAAGTTCGGCGGCAACGACATACTCTCGGCTCACGTGGCTACTCTTTGCGAGGCTGACGTGCTGCTCAACCTCTCCGACGTCGACGGACTTTACGATTCCGACCCCCGAAGCAATCCCGACGCAAAGCTTATCGACCGCGTGGAAACGCTTGACGATTCGGTCTATGCGATAGCCGGCGGAGCGGGTACGGCGCGCGGAACGGGCGGAATGATAGCAAAGCTCAACGCCGCTAAAATAGTTACCGCCGAGGGAATACCTATGTTTATTCTCAACGGCAACGATCCCGAGATCCTCTACACTCTGCTTGACGGTGGACATATCGGTACATATTTCTGCGCAGAGAAAAAATCAAAATGAGCAGAGAAAGCAAAAAGGCAAAAAAAGAGAGACTTGCGCTTATAGTCGCGGCTCTTGAGGAAATATATCCCGAGTCCTTCTGTGCGCTCGAATACGGCGGAGATCCTTGGCGGCTTCTGGTTATGGGGCGGCTCTCGGCACAATGCACCGACGCGCGCGTCAACATAGTCTGCCGCGAGCTGTTCAAGGAGTTCCCCACCTGCGAGAGTATGGCAGCTGCGCCGATCGATGAGATCGAGCGCATCGTTCGCCCCTGCGGACTCTATCGCACCAAGGCACAGAGCATCAAGGAGGCTTCCGCGATGCTGATGAACGAGTTCGGCGGCGTTCTGCCCGACAGTATGGACGACCTTCTCCGTCTGCCCGGAGTCGGCAGAAAGATCGCCAACCTTTTGCTTGGCGATATATACAAAAAGCCCGCGATCGTCGCCGACACGCATTGCATCAGAATATGCGGCAGGCTCGGTTTTTATCCCGAGTCGCTAAAGGATCCCTACAAGGTCGAGCTTATACTCTCGGAGCTTGCAGCACCTGAAAAGCAGTCGGATTTCTGCCACCGCATAGTACAGTTCGGACGAGACGTATGCCCGGCGCGTTCACCAAAATGCGCGGAATGTCCCATATCGCAATATTGCAAAAAATATCAAAACAAAAATAAATAATCAAGGAGAATTTTATTATGTACAGAATTGGAATAGACCTCGGAGGAACAAATATCGCTGTCGGTCTGGTTAACGACGACCACAAGATCGTAGTCAAGAAGACTACCCCCACACTCGCAACGAGAGAGGCAGACGCTATCGTTGCTGATATGGCTCGTCTTTGTCTTGAAGCGTGTGCTGAAAAGGGCGTTGATATAAAGGATATTGCAAATATCGGCATCGCCTCCCCCGGTATCGCAAACCCCGTAAACGGATGCGTTGAGTACGCAAACAATCTTCCCTTCTACCGTTTCCCTATCGTACAGATCCTTTCCGACGCGCTCGGAGTTGACAGATCGAAAATAAAGATCGCCAACGACGCAAACGCCGCCGCTTGGGGCGAGGCTGTTGCAGGCGCAGCAAAGGGCTCGGCAAACAGCATTATGGTTACACTCGGTACGGGTGTAGGCGGCGGAATCATTATCAACAATAAAATTCTCGTCGGCTTTAACAGCGCCGCAGGCGAGATAGGTCATATCGTTATCGAGCAGGATGGCGCTCAGTGCGGATGCGGCAGACGCGGATGCTGGGAGGCTTATTCCTCTGCAACCGCACTTATCCGTATGACAAAGGAGGCTCTTGCCGAGAGCGAAAAGACAGGAAGATATACCTCTATGAGCAAGGCTGAGCGTATCTCGGGCAGAACCGCGTGCGATGCTATGAGAGCAGGCGACGAGGTTGCTACCGAGGTATACAACAAGTACGTTAAGTATCTCGCAACAGGTATCACTAATCTCGTTAATATCTTCCAGCCCGAGGTTATTTCGCTCGGCGGCGGTGTTTCAAACGAAGGTCAGTCTCTTATAGATGCCATCCTTCCCCTCGTTCGCGCTGAGCAGTACGGCGGCGACGTCGTTGCTCTTACTCAGCTCAGAATCGCTACCCTCGGCAACGACGCAGGTATTATCGGCGCCGCGGCTTTGGAGTGATAGTTGGTTTTATGTCACCTTTCTTGCCTTGTTTTTTCGCTTGTTTTTCGCTACCTTTCTTGGAAGAAAGGTAGCACCAAAGAACTTCACAAAAGGAAGTTCTTTTGAAAAGCAAGGGCTGCTTTATGCAGTTTAAATCTGATAACAAGCTGTTTTTCTAAGGTAGAGTTTCCGGACGCCTCATCGGCACCGAAAACTCTATTTTTTATTGAAACAATAAAAATTCGGCACGAACG
>JAGBIA010000109.1 GCA_017935225.1 Clostridia bacterium | reverse complement strand
ATATATCATTTTTTGTGAGAGTTCAAATTCATGCACAAAACTAACGAAAATATCTTTTTGTAGCCCATAGACAACAAAAAACGCACTTTTGTCTACCGACAAAGGTGCGTTTTTTGAATGATGTTTGCCTACGGCAAATGATGTTGGCTCCGCCAATGATGACGGCTTCGCCTAATGATGTGTGCCTGACGGCACATTGGGCAAACATCGCATCATTGCGACCAAAGGGAGCAACATCATTTTGAGCGAAGCGAAAAACATCATATCGCCGCAGGCGATGCATCATTGAAAATATGTACGGCTGCGCCTTGATTTATTTTCAATGGTGTGGTATAATGCTCGTAAAAGGCGGTGCTATATGAACAAGCTTTTGAATTTTATCGGCAATATTCTTTACATCGGAATGATAATATTTGATGTTATTGAATTTTTAGCGCTTCCGGTCTTGTTTCTCATAATCGGCCTAATGAATTCGTTTCCTTGGCAATATTATGCGATCACAATCGGAGGATATTTTGCTTTATTCATCGTATTAGAAATTATCTTGCACTTTATTTTCAAAGCATTAGATAAAAAATATACTCCTCTCATTGAAAGAAAACTTGAAAAGTATTTTAACAAATTCTCAAAAAAATGATAAATCTTCATAGGACACCTTTTGTTCGTTCTTACCTCATTTAGAACGTTTAAGACAATAAAAAACGCACTTTTGTCTACCGACAAAGGTGCGTTTTCTGCTTCTATATTAAATACGTTAAAGCAACGGTATACCGTTTTCCTCGCAGATGCGGATAGTTTCGCTGTCCCAAATGCTCGACTGCACCTCGCCGATGTGAGCACAGCCCATCATAAGCATACAAAGGCGCGACTGACCGATACCGCCGCCGATGGTGAGGGGGAGCTCGTCGTTGAGCAGCATCTGATGGAAGGGAAGCGCGCGGCGATCGTCACAGCCTGCTATCGTGAGCTGGCGGTCGAGAGTCTCCGCGTCAACGCGGATACCCATCGAGGAGATCTCAAGCGCTCTGTCAAGCACGTCATCCCAGAAGAAGATATCGCCGTTGAGAGACCAGTCGTCGTAGTCGGGTGCGCGGTTATCGTGCGGCTTGCCCGAGCGGAGCGCACCGCCGATCTGCATAATAAACGCAGTCTTGTGCTCGCGCAGATACGCGTTCTCGCGCTCGTTGCCCGAAAGGTCGGGGTAGAGATCCTCAAGCTCCTGCGTCGTGATAAAGGAGACCTTGCGGCAAAGCTCGGTCGTGAGCTGAGGGAAGCGCACGCGCAGGCGGTCGTTGGTGTTGCAGATAGCCTCAACGATCGCGGTAACGATGAGCTTGAGATAATCCATATTTCTCGTCTCGCGAGTGATTATCTTTTCCCAGTCCCACTGGTCAACGTATATAGAGTGCACGTTATCGAGCCACTCGTCGCGGCGGATAGCGTTCATATCTGTGTAGAGTCCGTCACCGACACCGAAATTGTATCTCTTGAGCGCGAGTCTCTTCCACTTTGCAAGCGAGTGAACGACCTGCGCGTCAAGACCGATCGCGGGGATATCGAAGGATACGGGGCGCTCCTTGCCCGAGAGGTTGTCGTTAAGACCGGAATTCTCGGCAACGAAGAGGGGAGCGGTAACTCTCTTTAAGTGAAGAGCCGAGGAAAACTCAGCCTGAAAAGTTCTTTTGATGTATTCGATCGCTCTCTGCGTCTGGTAGGCATCGAGCTGAGGGCGGTAGCCCTCGGGTGCGAAGGTCTTGTTCATCGTAAAAAGTGTCCTTTCAAATAACGGAAATAACCATATAATTATATAATAAACTTTGCGTGAAATCAAGAGTTTTTTGCAAATTTAGTTGCTTTTTTTCTCGTCGGGGCAGGTCATATGCTCAAGCTGCTCGATCATAGAGTGCAAAAGTGCGGCTTCTTCGGTGTCTGCCACCTTGTAGTAGACCTCTTTTTCCTCTCTGCGCGTGACGACGAGTCCTGCTTCTTTCAGAAGGCGGAGATGATGTGACACGGCGGGCGAGCTCATATTCATAATAGCGGCGAGATTTATAACGCACTCCTCGGAGTGACAGAGCACCCAGAAAATGCGCAGGCGTGTCGTGTCCGAGAGCTGTTTGAAGAGGTTTGAGACGGTCTCGAAGCTCTCACGGCTCCACATTGAAGCGAGAAGTTCCTCGCGCTCGGCGTTTCCGTGGTCGTGCGGAAGATGTATCGACATATTTATCTCCTTTCTGACGTTATCGGATATATTATATCAAATTTTAAGTGAAATATCAAGGGATAATTAAAAAAATGGAAGTTTCCACCCAAATTTCTTGGAACCACCGCAGAAAAGTTTCGCTCAAGCCTTTTCAAAGGCTTGCGGTTTCCAAAGGCAGAGCCTTGGTCGCTCGTCGCAACGAGCGAAACTCTCCTTTCGGTGTTTTCTTTTTTTGAGCTTTTTCTTTTGCACCTTTTGAGTCAAAAGAAAAAGCGGATAAAAAGTGTATATGTCTTTATGATGAGCGATGCTTTTAACGATATCTATATTTATTGACCACTTTTCTCTTTGGCACGAAAGGCGCAAAGAGAAAAGTTATCGGTCAAAAACATAGTCGTCTCGAGCGTGAACGCGTAGCGCACGCACGATACTCCTTGTTTTTTTCTATTTTCGCGTCGGCTTCATCGTCCACAGGACGCGCCGACGTGAAAATCAAAAGAGAAACGCCGTTTCAGGATTTCGCTCTCTGCGGAGAGCGACCGCCGTTTCGTCGGCGGCTCGCGACAAACTTTTGAAAAAGTTTGATCAAAACTTTCCTGTGGCGTTATCTATAGTTTTGATTTTTCAACTTTTTCTCCTTTTACCCTTGACATCGGGCGGGGGATGTGGTATAATAAATTCAACGATTAAGCAATCATTTAATTGAATGTGAGGTATTGGTATGAAAAAGGTATACAAAATTGAAGTGGATTGCCCCAACTGTGCGCTCAAGGTTGAGGAGTGCATCAAAAAGCTTGAGGGCGTGCAGGACGCGAGCGTGAACTTTATGGCACTCAAGCTGACCGTCGATTTCTCGGACGGAGCTGACGAGCAGAAGGTTATGAAGGCGGCGCAGAAGGCGGCGAAGAAGGTCGAGCGCGACTGCGTTATCTATTTCTGAGTATGACAAGAAAACAGAAAAAACGGCTTCTGCGGATAATCGTGAGCGCGGTATGGATGCTCGCGCTTCTAATTCTCAATTTTGAGCTTAAGTGGTATATCGAGCTTGCCCTCTGGCTCGTGCCCTATCTTGTGATAGGCTACGACGTTCTGCTCTCGGCGGTGCGAGGACTTATACACGGTCAGCTTCTCGACGAGAACTTCCTTATGGCTATAGCCACGGTCGGTGCGTTCGCTATCGCGATATGGGGCAGGGGAGACTACACCGAAGCGGTGGCGGTAATGCTATTTTACCAGATAGGCGAGCTTTTTCAGGGTATCGCGCTTGGAAAGAGCCGCAAGAGCATATCCGCGCTTATGGATATCCGCCCCGATTTTGCGCGCGTCGAGCGCGGCGGCGAGCTTTTGGAGATATCTCCCGACGAGGTAGAGATAGGCGAGATAATCGTCGTCAACCCGGGCGAGCGAGTTGCTATTGACGGTGTGATCGAGAGTGGCGAGTCGGCGATCGACAGCTCCGCGCTCACGGGAGAGAGTATGCCGAGCGACGTATCTGTGGGCGACGAGGTACTCAGCGCGTCGGTCAATCTTTCCTCTCCTCTCCGCATCCGCACGGTAAAGGTCTACGGCGAGTCGGCGGTCGCGAGAATACTCGACCTTGTAGAGAACGCAAGCTCGCGCAAGTCGAAGTCCGAGAAGTTTATATCAAAATTTGCTAAAATATACACTCCCGCGGTCTGCGCGGCGGCACTTTTGCTCGCGCTCATTCCGCCGACAGCTCTTTATCTTGCGGGCAGAGACGCGAACGTGGGCGAGTGGATATATCGCGCGCTCAGCTTTCTCGTTATAAGCTGTCCTTGTGCGCTCGTCATCAGCATCCCGATGGGCTTTTTTGCGAGTCTTGGCGGCGCGAGTAAACGCGGAATACTCGTCAAGGGCTCGAACTGCCTTGAGACGCTTGCCGCTATCAGATGTGTTGCGACCGACAAGACAGGAACGCTGACCTGCGGCAGATTTGTGCCCAGAGAGGTCGAGGCGGTCGGGATCAGCCGCGAGCTTTTACTTGAATACGCGGCTCACGCCGAGCACGCGTCATCTCACCCGATAGCTAAAAGTATCGTTTCTGCCTATGGTGGAAAGATCGACCGCGCGAGAGTGAGCGAGATACGCGAGGAGCGCGGCAGAGGAGTCGTGGCTACTGTCGACGGCATCGAGGTAAGAGTCGGAAGCCCCGAGCTCGTCGGATGCCAAGCGAAAGAGAGCGACGGTGCGACTTTGCTTTGCGTGTCGGCAGGTGGCGTCTTTGTGGGATATATAGCTCTTTCGGATGCGCCGAAGGATAACGCGGCGGCGGCAGTCAGTGCGCTCGGGCGACTCGGAGTGCGTACGGTAATGCTCACGGGCGACCGCGAGGACGTCGGACGGGCAGTGGCGCGCGAGGTCGGCATCTGCGACGTGCGCGCCTCGCTTCTGCCCGAGGACAAGGTCGGAGAGCTTGAAAAATTGATGGAGAGCGGCGGCAAGGTCGCCTTTGTCGGCGACGGTATCAACGACGCGCCCGTGCTCGCAAGAGCCGACGTCGGTATCGCGATGGGCGGTATCGGCTCGGATGCGGCGACCGACGCGGCTGACGTGGTCATAATGGACGACGACATCTCGAAGGTCGCGGATGCGATAAAGCTCTCGCGCAAATGTATGCGCATAGCAAAGCAGAATATCGTGTTCTCGATAGGCGTAAAGGTAGCCTGCCTTGCGCTCGTAGCGATCGGCGTGGCGGGAATGGATCTTGCGATATTTGCCGACGTCGGAGTGCTTGTTATAGCAGTCATAAATTCAATGCGAGGTTTGTCTTGACATAATCGTTTTTTTATGGTAAAATAATTATGTATGTGCAGATATCGCATCTGCTTTCAGTAGAAATATTTTCGAAAGGAAAGAACTATGAAAAAAAGAAAGGTTATCAAGGCGCTTGCCTTTATACTTCTTGCCGTGACGGTGCTTTTCAGCTGTTCGTGCAACGGTGGCGGAGAAGAAGCAGGTACCGAGGCTCCCAAGCTGCTCGTAAAGGCCCTTCGCGTAAAGGTCGATGCGGCGGCGGGAGAGGTCCTTGGAGTAAAGGATGTTGAGGTGGTTGAAGTCGAAAGATCTCTCGCCCCAGACGATTATCTGATAAAGACAAACGAGATAGTAGGGCGCGCGTTTCTTGTTGACATTAAGGCGGGCGACGTGATCGGTGACTCTATGCTTGCTGAGAAAAAGAAAGTCGATACGTCAAATATAACCATTCCTCTTGCAAAAAAGCTTGGATTCGTGGTCGTCACCGACTATCTTGAACCGAACACGGGCGAGAACCTGACCGACAAGATACAGGAGATCATCGACAAGAACCCGAGAAAGACTATCTTCTTCCCCGACGGAGTTTATACGATAGAAAAGCCTATTATGACCTCGAGCAATCCTCAGAAGGCGGTCTCGTTGCATCTTTCGGGCTTTGCGGTCATCAAGGCGTCTGACCGCTGGAGAGGCGGAGCCGAGCATATGATCCAGCTCGGTGCAATAGACGAGACCTTTACCATCAGCCAGACGGGAAGCAACTACTATATGTACGGCGGCATTATCGACGGTAACCGCAAGGCAAAGGGAATTATTCTTGAGGGCGGACGTGAGACCTCGGTCCGTCAGATCTCGATCAAGAACGTAACTCAGGGACTCAAGATCGCGTACAATCAGGTGTATGGCTCTAACGACTGCGACTTCGAGGCTATCGATATCGAGGGCTGCTATCTTCCCGGTTCGATCGGCGTTCACGTTGACGGACTTGACAACACTCTGACCGACATCCGCATCAGCGGCTTTGAGATCGGAATGCAGCTTACCAAGGGCGGAAACCTTATGCACAACGTACACGCGGTCTACGAGCACAGAGACAGCTGGGATTATAACAACAGCATAGGTTTCCTCGACTCCAACGGAAGCAACTGGATGGACGGATTTCACGCTGAGGGCTTCCGCACGGGCTACAGGATCAGAGGCGGAGCGCTTGATATGATGAACGACTGTATCGCGAGCTGGACTTCTCCCGAGGCGACCTCACAGACCGCTATCGCGACCGACGGACGCTTCAGCTCGATAGTATCCAACTTCAGAGCTGAGTTCGGAGAGGACTCGAATTGTATGTTCCTTAACCTCGGTTCCGAGGGCGGAAAGGGTGTTATTCAATATCCGATATTCGATAAGAGTAAGGTAAACAATACCAGCTATATGAACCATCTTGTAGGAAAGGTAATCTGGAACAGTTGATTGTAAAGAGGTGAAGAAATGAAAAACAGATTTTCAGTAAATAAATTATTCAGATCTGTCGTGTGCACAGTGCTCGCGGTAGTTATGCTTGCGCTCTGCGCTTGCAACGGTGGCGGAGAAGAACAGCAGCCCTCCGAGCAGGAGAGCACTCTTCTTGTAAGAGTCGTTAAGGCAAAAGAGGACACGGCTGCGGGTTCGTTCTTTGGCATTACCGCACTTGAGACGGTAGAGGTCGATGCATCGACAGTACCCGAGGGATATCTTGCTAAAACGACCGACGCTGTCGGCAGAAAGCTTCTTGCTGACGTCAAGGCGGGAGATATCATTACAGACTCTATGCTTGAGAAAAAGACATCCTCCAAGGAAGAGCCCGAGGAGGAGCTTGATGCAGAGACCGCAAAGGCTAAGGGCTACGTCGTAGTTACCGATTACATAAGAATAAATTCTCGTAAGGACGTTTCCGCAGAGCTTCAGAAGATCATCGACGAGAACCCCAATACCACTATCTATTTCCCCGACGGAGAATATCTGATCTCCAAGCCCCTTATCACCTCGAGCGATCCCGAAAAGGCAGTATCGCTCAGACTTTCGACCTTTGCTATTATCAAGGCGGCTTCTGATTGGGATGACGCTAACGGATATATGATCCAGCTCGGCGGCAAGGACAAGACATTTACGGTCGACGAGGTAGGAAGCAACTACTATATGGAGGGCGGCTGCATTGACGGCTCTAATAAGGCAAGAGGAGTTGAGGTCGCAGGCGGACTTGAGACCTCGGTGAGATACGTATCGATCAAGTTCGTTACGCAGGGACTTCACATCGCGCTCAACGACGAGAGCCCCTCGAGCTACGCCGATATTGAGACGGTAAACATCGTCGGCTGCAATCTTCCCGACTCTGTCGGCGTTCTCGTTGACAGCGACGGAAACACCTTTACCAATATGAGAGTAGCAAGCTTCCAGGTAGCTACCAAGGCTAACGGAAAGAATAACATATTTCGCAATCTCCATATGCTCTTCATCTATACAAGTAACTACGATTACAGCGACAGTATAGGCTTCTGGGATACGAGTGAGGGTAACACCTACGATATCTGCTATCCCGATAACTTCGCTATCGGATTCCGCACCAGCGGTCACACTATGTCGGTCTACAACAACTGCTATGCTTATTGGTACAGAAAAGAAGAGGGACAGAAGCAGTACGGCTTTGCGTCCGACGGAAAGTTCAACTCTGTTCTCAAGAACTACCGCGTTGACCTTGAAAAGCAGACCGACGGCAGATTTATGATCGTCGGCGAGGAGGGCGGCAACGGTATAGTTGAATATCCCGCATTCCCCGAGAGCGCGTGCGATGACGACACATATAAGGATTATCTTGTTGGCAAGGTAGTCTGGGGCGGCTGATAGAAAATTCTGATGAAAATTTAGCAAGTCAATTTCTCAAAAGGAATTGACTTGCTTTTTTTTGTGTGTTATAATGAACTCAATAAGTGGTATTTGCCACAAAAGGAGGTAGAAAAAATGAAGGATATCAACGCAAACGCATTCGGATACGTAGTGGTCACAGACTACGTCGAGGCGAACACCGGAAAGGATGTCTCGGACGAGCTTCAGAAGATCATCAACGAAAATCCGCACAGAACGATATATTTCCCCGACGGCGAATATATCCTCTCAAAGCCGATCTGCACCTCGGCGAACCCCGTAAACGCTGTCTCGCTTGAGCTGTCTAAGTTTGCCACTTTAAAGGCATCAAAGGATTGGACCGAGAAGGAGGCGATCGTCCGTCTTGGCGCGGCAGAGCCCTTTAATACCATAACCGTAAACGGAAGCAATTACGGTATTATCGGCGGTATTATCGACGGTAGCGGTGTCGCTAACGGTGTTTCGGTCGACAGCGGCAGAGAGACTCTCATCCGCGAGGTATCTATTAAAAATACACATATCGGTATCCACATCAAGCACGGAGCAAATTCCAATTCCTCTGATGCCGATATTATGAACGTAAATATCGTGGGTAACGGTCAGCCCGAGTCTATCGGCGTGCTGATAGAGGGTTGCGACAACACCTTTACGAATATGCGCATCGCTCATATCGAGATCGGTTTCAAGATACTCGCTCCCTCGCAGTTTCTCAAAAATCTCCACCCGCTCTATACCTACGACGCGGGATTGGCAGGTCGCTACGCAGAGAGCTGTGCATTCTGGGACGACACAAATCACGAGGTCTGGTACAACAACTGCTACAGCGATCAGTTCTCGACAGGTTTCCGTATGAAAGACGGCGCAAGACTGACATATGCTGACTGCTTCTGCTATTGGTACAAGGCTGACGGACTCGAGAGAGGCTTCAAGGTAGACGGAAAGTTCAATTCGATCATCCGCGACTGCAGAGTTCACTTTAACCGCAACAGCAACGATAACAACGCGTATATCACGGTCGCAGAGGAAGGCGGACACGGATTTATCGAAAATCCCATTACCGAGAGAGTGACCGACGAGACCTACAAGCAGTATCTCGTTGGCAGAGTAATATAAAAGCAAAGGAGAAAAGCAATGATCGAAAACAGAGGCTACGTAGTAGTTACCGATTATATCGAGGCTAACACAGGTATCGACGTATCCGACGCGATACAGAAGATCATTGACGAAAATCCCCACAGAACGGTATATTTTCCCGACGGTGAGTATATCCTTTCAAAGCCGATCTGCACCCCTGCAAATCCCGTTAACGCGGTGTCGCTTGAGCTTTCCAAATTTGCGACGCTTAAGGCGTCTGAAGAGTGGTCCGAAAATGAGGCTATAGTACGTCTTGGCGCGGCAGAGCCTTTCAATACCATAACCGTAAACGGAAGCAACTACGGAATGATCGGCGGTATCATTGACGGAAGCGGTATTGCCAACGGCGTGTCTATTGATAGCGGAAGAGAAACCCTCATCCGCGAGGTGTCTATTAAAAATACACAGATCGGTCTACACATCAAGCACGGAGCAAACGTCAATTCTTCCGATGCCGATATTATGAACGTAAATATTGTCGGCAACTGCAAGGAAGGATCTGTGGGCGTTCTTGTCGAAGGATGTGATAATACGTTTACAAATATGCGTATAGCCGGTGTTCAGTTCGGCTTTAAGATACTCGCCTCTTCCCAGCATCTTAAAAGTATTCACCCGCTCTATAGCTTCAGAGGGGATCTCGCAAAGGACGAGGTGTATAAGGAGAGCTGCGCGTTCTGGGATGATACCTGGACGCACGGACTGTACAATTCCTGCTACAGCGATCAGTTCGCGGTCGGATTCCGTATGAGAGGCGGTTCGCGCTTGATATACACAGACTGTCTCTGCTATTGGTATAGCGGAAGAGGCGGTAAGGCGATCGGCTTTTACTGCGACGGAAAATTCAACTCTGTGCTCCGCAGTTGCCATGTTGACGACCGTCACGAGTGCGAGGTCAAAGCGTATCTCGCGGTGGCAGAGGAGGGAGGACAGGGTGTGATAAGCCATCCGCTGATCAAACCAGAGCAGTTCACCGACCACACATACAAAAAATATCTTATAGATAAGGAAATTACAAGCTTATAATCATTAAAAGAGAGGTAAATTATGTACGATAAAGGTTATATTGTTGTAACCGACTACGTCGAGGCTAATACGGGCAAGGACGTATCGGATGCAATACAGAAGATAATTGACGAAAATCCCCACAGAACGATATATTTCCCCGACGGAGAATATATCCTCGCAAAGCCGATCTGCACTTCCGCAAACGGAGCTAATGCAGTAAATCTCGAACTTTCAAAGTTCGCAACTCTCAAGGCGGCAGACGGATGGGACAGCGACGAGGCTATGGTTCGTCTCGGCGCGGCTGAGCCCTTTAACAATATCAGAATAAACGGAAGCAATTACGGCATTTTCGGCGGTATTATCGACGGTAGCGGAGTTGCAAAGGGAATTTCCATCGACTCGGGACGCGAGACTCTTATCGAGAAGGTGTCGATCAAGAATACCTTCGTCGGAATTCACATCAAGCACGGCGCAAACTCGAACTCCTCGGACGCTGACGTGCAGAACGTAAACATCGTGGGCAACTGCAAGGAAGGCTCGGTCGGCGTGCTCATCGAGGGCTCGGACAACAGCTTTACCAATATGCGTATCGCGGGCGTTCAGTTCGGATTTAAGATTCTTGCATCCTCTCAGCTTATGAAGAACATCCATCCTCTCTACACCTTCAGAGGCGATCTCGAGAAGGACGAGGTATTCAAGGCAAGCTGCGCATTCTGGGACGACACCTGGTTCCACAGCATATATAACTGTTGCTACAGCGATCAGTTCGCAGTCGGCTTCCGTATGAAAGACGGCGCGCGCCAGATCTACACCGACTGTATCTGCTATTGGTACACGGGCAGAGGCGGTAAGGCTGTCGGATTCCACGCAGACGGAAGATTTAACTCGGTGCTTCGCAGCTGCAACGTCTTCGACCGCCACGAGTGCGAGTTCAAGGCATATCTGACCGAAACGCAGGAGGGCGGACAGGGAACTATCAGCTATCCGCTTATCGTTCCCGAGCAGTATAACGACCACACCTACAAGAAGTATGTCGTAGACAAGGATATGACAAATCTTTAAATCTAAGAATAAAAAAAGAGGTAGATTATGAATAACAACGGATACGTAGTAGTTACGGATTATATCGAGGCGAATACAGGTAAGGACGTCTCGGATGCGCTTCAGCAGATAATCAACGATAACCCCCACAAGACTATCTATTTCCCCGACGGTGAGTACCTGCTCGCAAAGCCGATCTGCACCCCCGCAGACCCGAGGATCGCAGTATCTCTCGAGCTTTCCTGCTTCGCTATCATCAAGGCGGCAGACGGATGGGACAGCCCCGAGGCGCTTGTACGCATGGGCGGAATCTATCCGTTCAACAGCATCACCATCCCCGGAAGCAACTATCACTTCAAGGGCGGTATCATCGACGGAAACGGTGTCGCAAACGGTATCTCGGTAGACTCGGGACGTGAGACTCTCATCTCTCACATTTCTATCAAGAATACACAGATCGGTATTCACGTAAAGCGCGGCGCAAACAACGGCTCGTCCGACTCGGATATCGAGATGGTCAACGTCGTTGGTAACAACAAGGAAAATTCTGTCGGAGTTTTCCTCGAGGGTTACGACAACACGGTGCGCAATATGCGTATCGCGTCGGTTCAGACAGGTATTCTTATGAAGAGTGCGGGCAACTCGCTGCGCGACATCCATCCGCTCTTTATCTACGGCGGAGAGGTCGATCAGACCAAGAGTATCGCGTTTGACGATCAGAGCTGGGGCAACAACTGGTACAGCTACTGCTACAGCGACGAAATGGCAACGGGATTCAGATTCAAGGGCGGCGCAACCCCCGTATTCCAACACTGCTTCGGTATGTGGTACTCCAACCGCGGAGTTAAGTACGTGGGATTTGAGTGTGAAGAGGGCAAGTTTGCCGCAAGCATCTGCAACGCAAATATCGCTCTTCGCGGCGACTGCACCAACCGCGCGTTCCTTAAGGTCAGCGAGAGCGGTGGACTCGGAATCGTAGAGAACCCGATCTTTACCCCCGAGAACTGCGACGACGAGACCTATAAGGACTACCTCGTAGGCCACGTGGTACACAGAAATTAAGAGTTTAAGCTAAAAAATAGCAGGTCAATTGCAAAAAAGTGATTGACTTGCTATTTTTTGTATGTTATAATTACTATAAGAACGGCACACGCCGAAAAATCTCTAAACGGAGGAAAAAACAATGAACGATATCAACGCAAACGCTCTCGGCTACGTAGTAGTGACAGATTATCTTGAGGCAAACACGGGTAAGGACGTGTCTGATGCCATCCAGAAGATCATCGACGAGAACCCCATGAGAACAATATATTTCCCCGACGGCGAGTATATCCTCGCAAAGCCGATCTGCACCTCGGGCAAGCCTGAGACCGCAGTATCTCTCCAGCTCTCCAACTTCGCTGTCCTCAAGGCTGCTGACGGTTGGGATCACACCGAGGCTATGGTAAGACTCGGCGCGGCTGAGCCTTATAACACCATCTACCGCAACGGAAGCAACTACTCTTTCGCAGGCGGTATCGTTGACGGAAACGGCGTTGCAAACGGAATTTCCATCGACTCGGGACGTGAGACCTCTATCCGCAACGTATCCATCAAGCACACATTTATCGGTATCCACATCAAGCGCGGCGCAAACAACGGCTCTTCCGACGCTGATATCGAGACCGTAAATATCGTAGGTAACAACAAGAAGGGCTCTGTTGGCGTTCTTATCGAGGGCTACGACAATACTCTTACCAATATGCGTATAGCTGCTATCGAGGTAGGTATCAAGCTCCGCAGCGGCGGAAACTGCCTGCGCAATATCCACCCGCTCTTCATCTACGGCTACGAGTATGCAGAGGACGATATAAACTTCGAGGACAGCATCGCGTTCCTTGAGGAAGTATCGGGCACCAACTGGTACGACTACTGCTACAGCGATCAGATGGCTACAGGCTACAAGCTCATCCCCGGCTCCAAGGCTGTTATCGTAAACGCATTCATTATGTGGTACTCCCCCAGAGGAAACAAGGAGGTCGGCTTCCAGTGTGACGGCGACTTCAACGCGTCGATCACCAACCCCAAGATCCACTTCAGAGGCGACACTACCAATAACGCAGTTCTCGTTCTTCCCGAGGGCGCAGGCGGACACGGATTTATCGACAATCCCATCATCGACGATAACCTCGTTACCGATAAGACCTACAAGAAGTTCGTTACGGGTAGAATTATCTGAGTCGGTTTTTGTAAAAACTGCATAAAAATATAAAAATTTTTCAAAAAAGCAAGTTTAATTTCTCCAAAAGGAATTGACTTGCTTTTTTTGATATGGTATAATGAACAAAACGGATATTACACCGTAAAATTGGTATTCGATACAAAATATAATAACGGAGGAATTTAAAATGAGTGAAGTAAACGCAAAGGATCTTGGATACGTAGTAGTTACAGATTACGTCAAGGCAAACACGGGTGAGGACCTCGCAGACGCTCTGCAGAATATCATCGACTCCAACCCCAGAAAGACCATATATTTCCCTGACGGTGAATATATGATCTCGAAGCCGCTCTGTACCTCGAGCGACGCAAAGTACGCGGTATCGCTCAACCTCTCCAATTTTGCAGTTATCAAGGCAACTAAGGATTGGTCGAGTGACGAGGCTATGATCAGACTCGGCGCGCTCAACAAGAAGTTCACCATCTGGGAGACAGGTACTAATTATTACCTCGCAGGCGGATGCATCGACGGAAGCGGAGTTGCAAAGGGCGTTTCTATCGACGGCGGACGCGAGACCTGCATCAGAAATCTTTCCATTAAATTCGTAACTCAGGGACTTAACGTAAAATACAACAAGGAATACGGCTCTAACGACGCGGACATCGAGAACGTACACATCGTAGGTATGAATCTCCCCGGCTCTATCGGCGTTATCTGCGACGGCTATGACAACACCTTCAACGATATGCGTGTTGCGGGCTTCGAGATCGGAATCAAGCTCGGCGGTGCAGGCAACTTCTTGAGATATCTCCACAATCTCTATATCTACAGCGATAATTACGACTATAAGGACAGCATCGGTTTCTGGGACGTAAGCGGCGGTAACTGGTACGAGATCTGCTATCCCGATAACTTTGCGACAGGATTCCGCACCAGCGGTCACACTATGTCGACATATACCGACTGCTATGCTTATTGGTACTCTAACCGCGGCGACAAGCAGGTGGGATTCCTCAGCGACGGAAAATTCAATTCTATCGTAAAGAGCTACCGCGTTGACCTTCGCAGCGACGTTACCAATCGCGCATTCCTTAAGGTTGGAGAGCCTGGCGGCGGCGGAGTTCTCGATCTGCCTAACTTTGACGTAAATCTTGACGGCGGAGACGATTACAGCGAATATCTTGTAAACAGAGTAGTCTGGAGAAAGTGATCGAAAGATCTTATCACTTGGCTCGGTCGGCGAGCAGCTGACCGAGCCTTTCCTAATAAAATTAAGGAGAATGTATGGCATTCATTCACAAAATCAAAGAAAAAAGAAGTCCGCGCGCTCTCGTACTTACTCTCGTTTGCGCTCTTCTGCTGACATTTGCGCTCTCGGCTTGCAATAAGCAGGATGTGGGCGAGGATCTCGCTGACGATCCTATCGTCACTGTCTTACGCTTGACAGAGGACGTTGCGAGAGGCGAGAAGATCACCTCGGCGAAGTACGAAGAGGTGAGTGTTGGAAAGAACGAAGCAGTAGCGGGTGCGATAAGCGATCAGACTCTGGCCAGAGGTAAGTACGCGCTGATAGATCTTGAAGTGGGCGATTACTTGATCGGCGCATATCTGTCTGACGAAAAGCCTGAAGCCGAGAAGGTCGAGGTAGAGCTTGAGAAAAACGATTTCGGCTTTCGTGGACAGGGAGTCATTGTAGTCACCGACTATCTCACGCCAAACGGTGGCAACGATCTGATCGAGGAGATCAGAAAGATCATAAGTATGCCCACAAGCATCAATAAGGTTATCTATTTTCCCGATGGCGAGTATATCATCTCGAAGCCGATCTCGACCTCGTCAGCGGGTACGAAGAGCATCTCGCTCAAGCTCGCGCCCAATGCTGTCATCAAGGCAAGCGACGATTGGAGCAAGGATAACGGCGCGATGATAAAGCTCGGTGCAAAGGATAATACCAACAATATTGATATTGCCGGAGCAAACTACTATATTGAGGGCGGAATTATCGACGGAAACGGCAGAGCAGACGGCATTTCGATAGATGGCGGCAGAGAGACCTCGATAAGAAACCTCACTGTCGTCAATACCGTGACGGGTGTTCACTTCAATAAATATGGCAACGTGGTAGACTCGGATGCGGAGAATATCACGATCATCGGAAACGGCGCGCCCGGATCTATCGGACTTCACGTTGAGGGTTCGGACAGCACCTTTACGAATTTCCGCATCTCTAACGTGCAGATCGGTGTCAGAACCGACTCTCCTGCGCATATCTTCCGCAATATACGCGTAAAGTATATACCCAATTTCAGACTTGATCCGCTTTATGAGGCAAGCTACGGATTTCTCAGCCGAGATCACAGATGTTGGTTCGATACCTGCGTCAGCGAGGGCTTTTCTACCGCCTTTTCGCTTGCTCACCACGGTGATACGATGACAAACTGCGTGGCAAGCTGGGATGAGGTTTACGGAAGCGGACGGCAGGTCGCGCTCACCGCGACGCACGGACAGTTCAACGGTGTCGTGCGCTCGTTTGTGGCAGAATTTTCAGCACCTAAAGAGAAATGCGAGTTCCTCGTTGTGCAAAGAGAGGGGCGCGGCTATATATACGATCCGATATTCGACGAGAATGCCGTCAGCGGCGACGTTTACAAGCAATATCTGAGATCGAGCAGCACCAAGTGATTGAAGCAAAGGAGAAAATATGATGAAAATAAATAAATTTGCAAAGGTCCTCGTCAGCGCTTTGCTGTGCCTTTCGATGCTGCTTTGCGGAGCGCTCGTCTCCTGCGACAACGAGCCCGAGGCGGCAGACGGCGGCGACAAGGTAAATGTCGTCAGAGCCAAGACGGGAATAAAAGCAGGTGACAAGATATCCGAGGAGAACGTCGAGATCGTGGTTATGGATGCCGCGGTCGTCCCCGCAGGCGCTTTGGGCGCTACCGAAGATGTGGTGGGAAGGTTCGCGACCGCGCAGATCTTTGCTGGTGATTTCTTCAGCGCTGAGAAGATCTCGGGCAAGAAGCCTGTTGAAGAGGAAGAGGAAAAAGAGGAGGACAACGAGCTCAACTTTGCCGACGCGGGCTACGTGCTTGTCTCGGACTACCTCAAGCCCGATCCCAAGAATGATGCGGCAGATGCGATACAGAAGCTTATCGACGAAAATCCCAACTGCACGCTCTATTTCCCCGACGGAACTTATCTTCTCTCGAAGCCTATCGAGACCTCGGCAGATCCCGACAAGAAGGTCTCCTTCAAGCTCTCAAACTATGCACAGTTCAAGCCTATGGAGAGTTGGACCTACGGTGAGCCACTCTTCAAGATAGGGGCGAAGGACGAGGCGAGCGAGGAGCCCGATGCAGAGAACGGAGTTGTATTCGAGGGCGGTATCCTCAACGGCGATAGCCGTGCGGACGCTATCTGGGTAGTGGGAGGCGGAAATGTCTCGATCAGATACTCTGCGATCAAGTACGCGGTGGTCGGCATACACGTAAAGGCTGACGCAGACGGCAACGGACCGACGGTTGACGTCGTGACCACTAATATCGTAGGCAGCGGAACGCTCGATTCGGTCGGCGTTATACTCGAGACCGATAATAATACGCTGACAAATATGCGTATCGCGGCAAACCAGATATGCATAAAGCTGCTCGGTGACGGAAACTTCTTGCGCAATCTCCATCCGCTGTACGTTTTCAGGAGCGGATTGAATGCTGAAGAGAACTACGTTGACAGCATCGCTTTCTACGACGGCGGTACGCGCAACTTCTACGATAACTGCTACAACGATCAGTTCTCAACAGGATTTTATCTTGTTGAGGGCAATAGATCGATCTTTGACTGTTGCTTCAACTATTGGTACACCGAGGGCTTCGGCTACCACAACGCATTCGTGTGCGAGGGGAAGTTTGACGCTATGATCCGTATGGCTGACGCTGAATTCGGTATCAACAGAGAGGGAATTGAGTGCAACTTCCTGCTTGTAGGAGAAGAAGGCGGAAGTGGTACTATCGACGGTGCTGCTTACAAGGCAGATAAGGTCTCGGAGCGCGATGTGGCAAAGGATTACCTTATCAATGATCCTATAATCAATTAAATAAAAATTACCTTAAAGCTGTCGCTTTTTGCAGCAGCTTTATTTTTGTGCAAGATGCACAAAAATTATCTGTGAATAATTAAAAGTATTGACTTTGCAGATTTCGTATGTTATAATACATTGATGCATAATGCGAACTTTCGCTTTGGGTGAAAATTGTGTTATGAAAGGAGAATTGATTATGAACAAAACCTACAGTAAGCGTAAGCACCAAAGACTGTGTATGATCGCACTTCTGCTTTGCGTGTCTATGCTTTCCGTTACTCTTCTCAGTGCGTGTAATGCATACGCATCTGAGCCCGCAGCGGAGGATGCAGGCAACTCTGATCCTAATATGGTAGAGGTGCTAAGAGTAACGAAACCAATCAAGGCGGGCGACAAAATAACCTCGTCTAAGTTTGAACTTGTTAAGATAGACATCAATGAGACATGGATCGGCGCTATTTCAGACCCCGATGAAGTTATCGGTAAGTATCCGCTTATGGATCTTGCAGAGGGAGATTTCTTTATTCCTAAGTATATCTCCTCAAAGAAGCCTGCAGAGCCTGTCAAGAAGGCTGAACTCGAAGATAACGATATGGGCTTTAAGGATCAGGGATATGTTGTTATAACCGAGTATCTTACTCCTAACACGGGTAAGGATGTGGCGGCAGAGATCCAGAAGGTCATCGATATGCACGATCACGTAAATCAGGTCATCTATTTCCCTGACGGTGAGTATATCATCTCCAAGCCTATCGCGACACCGTCCAACAGTCTTCTGAGTGTGGCACTCAAGCTGTCGGATAATGCCGTAATCAAGGCGAGCGACGATTGGGATGATTCGCAGGAGGGAATGATCCTTCTCGGCGGACAGGATCAGCTCAACAGCATTACGGTTCCCGGAAGTAATTACTACATCGAGGGCGGTATCATCGACGGAAACGGCAAGGCAGACGGCGTTGTCGTTGCACACGGAAGAGAGACCTCGGTCCGCGACGTTACCATCGTAAACACTCAGGTGGGACTTTACGTCAAGTACGGCGCAAACAGCGGATCTTCAGACGCTGATATCGAGAATATCAGAATAGTCGGTAACGGTGAGAGAAACTCGGTAGGACTCCACATCGCAGGATGGGATAATACCTACTCCAATATGCGTATTTCAAACGTTCAGGTCGGCGTTAAGATCGACACCGCGGCAAACCTCATCCGCGATATCCACGTAACCTTCAATATGAATAAGAAGCTGCAGGGCATGTACGAACGTTGCTACGGCTTCCAGGATAACGGAAGCAGAAACTGGTTCGACAACTGTAGCGCGACCAATTTCGCGGTTGCATTCAATATTTCGTCCACTACCTCATTCCTTATGTCTTGCGTGGCAAGATGGACCGAGGACTTTGCAGATAATACTCAGGTAGCTATCTCCTCTTACAGCTGGAGATCGGTCGCAAGATCGGTATCTGCATTCTATACGGCTCCTGCGGAGAAGTGTAAGTACTTGTCGCTTACCAGTGCGGACGGAAACGGAACTATTCTTGATCCGATATTCGACGTTAACGCTGTTTCGGATAATTCCTACGAGAAGTTCCTTCGCGGTAAGGTACATTGGTTTGAATGATTAAAAGGAGAATGATCAATATGAAGAATATATTCAGAAATACAGTTTGCATATTGCTTTGTCTTCTTATGCTGTGCGGCGGATTCCTCGTCTCCTGCAATAAGAACGATGAGCCCACAGGTGATAACGGTGCTTCCAACGAAGAAAAAGTAACCGTTGTAAGACTCAAGGAAAATATCAAGTACGGTACTAAGGTCACGAGTGCAAAGCTTGAGGAGGTTCAGGTAAATAAGGCTGATCTTCCTGAAGGAACTATACTTAACATAGACGACGTTCTCGGTAAGTTCACAACCACCGCGATGTACGCAGGTGAGTATTTCCTCCCCGTAAAGCTTGCCGATAAGAGACCTTCCAACGTAGACGAAAACGGTGATGCGATAGTTGACGAGGACGACGGAATCATCAACTTCGAGGACGCAGGCTACGTTATGGTGACCGATTACCTCAAGCCCGACACGGGTGAGGACGTTTCGGATGATATCCAGAAGCTTATCGACGAGAATCCCAACAGAACTCTCTATTTCCCCGACGGCGTGTATATGCTCGCAAAGCCGATCACTACCTCGGCTGACCCCGCAAAGACTGTGTCCTTCAAGCTTGGCAACTTTGCTCACTTTAAGGCTATGGATTCCTGGGAGACCAGAAGTGAGCCTCTCTTTAAGCTCGGCGCTACCGATATGACTGAGGAATTTGCTTCTGCAGCATATCACTACTCGCTCGAGGGCGGTATCCTTGACGGTTCTGACAAGGCAGACGCTATCTGGGTAATGGGCGCAGGTAACGTTTCTATCAGATACAGCTCTATCAAGAATACCGTTGTGGGTATTCACGTTAAGGCTGACGAGAACGGCAACGGACCTACTGCTGACGTTCACACGGTTAATATCGTAGGCTGCGGCACTGTAGACTCCTACGGCGTCGTCCTTGATACTAACGACAATACTCTTACAAATATGCGTATCGCAAGTAACCAGATCGCTATTAAGCTTACAGGCTCGGAGAACTTCCTTCGTAACCTCCATCCGCTTTACATCTTCGAGGGCGGACTCAATCCTAATGAGACTTACAAGGATAGCGTAGCGTTCTATGACGTAGGTAAGCGCAACTTCTACGATAACTGCTACAACGACCAGTTCGCAACCGGCTTCTACTTCGGCAAGGACACCGCTTCCGTGCTTGATTGCTGCTTTAACTTTTGGTACTCCCCTAACAACGGAATACACAACTCCTACGTTTGCGAAGGACAGTTCAACTGTATCATCCGTTACAGCAGCTCCGACGTCGGACACGCTGACAAGGGAACCGAGTGCAACTTCCTGCTTGTTGGCGAGGAAGGCGGAAAGGGAACTATCGATACCGTATACTTCAATCCCAACAAGGTATCCGAGAATGACGATTCCAAGGATTATCTGATCAACGATCCTATCTATTGATAAATAGAGAAGGCACAACAAACTCTGAATAAATTATTGTAAAAATATTTTATTATACCCAATAAAACAAGGAGAAACTTATGAGACAGACAAACGTTAAAAACAAAATGGCTCGTCTGCTTTGTGCGTTCCTTTGCCTGACGCTCATCTGCGGCGCGGTATTTATGAGCTCCTGCAACAAGGAAGAACCCACGGATACCGATGCTACCGATGAGGTAGAGCAGGGAAGCGAGAGCGAGACGATTCACGTGCTTAACGAAAACGGCATGGTCGATGTGCTTGTTTTCAACACCGATGCACCTAAGGGCACCAAGATCACAAAGAAGATGCTTGACGTGATCGAGATGGATCCCGAAAATCTTCCCAGAAACGTTGTTACCGAGAGTGCCAAGGTTACAGGTAAGTATGCAACCAAGGACTTTTACAAGGGTGACTACGTTATATCCAAGAGAGTTTCGGGCACGAAGCCTCTTGAGATCAATGACGATACTATCAGGCAGGAGATCACCAAGTCTGACAGCGAATTTTTGGTCGTAACCGACTATGTTAAGCCTAACACCGGTGAGGATCTCTACGACAATCTCCAGATGCTTATCAATAAGAATCCCGGAAGAACTCTTTACTTCCCCGACGGTGAGTATATTATCTCCCGCTCGCTTAAGACCTGCTCCGAGCCTAAGGACAGTATCTCCTTCTACTTCTCGAGCGGCGCTATTCTTAAGGCAGCAGATGCGTGGAAGAATGATGGACAGCTCAGAGCGCTTATTTGTCTCGGAACTGTAGAGGAAAAACCCGTAAACAACATCAGAGTTCCCGGAAGTAACTTCTACGTAATGGGCGGTATCTTTGACGGAAACGGCAAGGCTGACGGTATCTCTATCGACGGCGGCCGTGAGACTCTTATCAAGGATGTTGTTATCGTTAATACCCGTTACGGTATTCACATCAAGGACGGTACCAACAACAAGTCCTCTGACTCTGATATCGATGACGTAACCATTATCGGTAACGGTCTTTCCAATTCTATCGGTATCACGATGATAGGTCTTGATAACACTATCAGCAATGCAAGAATTTCTAACGTAAAGACGGGCATCCAGACCACAGGCGGTGTTTTCCTCAATAACTGTACGATAGAGAATACTACCGATATGGAGAACGTGGTAGGTTATACCGGAGGCGAGGCTTGGATCTCAAACTGTGTTGCTATCAACTGTGACGTAGCTTTCTCGGTAGGCGGAAAGCGCGGCTTCTATAAGCAGTGCTTGGCTATCTGGACTAAGGACACCGGAAGAGCCAGCATTATGTTCGACTGCGGCGGCGGTAAGCTTGGCAGTGCGATCGTTGGTTGTGAGGCTGAATTCTTTGACGGAGAGAGCCCGAACTTCTATCTCAGAGCAGGAGCGGGCGGAAATGGAAGAGTAGTATCTCCTGTATACGATCCCGCACTTTGCGATGCTTCTGATGCCACCTCTGCTTACGTTGAGGACGGAACAAGCGTGCTCAGCCCCATTCCTGCTAAAAAGGAAGACTGAGATCGGAGGTAACTGAAAATGAAAAACAACAATTTTAAGAATATTATCGGTCGTGTACTCGCAGTTCTTCTTTGTCTTTGCATGGCAGTGTCGCTCTTTGCGCTGACTGCTTGTAATAAGGAAGAAGAGCCCGCAGGCAGCGACGAAACACAGAAGAATGAAACTCTCGTTGAGGTCGTAAGAGTCAAGAAGGCTGTCAAGGTGGGCGAGATCATCCCCGAGGATGCACTCGAGCTTGTAACTCTCAGAGCTTTGGACCTGCCCTTCAATGCCGCAAAGACTATTGCCGACGTAGCCGGCAAGTATGCAGTCGTTGATCTTTACGTTGGCGACTTCGTGACCCCCGCTAAGCTCTCTGTTGAGGAGCCCAAGGAGGACGAGGTTATTAACAAGGTCGATGGCGAGATCGCGTATACTCTTATTACGGAATATGCTTCGCTCGTCAGTGGCAACGACTACACCGCTGCTATCAAGAAGGCGATCGAGGAGAATCCCAACGCAACTATCTATTTCCCCGACGGAACTTATGAAATTTCCGACACTATCGTTATCCCCGCAGACGTTACCAAGAGCGTTTCCTTCCGCCTTTCCAACTACGCTACCATCAAGGCGGCAGCAAGCTGGGGCGACAAGACCAAGCCTATGATCCGTATGGGCGTTTACGCTGACGGCGAAGATAAGGAAACTGTTGGCGGTGTCGACCACGATGCAAGAAACGTTTACATCATGGGCGGTGTTATCGACGCATCGGGCGTGGCTTCGGGTGTTACACTTGAGGGTAACGAGGACGTTACGTTTGCTAACTTTACCGTCAAGAACGCGTACGTAGGTCTCCACCTCATCGATCCCGAGAACAGCACGCACTCTACCGCTGCTGATATCGAGAACGTACACGTAGTAGGTAACGGTGAGGAAGGCTCTATCGGTGTTCTCGTTGAGTCCGCACTCAACACACTCACAAATATGAGAGTTTCGGATGCTCAGTACGCATTCAAGTGCACCGAGACCGGTTCCAACAACGTATTCCGCAGCCTCCACGCTATCGGCACGGGTATTTCCGGTAAGGACAACGCAGGCTTTTGGGATCTCAGTGACGGTAACCAGTACGATATCTGCTACAGCGACCAGTACGCAACCGGATTCCTTGTTAACGAGCGCACTCGCTCGATCTACAATGCTTGCGTAGTTAACTGGTGGTCTGCTGACAACGACTATCACGTAGGTTTCCGCACCGAAGGTAAGCTCAATTCCACCATTTCTTACAGCAAGGTAACAAATACTGAGACCGTTGCCACTGAGGCATATATCCTCGTTGAGACCGAGGGCGGCGAAGGCTTTGTTTACTACCCCATCGATCAGACTGTAAGCGGTATCGCTGACGAGACCGCACTCAAGAAGTACTGCTCTACCGATATCCTCCACTAATAAATTCAGGAGGGTATACGTATGACGAATTTTGTTTTTAAGAAAAACACAATGAGAGCACTTTTGTTTTTGCTTTGTGCCTTTATGCTCCTCGGTGCGTTTCCGATGGCGAGCGCATCAGAAGCACCCGCAGAAGAGCAGAGCGAATACGTTGAGGTCCTCAGAGTCGTAGATGATATCAAATACGGCGCCAAGTTTACAAGCGACAAGCTCCAGACCGTTCGAGTAAGGGCGGATGCAGTTCCTGCTGACGCTATCAAGACTACGGGTGAGCTCTACAATAAGTATGCAGCTTCGGCTATCTTGGTGGGAGACTTCATTACTCCCGCAAAGTTGCTCGATAAGAAACCTGTGGACGCAACCGAGGACGAGGACGAGGAGGAGATCGAAAAGCCCGATTATAGAGCTCTCGGCTACGTTGTCATCACGGATTACGAGAGACAGGAATCCGAGAAGGGATATGCCGCGCTTATCAACAGAGTGATCGCGGAAAATCCCGGAAGAACTATTTATATTCCCGACGGTTCGTATTTCATCGAGGAGCCGATCGTGATCCCCGCTGATCCCGCGAAGAGCGTTTCGCTCAGATTCGGAAATCAGGCAGTTCTGTCGGCTGATCCCAAGTGGGAGGATCCCCACGTTGCTATGATTCGTGTTGGCGTTGAGGAACCGACCGATGAGCCTCTTACGATGGATGAGATCGACATGATGGGATATCGAAGCATCTCGATCATCGGCGGCTGTCTTTACGGCTCGAACGTAGCAAGCGGAATTTCTGTTGAGGGCGGCAAGGATACCTATATTTATAACGTATCCATAAAGGCTGCCAGCCGCGGTATCCACGTTTACAGAGGCAACAATGAACTCGGAGCGACATGGGTAAACGTAGATAACGTAAATCTCACCGGTACCGACAAAGCAGATTCCGTAGGTGTTCTCGTTGAGGGAACCTATAATACCTTCTCTAATATGCGTATCTATCTCTTCAGACACGGTATCCAGTGCACTGAGACGGGAGAGAGAAATATTTTAAGAAACCTGCACCCGCTTGCAAGCGCATCCAGCAAGGAAACTGTAGGCTTCTACGATAAGAGTAACGGTAACAATTTTGATGTTTGCTACAGCGACCAGTTTGCAGCGGGATACGTTGTACACGAAAATACCCGCTCTGTAATGAATGGCGGTTTCTGCTATTGGTATTCCGATGCCAACAACTATCATGTGGGTTATAAAGCGATCGGTAAATTTAACTCGATAATCGTTTCGGGTAAGGTATCTCACGGACACACCATCGAGACCGACGCTTATCTCTACATCGAGCAGGAAGGCGGACAGGGAATAGTTCTTTACCCCATTGATTCAAGCCAGAGCGACAAGTACGAAGATATGCTCGAGCAGCATTGTCCCACACCGATCCTTTGATCCAAGAGGTATACTAATGAACAAGAGAAAATTCAATGAAATAACAAAGCGCGTGTTATTACTCGTGCTTTGCATGACGCTTGCACTTGGAGTGCTCAGCTCCTGCAACACCTCTGTGGATGACACCGCAGAGGACGGCGCGGAGAATAATAGTGAGTACGTGCAGGTGCTTCGTGTGGTCGACGACATTAAGTACGGCGGAAAATTCACTAACGACAAGATCGAGACCGTAACGGTAAGAGCTGACGCAGCTCCCGAAGGATCAATAGGCGACATAACCGAACTTCGCGGCAAGTTCGCGGCATCTCAGATCTGTGTAGGTGACTACATAACCACCGCAAAGGTCCTTGATAAGAAACCTGCAGATGCAGTCGATGAGGAAGAGGACGATATAGACAAGGAACTCAGCTTTGAGGAGCTGGGCTACGTTGTGGTTTGCGACGAAGCGCGTAAGGATACCGATGAGACCTATTCACAGCTCATCAACAGATTTATCGCCGAGAACCCCGGTAGAACCATTTATATTCCTGACGGAAACTATATGCTGAGCGAGCCGATAGTAATTCCCGCAGATCCTGAGAAGAGCGTTTCGCTCAGACTTGCCAATCAGGCTGTTTTGAGAGCAGATCCCAAATGGCCCGACCGCAATCTTGCAATGATACGCGTCGGTGTGACCGAGCAGGAGGAGGGTGCTGAGCCTCTTACCATGGAAGAGGTCGAGATGATGAATTACAGAAGCATTCATATCATCGGCGGCTGTATCTACGGTAGTGGTTACGCCTCTGGTATCTCGGTTGAGGGCAGCAAGGATACCTACATTTACAATGTATCTATCAAGTCCGCAGTGGTAGGAATTCATATCAAGAAGGGCCCCAACGAGCTTGGAGCAACTTGGGCAAACGTGGATAACGTGAACGTCACCGGCTCGGACACCAAGGATTCGGTAGGAGTTCTTGTGGAGGGAAGCTACAACACCATCGCGAATATGCGTATCGCATCCATTATGTACGGAACTCAGGCAACAGAGACGGGCGAGAGAAATATCTTCCGTAATCTCCATCCGCTCATTCCCCCCTCACTTGGAAACGACAGTATCGGATTTTACGATATGAGTGACGGTAACAACTACGACATCTGCTACAACGACCAGGGTGCTACCGGATTTGTTATGCACGAGCATACCCGTTCGGTATACAACGGCGGTTTCTCTTATTGGTGGTCTAAAGATCAGGGCTACCACGTTGGATTCCGCTCGATCGGTAAGTTTAACTCGCTTATCGTCAGCACTAAGGTGTCTCAGCACCACGACGTCCAGACCGATGCTTATTTGCTCGTCGAAGAGGACGGAGGACAGGGAGTTGTTCTGTATCCTATCCACCAGAACAAGACCAACACGTACAGATACGTGCTTGAACAGTATTGTAAGACTCCTATACTTTAAACCAGAAAGATCCTGCGCGACGCGCAGGATCTTTTTGGTTTTGTATTGACTTTTTTGGGATTTCGTGTTATAATGTCTACAGGTAAAAAACTGCCACCGGGTAGGAAATGCTTTTGCATTCGTTTGCGTCTCGTTAGGTCTTAGAAGAGGCGCGCGGATGCTTATTTTTTTGGAGGAATAATGAAAATAGCCGAAGCAATAAAGCTGACGCGCACCGAGTTTATCATCTGGATATCCTCTGTGACGCTGATAGTATCTTTTTTTCTGATATTCGACCGCGGAAACTATATGGCGCTTGCCGCTTCTCTTATCGGCACGACTTCACTGATCTACAACTCGCGCGGTGAGCCGTTAGGACCTGCGCTGATGATAGCTTTCAGTATACTGTACGGAATTATCTCGTTCGGATTTCGTTATTACGGAGAGATGATGACCTACGTCGGAATGAGTCTGCCGATGGCGATATTCGCGCTTGTCTCCTGGATGAGAAATCCCTTTGAAAAGGGTAAGTCGCAGGTGAGGGTCAATCGCATAAGCTGGATCGAGGCAGGGCTTATGTTCCTTCTATCGCTCGTTGTCACGGTCGTCTTTTATTTCATTCTCAAGCATTTTGGAACGGCAAATCTCCTGCCGAGCACGCTCTCGGTCACGACGAGCTTTATTGCGGCGTATCTGACCTTCCGCAGAAGCCCCTATTTCGCGCTCGCATATGCCTGCAACGACGTGATACTGATGGTTCTCTGGACGCTCGCTACACTCAAAGACGTGTCCTATCTTTCGGCCCTTATATGCTTCGTTGTGTTCCTCTTTAACGACACCTACAGCTTCATAAGATGGAGAATAATGCAAAAAAGGCAAGAAAAAGTGGCTGTGTCAGAGTGACACAGCCACTTTTGTAATTATTCAGGTTTTACAGTCGTGCCGTAATTTCGAAGATTGATCTCGTACTTGGTGGTGTTGTTCTCTGCGTCGGTCAGGACGAAAGCGAGCTTTCTGGCTTTAAGGTCTTCGTTGAGTTCGATCATAAGCTCGGAGACCTTGCAAGCTTTTCCGTCGATCGTAACGTCGAATGTTTCTTCAGAAGTGAAGCCTCTCGAGATGGGGAAGAACTCACACTTCTCGCCAAGCACGATCAAAGTGCCAAACAGGCTTGTGTAGTAGCTGCGAAGTCGATCTGCGGTAGCCTCGCCGACCTCCTCTGTGGTCATTTCGCTGCTGTTTACGTCAACGTTAGTGAGATATACTGTTGCGGCGGTGAAGCTATAGATAGCGGAAGCGTAAACCTCACCGACTGTGGTATTTTCCTCGAGGGTGTAATTTTCATAGTTAGATGCCTTTGCGAGATCTGCCCAGAAGGACGACTCAAAGTTCTTGAACTCTACGTATTCGATCTTGGAACGCTGGCAGACCGTGCAAACCGACTTGAGCTCGCCGTCACTATCGATCGTAGCCTCTTTTACAAGAGTAGCCTCGCCCCAGGTATGCTCAGCTCTGTCGATCTGCGCGGTGCAGGTCTTTTCGGAGCAGGCGTGCCAGTGGTGAGAAGCATTGGTGGACCACTGGGGAAGGTAATCGTGACCCTTTGCTGCAGGATCTGTGGGGTGCTTGCCGCAGCCTGCGCAGGAGGTGAATGCTCCTAAGGTGAGGATGAGGCAGAGTATAGCTGTAACTGTTCTTTTCATGATAACTCCTTATAGGTGTTTTTTATGGTCGCCAAGCGCTCGGTTACGAGCGCTTGACGTGGTGCGGGTGACAGGACTTGAACCTGCACGAATTAACACAAGATCCTAAATCTTGCGCGTCTGCCAATTCCGCCACACCCGCGAATAAAATTTGTCTGCTGTTCTGTTGTTTTGCGCGGTACGGCTTGCAACATAGTCGTCTTACTCGCTCACACTCGCGATACTCGTTGTTGCTGCGCCTTGTCGAGCTCGCTTCATCGCCCACCGGGCGCGCTCGCTTTCCAAGCTGCCAATTCCGCCACACCCGCATTTGAGTGAAAAGTGAAGAGTGAAAAGTGAAAAGTGAAGGCGCGCTTTCGCCCTACCAAGAAATTTTACCATAAAATAATCTCTATGTCAAGGGCGAAAGCGAATTTTATGCCAAACTGTGCCTTAGTTATCGTCATCCAGCTTGAGAACTGCCATAAATGCCTCGGGGGAGACCTGGACAGATCCGAGCTGACGCATCTTCTTCTTACCTTCCTTCTGCTTCTCAAGCAGCTTCTTCTTTCTCGTTATATCACCGCCGTAGCACTTTGCGAGGACGTCCTTACGCATAGCCTTTACGGTCTCTCTCGCGATGATCTTCGAGCCTATCGCCGCCTGGATCGGCACCTCGAAGAGCTGGCGCGGAATGTTATCCTTGAGCTTCTCGGCGATCCTTCTCGCTCTGCCGTATGCCTTTTCCTCGTGGACTATAAACGAGAGTGCGTCGACCTGCTCGCCGTTGAGCAAGAAGTCGAGCTTAACGAGCTTACTCGGCACGTAGTCGCCAAGCTCGTAGTCGAGCGAAGCGTATCCGCGAGAGCGGCTCTTGAGCGCATCGAAGAAGTCGTAGATTATCTCGTTGAGCGGCAGATCGTAGTGCAGCTCCACGCGCGCGGTGTCTATATATTTCATATCAAGGAAGTTTCCACGTCTGTCCTGGCAGAGATCCATTAGACCGCCAACAAATTCGGTGGGCGTGATGATATTTGCTCTCACGATCGGCTCGTAAGCGATCTCTATCTCGTCGGCGGAGGGGAAGTTCGAGGGATTATCGATCCTAACGAGCTCGCCATTCTTGCGCTTGATCTCGTAGATAACCGAGGGTGCGGTGGTGATGAGGTCGAGGTTGAACTCTCGCTCGAGTCTCTCCTCGATGATCTCCATATGGAGAAGTCCGAGGAAGCCGCATCTGAAGCCGAAGCCGAGCGCTATCGAGGTCTCGGGCTCGAACACGAGTGCGGCATCGTTGAGCTGGAGCTTTTCAAGCGCGTCGCGCAGATCTCCGTATCTTGCGCCGTCCGCGGGGTAGATACCTGCGTAGACCATCGGCTGAACTGCCTTAAATCCTGGGAGTGCCTCGGCTGTGGGCTCGTCCGCGAGCGTTACGGTGTCGCCGACTCGCGTCTCCCCTACGCTCTTGATCGACGCGGTGATATATCCTACCTCGCCCGCCGAGAGTGTCTCGCACTTCTGCAGACCGAACGCGGTCATATATCCGACGTCGACCACCTCAAAGGTCGCGCCGTTGCTCATAAGCTTTATCTTGTCGCCGCTCTTGACCTGACCGTCAAAAACGCGGACGTTTACGACTACACCGAGGTAGCTGTCGTAGTAGGAGTCGAATATAAGCGCCTTAAGGGGCGCGTCGACGTCTCCCGAGGGAGCGGGAATGTCGCGCACAGCCGCCTCGAGCACCTGCTCGATGTTAAGCCCTGTCTTTGCGGAGATGGCAGGGCAGTCCTCTGCGGGAATGCCTATGATATCCTCAATCTCTCCTCTCACACGCTCGATATCGGCGGAGGGGAGGTCGATCTTGTTGATAACGGGAATTATCTCAAGGTTAGCGTCGACCGCGAGATACGCGTTTGCGAGCGTCTGTGCCTCGATGCCCTGAGTTGCGTCAACGACGAGCAGTGCGCCGTCGCAGGCGTTGAGCGAGCGGGATACCTCGTAGTTGAAGTCGACGTGGCCGGGGGTGTCGATAAGGTTGAACTGATAAACCTCGCCGTCGGGAGACTTGTAGCTCATTCTGACGGCGCGCGCCTTGATGGTGATACCTCTCTCTCGCTCGAGGTCCATGCTGTCAAGAAGCTGTTCCTCCATCTCGCGCTTGGAGACCGTCTCGGTCGCTTCAAGAATTCTGTCCGCGAGGGTCGACTTGCCGTGGTCGATATGTGCTATTATCGAAAAATTTCTGATCTTGTTTTGCTTTTCGCTATATGACATCTTTTTCTCCGAGTCTTTAATTTCTTTCAAAGTTGCAATAAATCTTCACTCTATATTATATAATATTTTTCGCAATTTCTCAAGAGGGTTTTTATAATTTTTTAAATATTTTTCTTCTTTTTTGAAAAAAAGAGTTCGGTCAAAAACATAGTCGTCTCGAGCGTGAACGCGTGGCACCCGCTCGATACTCCTTGTTTTTTCCTATTTTCGCGTCGGCTTCATCGTCCACAGGACGCGCCGACGTGAAAATCAAAAAACTTATGAGCTTTGGTTGTCCTATTTCGACACTTGAGCGTACTTATCGGATTATTCGCATAAACTTGTAAAAAATGAGACAAATATTGCTCATTTAGATATATTTACTTGACATATAAGACAAAAGGTGGCAAAATATTGTTGTAGGGAATATTTCTCCCAAACTTTGAATTTCTAAAGATATTACTGTGCGACAGTGAAAGGAAAAGGGTATGGTTAACAACAAAAAAGGCGTAGCGATCGTAGGCTTTGGCGGCATGGGCGGCTGGCACAAGAACAAGCTCCTCAAGAGTGACGTTGCAGAGCTTTGCGGCATTTGGGATATAAAAGAGGACAGACGTCAGGCGGCGCGTGACGAGAATATTCACGTTTATTCTTCCTTTGAGGACGTTCTTGCGGACGAGAAGGTAGATATAGTAACAATTGCAGTTCCCAACGAGCTTCATATGCCCCTTTCTATCGCGGCACTTGAAGCGGGCAAGAACGTTATTTCCGAGAAGCCCGTATGCCTTAGCAGCCAGGAGCTTGCAGATATCATCGCGGCATCCGAGCGCACCGGCAAGCTCTTCACCACCCACCAGAACAGAAGATGGGATGCAGATTTTCTGATGATGAAGCAGGTTTACGAGTCGGGAGATCTCGGCGAGGTATTCACTATGGAGTCCAGAGTTCAGGGCTCGCACGGTATCCCCGGTGACTGGAGAGGCAAGAAGGAGCACGGCGGCGGAATGATGCTTGACTGGGGCGTACATCTTATCGACCAGATCCTTCAGATCACAAAGGAGCGCAAGATCGAGCGCATCTACTGTGTATTCGACCACATCACAAACTATGAGGTAGACGACGGCTTCAAGCTTGATATCTACTTTGAGGAAGGTCTCGTTGCGCGTGTTGAGGTTGGAACCTCGCACTTTATCTCGCTCCCCAGACACTATATGAACGGTACTAACGGTACTGCTATCGTTCGCGGCTGGGGCAAGGACTGTGAGGTCGTTTGCTGCAAGAACTGGGAGGACAAGGATGTTATTCCCGTAGTTACCGCGGCAGGTCTTACAAAGACCATGGCACCCAGAAACAAGGATACCATCACCGAGTACAGCATTCCTTCTCCCAAGTCCGATGTTCACGATTTCTACCGCAACTACTGCCTCGCTGTTGACGGCAAGGCTGAGCAGATCGTAACTCACAAGGAGCTTATGAGAGTTATGAAGGTAATGGAGGCTGCGTTCGAGTCTGATGCGGCAGGAAAGCCTGTTGAATTTAAAGACACCATCTGAAATCTGTAACCAAAATCTATCCTCTGCATAGAATGATATCGAGAGGGCGAAGCCCCCAACATTTCACGGAGGATATATTATGAATAACTGTCTTTGCAATCTTTTCGGCGACAACAACATCTGGTGGATCATCATCGCACTTATTATAGTGTTCTTCTGCTGCGGTTGTGGCTGCTGATTAAATAAAAACGATCCGATGCGGAACTCCGCATCGGATCGTTTTTTGTTTATGAAAGTTCGGCAAGCTCGTAGATGAGTCTTTCGGTCTTTTCCCAACCGAGACAGGGGTCGGTGATAGACTTGCCGTAAATATCGCAGGTCTTCTGCGAGCCGTCCTCGATATAGCTCTCGATCATAAAGCCCTTGACGAGCTTCTTGATCTCGGGCGAGTGTGCGGCAGAGTGGAGCACGTCCTTGCAAATTCTGCTCTGCTCGTAGTATTTCTTACCCGAGTTTGCGTGGTTAGCATCAACGATGAGCGCAGGGTTCTGAAGCTTGCGCGCCTCGTACTCTACGCAAAGGTGCTCGAGATCCTCGTAGTGATAGTTGGGGAGCGATTCTCCGTGCTTATTGACGTATCCGCGGAGGATAGCGTGTGTAAGGGGGTTACCCTTGGAGCGACACTCCCAACCGCGATAGAGGAAGGTATGCGAGTGCTGAGCGGCGGTGATCGAGTTGAGCATTACCGAGATGTCGCCGCCCGTGGGGTTCTTCATACCTACGGGGATGTCTATTCCGCTTGCCGCAAGTCTGTGCTGCTGATTTTCAACCGAGCGCGCGCCTACTGCAACGTAAGCGAGAAGATCCGAGAGGTAGCGGTAGTTCTCGGGGTAGAGCATTTCGTCTGCGCAGAAGAAGCCGGTCTCCTCGATCGCCTTTGTGTGCAGGCGGCGGATCGCGATAAGTCCTGCGAGCATATCCTCAGCGGCGGAGGGGTCGGGCTGATGCACCATACCCTTGTATCCGTCACCGGTAGTTCTGGGCTTGTTGGTATATATTCTCGGAATGATGAGTATCTTGTCTTCAACCTTCTCCTGAACCTTGGCAAGTCTCGAGACATAGTCAAGCACCGCATCCTCACGGTCTGCAGAGCAAGGACCGATTACGAGAATGAGCTTGTCGGACTTGCCCGAGAACACATCCGCGATCTCTGCGCAGCGGACCGCTCTCTTTGCGGCATATTCAGCCTTGAGCGGATACTCAGCCTTTATATCCATGGGAATGGGGAGTTTTCTGATAAATTGAATGTTGTGTTGCATAATTTGTTTTCCTCTGGGGTAATCGTAGAATGTTAGCGAAAAGCTATAAATATTATTATAATACTTTCTTTGGGATTTGTCTATAGTTTTTCGTTATTTTTTTAACCAGAATTCCGCATTTTTGATTTTTTTGCACTTTATTTTTAAAAAACATTGACGAAAAGCAATTTTTTTGCTATATTATATATTAAAGTAAATCACAAGGAGGACTTATGGAGGGCTTCAGAAGAATAAGCGCTGTCGAGCTTGAGAGCGCAATGAAATTGATAGGCGACGATTGGATGCTTATTACTGTAAAGGACGAGGAGAGCGGACGCGCAAACGCTATGACGGCGAGCTGGGGCGCGCTCGGTGTGCTTTGGCACAAGGACGTTTGCATCTGCTACGTAAGACCTCAGAGACACACGCACAAGCTGTTTGACGAGCAGCAGAGATTTTCGGTCGCGTTTATGCCCGAAGAATACCGCGACGCGCTCAAGCTATGCGGTACGAAGAGCGGCAGAGATACCGATAAGCTCTCCGAGTGCGGACTTCACACAGTCGAGCTTGACGGTGTGCCGATGATAGAGGAAGCGAGAATACTGCTCGTGTGCAAGAAGCTCTACGAGGACGAGTTAAAAGAGGAATGCTTCCTTGAGAGCGAGGTCATGGCTACCTACAAGGCAAAGGATTATCACACCTTCTATATTTGCGAGATAGAAGAGGTATACGAAAGGATATAAAATAATGGATATAGCAAATGAAGTAAGAGCTCTCTGCGAGAGCGCGAAGCGCGCCTCTCACAGCATCGCTCTTGCATCTGAGGACAAGAAAAACAAACTGCTCTCGCGCATAGCCGAGCTGCTTTTGGAAAACGCGGAGAGCATCATCTCTGCCAACAAGCTCGACCTTGCATCTGCCGAGGCGAACGGCGTTGCAAAGGCTATGCTCGACAGACTTATGATAAACGACTCGAGAATAAAGGGAATTGCCGACTCGCTCTACAGCGTGATAGCACTCGACGATCCGATAGGTAAGGGCGACGTGTGGTCGCGCCCGTCGGGTATCACTCTGCGCCGCGTGAGAGTTCCGCTCGGTGTGGTCGGAATGATCTACGAGGCTCGCCCCAACGTAACGGTTGATTCTGCCGCGCTCTGTCTCAAAACGGGCAACGCAGTGGTGCTTCGCGGCGGCAAGGAGGCTATAAATACGAATAAGGAATTCGTGCGCTCGATCAAGCTCGCGCTCTCCGAGTGCGGATTTGACGAGGGCGCGGTAGGGCTTATCACCTCGACCTCTCGCGAGAGCGCGAACGCGCTTATGTCGATGAGAGGACTTGTCGATGTGCTTATTCCTCGCGGCGGAAAGGGACTTATCCGCGCGTGCGTGGAGAACTCCAAGGTGCCCGTTATCGAGACGGGAGCAGGCAACTGCCATCTTTATGTCGACGAGAGCGCAGATCTCGAGAAGGCGTTGAAGATTGCCGTCAACGCAAAATGCTCGCGCCCCTCGGTCTGCAACGCGATCGAGACGGTGCTCGTTCATCGCGCGGTGGCAGAGAGCTTCTTGCCTATGCTCAAGAGCGCGTTTGGCGGATATAGCGTGGAGATCCGCGGCTGTGCCGACTCCTGCAAGATACTTGAGGGCATCAAGCTCGCCACAGAAGAGGACTTTGAGACCGAATTTGACGATTATATCGTCGCGCTCGGCATCGTTGACTCGCTTGACGAGGCGATCGAGCATATCAATAAATACAGCACGGGACACAGCGAGGCGATAGTTACTGAGAATATGAAGTCTGCCGACCGTTTCCAGAGCGAGGTCGACTCGGTTGCCGTTTACGTAAACGCATCCACGAGATTTACCGACGGCGGTGAGTTCGGCTTTGGCGCGGAGATAGGAATTTCGACTCAGAAGCTCCACGTTCGCGGACCGATGGGACTTTACGCGCTCACGACCGAGAAATATCTCGTCACGGGCGACGGCGCGGTCAGATAAGGAGAGACCATGGCAAGACTTATTATAGCATCCGACATTCACGGAGACGCACAGACCTGCGAGAGACTTGTCGAGATCTACCGCGAGAGCGGCGCAGAGAGACTTGTTCTGCTCGGTGACCTGCTCTATCACGGACCTCGCAACGATCTGCCCGCGGGTTATGCGCCAAAAAAGGTGATAGAGCTGCTCAATCCGCTCAAGAACGATATCCTCGCGGTGCGCGGCAACTGCGACACCGAGGTCGACCAGATGGTGCTTCAGTTCCCGATACTCGCGGATTATGCGTATATTTCGGTCGACGGACTGCGTATTTTCGCGACTCACGGTCATAATTTCAACACTGCAAAGCTTCCGCCGCTCGCAAAGGGCGACATCCTGCTCCACGGACACACGCACGTACCTGTGGTCGAGGAATTCGGAGAGGGAAACTACTATATCAACCCCGGTTCGCTCTCGATCCCCAAGGAAAGCTCGCCGAAGAGCTATATTCTCTACGAGGATCGTAAATTTTCCTTCCGCACGCTTGAGGGCGAGGAATACAAGAGCTTCTGCTTTTAAAAAGGAGTAAAAAATGATAGTTACGAATATAAATTCCAAGGATCTTGAACGCTATGCGTCGCTTCATCCGCAGTTTGCAAAGGCATTTGAGGAAATGAAGAGAATACTTGCCGAGGGCGCAGAGGACGGAAAAATAGTCCTCGACGGCGACAGCCTTTTTATCAACGTGCAGTCCTATAGCTCGAAGCCCGAGAGCGATTGCGGCTTTGAGGCGCACAAGAGATACATAGATATCCAGCTTATGCTCGAGGGCGAGGAAATCATCGGATATGAGAGCGCGGATAAGCTCACGCTCACAAAGGAATACGACGAGAGCGCGGATTATATGCTTTACGCGCTGAACGGTGAGTACGACAAGGTCAGACTCACGCGCGGCGATTTCGTCATTCTCTTTACAGAAGAGCCCCACGCGCCCGCCATCGCGGCAGATACCCCCGCACCCGTCAGAAAAGCAGTGGTAAAGGTGCTTTCAAACTAATAAACTAATAAACCAATGAAAAGAGCAGAGAACCTAAAAATTCTCTGCTTTTTATATTTATGCGGTTATACTCTCTTTATATCAGCACCGAGGAATTTGAGCTTTTCGACAAGATCCTCGTAGCCGCGGTCTATGTACTCAATGCTCGAGATGGTCGTGACTCCGTCAGCGGCGAGCGCGGCGATGACCAGACACGCGCCTGCGCGAAGGTCGCTTGCTTTGACCTCTGCTCCGTGCAGCGTTTCAACTCCGTTTATCAGCGCAGAGCCATCGATGACCTCTATGTTCGCGCCCATTTTATTGAGCTCGGGAACATACTTAAATCTCTCGGGGTATATGCCCTCGGATACTCTGCTGACACCTCTTGAGAGCGCGAGCAGTGCGCTGAACTGAGGGTGCATATCGGTGGGAAATCCGGGGTAGGGGTTGGTTCTGATCTCGGTGCCTCGGAAGCCCTCAAGCCCTGTGACCGTGATAGAGTCGTCTTGAACGTGGACGGGAATTCCGATCTCGCGTAGCTTGGTGCTGACAGATTCCATATGCTTCGGAATAATATTCTTAACACACACGCGTCCTCTGGTCGCCGCGGCGGCTACCATATAAGTTCCCGCTTCTATCATATCGGGTGCGAGCTCGTAAGTACAGCCGTGGAGCGACTCTACTCCGCGAATTCTTATCATACTTGTTCCCGCGCCCGAGATCTTGGCTCCGCAGGCGTTGAGGAAGCAAGCCATATCGACGATATGCGGCTCGCGTGCGGCATTTTCAATGACCGTAGTGCCATCTGCAAGCGCGGCGGCAAGCATAACGTTGATGGTCGCGCCTACCGATGCGATGTCGAGGTAAACGAAGTTGCCCTTAAGTCCGACAGGAGTCTCGCAGGTGATCATACCGCTCGTCGAGTAGGTGATCTTCGCGCCCAGAGTTTCAAAGCCCTTGAGGTGCAGATTTATCGGGCGAGCGCCGAAATCGCATCCGCCGGGATAACCGACCTCAGCTCGACCGAATCTTCCGAGCATAGCTCCCAGCATATAGGTCGAGGCACGCATCTTACTGACGTATTCGAGCGGCGGACTCTTCATAGTCACCTTGCGAGTGTCTATGATGGCGGTAGAGGTATCGATGAAGCGAACGCTCGCGCCCACCATCTCGAGCGTCTCGAGTGCGAGCGAGATGTCGCTGATATCAGGGAGATTTTTTATGGTACAGACGTCGCCCGTGGCAATAGTGCCAAAGATAACGGGGAGCGCGGAGTTCTTCATTCCGCTGATCTTAACGTCGCCGTACAGCGGTTTTCCGCCGCGGATGATAAGTTTATTATCCATATCTACCTCCATAAAAAATCAAAATATGCCGCGTCAGTCCAGGTCCTTGTAGTATGCTACCGCAAGATCCACTACCATGCCGTAACTCTTTGTGCCCTCCGTGCCGTTTATGGTGAGGAAAGAATCGTTGACCTTCTCGGAGACCTTTTCGGCTATGTTCTCGCGGTATTTGTCGAAGAACTTGGAGTAAGCCCTCATCTCAAGAAGGATATTTTCGGGCATCGCGTAGTAGATGACGGTGTAGTAATCCTTGTTTGCACGCGAGAGCGGACCCGAGAGATATTCGTAGAGATTGAGATAACCCGAATAGCGAATGTAATCGTCATCCGAGCAGATGCAGACGAGGAAAGCAACGAAGTTTGCCTCGTCCTCTCTTGCAATTCCCCTCTGGTGCGCAAGCTCGTGAGCCGCGGTGAAGGGGAGAGTGTAGTCGGGGAAGTTGGTATTGAGATTTGCCTCACCCGTAAAGAAGGTGTAAACGCCGCTGATGTGCGTATAGGTCATAGGCTCGCTGAGCATGACTCGCTTGACGCGACTGTCAAAGGTATCGATAAAATCGTATTTCTCGCTTGCTATCTCATAAGCGTCAAGAAGCTTGCGGTTGAGCTCGTCGTAGCCGTAGGGCATTACCGAGAAATTTGTGCTCGCGCTGTAGTTTATCTTGCTGTGAAGCTCATTCAGCTCGCTGACCACGATAGTGGCGGTGTCGTAAAGCTCTTCTGCGCTGACGGGCTGCTTATCGAGCCCCATCTTCTGATCGAGTCTTGATCCTCTGTAAGCAGGCACGAATCCGAGCGTAAAGGTCGAGAAAACGTAAGCGGCGAGCGAGAGTATGCTAAGACAGTATACAGCGACATGTCGCCAGCTCGACGAGAATTTCTTGATGCCGTAAACCACGATCGCCACTACCGCAAAGGGCGCGAAGAGAAGCAGAAGCTCGGCGAGCGAGAAGGGGATCCATCCCGTGAGCATTGAGAGCGGCACTCGGACGAATGGCGAGATATTTTTGTTAAAGAAGTCCGAAAACTCGGGGGAGAGCAGGAAGATAACATAGAGAATGGCGCAGAGCGCGGCGATCGCGTAGATAACTATGCAAACGATCGGCAATCTCGGCTTTTTTTCTATGCTCTGTATATCCGTCGGCTCTGCGGCATCGATCTGCTCGATAGCTTCAACTGCCTCGGCAGCCTCGACGGAAAGATTATCTTTTTGATCCATATTTTATAATTCCTTTTTAGCTGAAGGTCGTAATACTCGAAAGTCCGTAGAGTGTCTCCTCGCCAAACTCGGCGCGGATCACTCCTGCCATATCCTCGGGCGGCAGGGAGGTGCAGGTAACGGTCTCATCCTTTGACGGATGCGGAAAGGATAGCGAGAGCGCGTGCAGTGCGTGGCGCGGGATGATAGGTGATACCTCACCATACATATCGTCGCCGAGTATCGCGCATCCGAGGCTTGCAAAATGAACGCGGAGCTGGTGAGTTCGCCCGGTCTCAGGCGATGCGAGCACGAGAGTGTAGCGATCCGAGCGCGCGATCACCTCGTAATGCGTCAGCGCGTAGTCTCCGCCGCCGTTCTCGTCGCAGACCTCACGGACGATTATGCTCTCGCCCGTGCGGCGCAGGTAGGTCTCGATGCTGCCGCGATCGTCGGGCAGAATGCCATCGAGAATTGCCACGTATTGCTTTTTTATTTTTCCGTCTCGCATCGACGCGGCAAGCCGCGCGGCGCTGATACGGTTTTTTGCTATGAGCGTAAGACCGCTCGTGTTGCGGTCAAGTCGGTTAATAGGTCGGAAAACGAATGGCTCAGGCGCATCCTTATAGTAGTAGGCGAGCGCGTCGGCGAGAGTGTCTCCGTGGTGGTTGTGCGACGGATGCGTCGGCATATCCGCGCTCTTCGAGGGAACTACCAGATCCTCGTCCTCGTAGACGATCTCAAGCGGCAGCTCTGTCGGCGTCAGGCGCGAGCCGAGCTTTTCGTTCTCGGTCGCAAGACAGAGAATATCTCCTGCGTGCACCACGCGGCGCACCGTGACCTTCTCGCCGTCAAGCATTATTCCGTTTTCCATAAATTTCAGATGCTTGAGAAAGGCGACCGAGAGCCCGATACTGCCGAGCAGTATCTCTTTTACGGTCTTGCCGTCCTCTGATTGCGTGACGGTATATCTCACTTGTGACCTCAAATATCGGTAATATAATTATAACACTACGGCGCGTATATTACAATAAGAAATTTTCTTTTTTTCAAAAAATATTCTTGTCCGTCTGCGCCGAGGAGACGGAAAAAGGGGAAAAATTTTATAAAAAAACGACCGAAAAATATTAAAAAAATCAAAAGTTTGTGAAAACTGACAAAGTTTATCGGGCTAAAGTTACCCACAGCCAAACTCTGTGGAAAAGTGCAAAGTTGTGGAAAACTCTGTGGAAAGTGTGGAAAACCTTGCAGATCAAGGCTTTTTCCATGGGTAAATAGAATTTGCCCTGTGGAAAACTCCCGAGAAAGCTTGTCAAGACCTTTTTTGAAAAAAGTTTATTTTCGTCGCTTTGCACAACGTAGGCAAAAACTGTCAGGAACGCTTCTTGGCGCTCGGCTTCTTTTTCTTCTTTTTGACCGAGAAGCCGAAGTATCCGAGCTTTTCTCCGAGCGCAAAATACTCTCCGTGAGCAAACGCGGCGAGATGTGCGCGGTCAAGACAAAGCTTGCCGTCGGAGTTTATCAGTGACTCGTCGACGTCGACCGCGACGATGTCCGCAAGGAACATATGGTGCGAGCCAAGCTCGATAACGTCGGTGACTCTGCATTCAAGCGAGAGCGGACTCTCTTCGATCAGCGGGCAGGAGATCTCGCTCGCTTCTTGCTTGTGCAGAGCGCATTTTTCGAATTTATTCACCTTCGCGCCCGTATAGATGCCGCAGTAGTCGGCAGATTTGACCAACTCTGCCGTGGTGAGATTTATCGCGAACTCGCCGCGCTCACGTATGAGCTTATACGAGTGGCGCGAGGGGCGCACCGATATATAGGTCTTTGGGGGGATGGTGTTGATAATTCCCGTCCAGGCGACCGTGATGATGTTAGAGCTGCCGTCATCTTCTGAGCCACAGCTTATCATAGCCGGCGGCACGGGGGCGATGAGCGCGCCGCCCTTCCATTTCTGCTTAGCCATTTTCTCTATCCTTTTCTGCAATAATGTGCTTTACCGCCTCCCCAGCGGTTATAAGCCCCGCCACCGACGGAACGAATGCCAGACTTCCCGGCACCACCTTTCCGCCCTCGGTGACGATACGTTCAAGCGGTGTCATCGCCTCTTCCTCGGAGTAGACCACGCGCAGATGCGAAATTCCGCGCTTCTTGAGCTCGCGGCGCATCACTCTTGCAAGCGGGCAGGTGTTGGTTTTAGATATGTCGGTGACCTTGAGCGCGGTGGGGTCCTGCTTATTGCCCGTTCCCATCGAGCTTATCAGCGGCACGCCGAGAGAGGTGCAGACCTCTGCTATCGCGATCTTTGCCGACACCGTGTCGATCGCGTCGATAACGTAGTCAAAGGACGCGAAGTCAAAGCTGTCGACGTTGTCGGGCAGAACGAAATCGCGGCGCGTCACGACCTCGAGCTCGGGGTTGATATCAAGCAGGCGATCTGCCACCACGTCGACCTTGAACTGTCCGACCGTGCTGTGCAGAGCGCAGAGCTGACGGTTGATGTTCGAGACCGACACCGTGTCGCAGTCGACGAGCAGTATGTGTCCTATTCCCGACCTTGCAAGCGCTTCAGCCGCGTACGAGCCCACGCCGCCGACACCGAAAAGGGCGACGCGCGCGTTTTTCAGTTTTTCCATAGCCGCCTCTCCATAGAGAAGCGCCTCGCGTTCAAATTCCTTGTTCATCGAGTTTTTCTATCAGCCTTTCGTATTCTTCGTAGGTGATTATCATTTTCAGTGCCGCAAGCAGAGCGTTTGCGGTCATTCCCGAGGGGAGCTCGAGCATCGCGGCGAGTCTGTCGCGCCGCTCGGCACTGTTCTCCGCACCCGAAAGTCTGTCGCGGTATAGATCGGTCTTTGAGAGCGGATTGCTTGCCGCCATCTCGACTCTCTCACTGTTCTCAAAAGGGGAGAGCAGGTCGTATAGCAGCTTTTGCTCCATTCCCTCAACTCCGAGCGTGCCCTCTGCCGAGGGAGCAGCCTTGCGCTTTTCCTTGCCCTCGACCTTCGGGATATAAAGCTGGATTATGCGCTCTTTCGGTAGCGCCGAGGTCAGATGCGAGCGTATCAGCTTGCCCGCACCGTCGCTGTCGGTAAGGACAATGATAGGAGAGGCGCTTCCGAGCTTGCGGATGAGCGCGAGCTTCTCGTGCTTTTTGAATATTCCAAAGCCGTCTGTGGTTATGATATGCGCGTTGCACACGCAAAGCAGGCGCAAGCGGTCGTATTTGCCCTCGACGACGATGGGGTAGGGTATATTCAGCTTTTCCACGTCCTTCTCCTTTCGTTTATTTGAATAGCATCAGCACGATCACCCCAAGCAGTATTCTGTAGATACCGAAGGGCGCAAAGCTGTGCCTTTTTATGAATTCCGTCAAAAATTTTATTGATATCATCGATACCGCGAACGCGACCGCGCCCGCAAGCGCGAATATCGGGATGACCGACGGCGGAAGTGCCACCGAACGCTCTGCGGTGTAGTCTGCAAGCTCGTATATTTTGAGCGCGCTCGCCGCTACTATCACGGGTATCGCGGCAAAAAAGGAAAACTCAGCCGCCGCGCTCCTGCCTATTCCGAGAATGCGCGCACCAAGCACGGTCGAGCCCGAGCGCGAAGTGCCGGGGATCACGGCAAGAGCCTGAAAGCAGCCTATCGCAAAGGCTTGAGTGAAGCTTATCGCGTTGACGTCGCTCACCGTATCTACGCGCGACTTCATAAGTCGCTCGACGAGAATGAAGAGTATTCCGTAGCATATCAGCGCCGCCGCGACCACGTGTGGCTTGAAGAGAAGCGAGTCGAGGCTCTGCCCGAGATACTTCTCGCATATCTTGTCGGCGAGAATTCCGACGACTCCTGCCGGCAGAGTCGCGATCGCGAGCTTGAGGTAGAGCGAGATGTGAGCGTGCAAAAGGCGCTTGAGATAAAGCACTACGACCGCGAGTATCGCGCCCGACTGTATTACCACGTCAAAGCTCGAGCGCAAAAGCTGTGACAGCTCAGCGTCCGCGCCCTCGAACGAGAGATCCAGCAGCCTTCCGAGCAATATCAGATGCCCCGTCGAGCTTATGGGAAGCCACTCGGTGATCCCCTCGACTATTCCTAAAATTATCGCTTTGATGTATTCGAGCATACTCACCTCACGAGACTTTGGACTATGCTAAAATCTTATGAGCGCGCTTTGAGTTTTATGTTATTCTCCCGAGCGGATGATGTCGCCCGCAAGCACCTCGAAGGGCACACGAGTGAAGAATTTCTGAGAGGGGTGGGGAGCTGACTCGATCGGCTCGCCGCTCTCGGAGTAGAGCTCTGTGACGACAAAGGCGCGTCCGAGCTTGTTCGGGGAGATGATCTCAGCCGAGTCGCCGAGCTTTATCTTGTTACGCTGGATAAAGGGCGCGAGAATTCCGTTCTCGTTCTTTGCCTCAAGTCCTTCGGGCAAGGGAAGCTCGCTCTCTTCAAGCGCGGTTGCAAAGTATGCCTTTTCGCGAATATAGCCGTTGATGGTCGACATCTGCGGCTCTTGCATCGGGTCGTCAAGATAGAATCCCGTGCAGTATTCTCTGTGCGACACGCTCTCAAGCTCGCGCATTATCCTCTGATCAAAGACATAATGCTCGGGATCGCGCATATACGCGTCGATCGCCATTCTGTAGGAGTTTGTGACGACGGCGGCATAGTACGCGCTCTTCATTCTGCCCTCGATCTTAAAGGAGTCGATGCCTGCCGCTATAAGCTCGGGAACGATCGAGACTGTGCACATATCCTTCGAGGACATAATGAACGTGCCGAGCTCGTTCTGCTCGATGGGGTAGGGCTGATCGGGGCGCTTTTCCTCTGTGATGATGTAGTTCCATCTGCAAGGCTGAGCGCACGCGCCGCGGTTTGCGTCGCGTCCCGTGAGGCTGTTGGAGAGCATACATCTGCCGCTGTAGGAAACGCACATCGAGCCGTGGATGAATGCCTCAAGCTCGATGTCCTCGGGAAGAGCCGCCTTGATCGCCTTGATCTCGGAGAGTGTCAGCTCGCGCGCGAGCACAAGTCGCTTCGCACCGAGCGCGACGTACGCGAGAGCCGCCTCGGGACTGACGATGCTTGCCTGAGTCGAGATGTGGATCTCCGCGTCGGAAATTACCGACTTGAGAAGCGACATAACGCCGAGGTCGGCAACGATATATGCATCGATGCCCGCGCCCTTGATGTTCTCAAGAAAGGCGCGCAGAGGCGCGTATTCGTGCGCGTGGGGTATCGTGTTGAGCGTAAGATAGAGCTTTTTTCCACGCGCGTGGACGTACTCCGCCGCCGCGTAGAGCTCCTCGTCTGAAAAATTGTCTGCGGCAGAGCGCATACCGAAGCGCGTGCCTGCAAGATAAACGGCATCCGCACCGTAAAGGAGCGCCGCCTTCAGCTTTTCAAAATTTCCCGCAGGGGATAAAAGTTCGGGCATATCAAACCTTCTCTTTCCTTGTAGTTTGGCAATAATATTTCACTCTATATTATAATATATTTCTTTCTTTTTGTCAAGTTGGTTTGAGCGAAAGGGAAAGCTTATTCTTATATAAAAACACCGCCCTTGCCGTGATGTGACGGCAAAGGCGGTGAACTGATTAGTATTATATCTTTCCGTCGGTGCAGACTATGTCAAAATCCTCATTAAGTACGTCCAATTCCGGATATTTTGAAAGCATACTCCACTCGCTCAAAGTGCCTTCAAACACGATTTCCTTGAATGCACGAGTGGGAAAAATAAATTTCTCGCTAAGGTCTATCTTTTTTGATTTTATAATTATTCGCTCGAGTGAAGTGCAAGCGATGATGGCGGACTTGCTTATCTTCTCGGTATTCTCGGGCAAGGTGATCTCTTTGAGTGAATCACAGTTATTAAATACGGACTCACCTATAATTTTTAGCGAAATTGGTAGATCTATGGTGCGCAGGGCGGTACAGCCGCGGAACAGAGAATTTCCCAACTCGGTTGTGCCGTCGGGAAGCGATATTTCCTCAAGCGAGCTGCAACCCAGGAAAAAAGCGGAGGGGATTACCCCTAAAGTACTTGGCAGAGTCACGCTCTTGAGTGCGGAGCAACTTGAAAAGATTGAATCTTCGAGCTCGAAATTGCCGTCCTCAAATACGACTGTGTGAAGAGCTTGACAGGACGAAAAGGCACCACTATTTATTTTGGTTACTGTTGCGGGAATATAAAGCTCTTTCAGTTCGGCAGAGCAGAATGCTAACTCGTCTATTGTTTTGATATTTTTTGGAATCTTGATGGCATCAAAGACTGAGCCTTCAAAAGCTCGAGCACCGATAGCATTTACGCTCTCGTTCTCGGGTATAATGCTGGTTGTACAGCAATTGACTATCGTTTTGTTTGCGGTGTCTATAAGACAGTTGCCCAAAACGTGAAAGTAAGGATTGCGCTCGTCCACCGTTATGTTCTCACAGTAATTTGTGGCAATGGCGGCGTTTTTGAATTCCTTGAGTGAGGCAGGCAGATGAACGCTTTTCAGAGACGAACAGCCCCAAAAGACAGCATCGTCGATAGTGGTCAGCGACTCGGGCAGGTCAATGCTCGAGAGAGATGTACAGTTGCTAAAGGCTGAAGCGTAAATATGAGTTACCGTGTCGGGAATGATCACCTCGGTAAGCGATTTACAGCCTAAAAACATACCACTGGGCACGTCACGAGCGTTGTCCGGAAGCTTTGCAAATTTAAGAGAAGTGCAATCTGTAAAAGCATTTGCGCCTATTGTGACCACCGAGTTTGGAAGAGTGATACTTTCAAGCGAGTGGCATGAGTTAAATGCGGCATCACCGATTTGCTCAAAGCTTTGAGGAAGGGTCACTTCCTTCAATGACCTACACCCTCGGAATGCATTGTTTCCGATTTGCTTTAAAGTGCTCGGCAGTTCAATGCTCTCAAGAGATGAGCAACCTGAGAATGCACTGGGAGCTATCTCTCTGATCTTCGTTCCGAGGACAACTTTTTTGAGAGAGTAACAGTTGTCGAAAAGTGATTGCCCGATCTCGAGCATATTGTCGCTGAGTTTAATATATTCGAGCTTTCGAAAGTCTGCAAACGCCTCTTCTTCTATCCATAGGACGCTGTCCGGAACGATGATCTTTTTTACGTTGAATTTGTCTTTGATCTTGGGGTTAACCCACTTTAAAACGGCTGTCACGGGTTTGCCCTCGTAGCTCTCGGGAATGTGCAGAACACCGTCGTTCTCGGAAAACTTCTCGACTCTGACCGCGTAAGTAGCATCTCCCAGCTCTTCAAAGATAAAATTATTCTGCGTTATCGGTTGCTTGCTTGGCGGATTTTCGGTTGCTTCGTCGGGGCGCACTCCGCCAAGCACCTCATCTCCGATGATATTCTCCCAAAATCCGCCCGAGAGGTCAAAACCGGAGCCAAACACAGAACCCGTCTCGGCATAATTATTCATCATAAGACCGCCGAGCAATACCAACCCCACGACTGCCGCGATGAGTAATATTATTGCGATTATTATCAAGGCTCGTTTCATAGCGTGCTCCTTTGTGATTTTTAGTATTCTATTTTTCCATCCGTGCAGACTACGGTGAGATGTTGATCGTAGGAAAGCCAATTTTTGTGTTTCGTAATATTATCCCACTTCTCGAGTGTTCCGTCATATCTGAGTTGCAGCAAGTTTTCACAAGAAGAGAACGCAAGTTCTCCTATAACGCTGAGAGACCCTGGCAATTTGACCGAGTCAAGAGAGGTGCAAGAACCAAAGGCAAGCATCTTGATATGAGATACTGTTTCGGGAAGATTTATCTCTTCAAGTGAAGTGCATCCGTTAAAGAATGCGGAGGGAATCATATCCATATCCTTTGGAAGCGTTATATTTTTGAGTGCAGAGCACTCGCCGAATACCCCGTCTTCAAGACTTGGTGAACAATCAATAGAGGCGGTGTGGAGAGACTTGCAGGAGTAAAAGGCATTGGTCCCGATAAACTCTACGGACGGCGGTATATATATATCCTCCAGTGTGCTGTATGAAAAAGCGTACGTGCTTATTTTTGTAATATTGTCGGGAATTCTGATACTCTTCAAGGGTGAAAAAGCAAATGCATCTTGCCCTATGATATTTACGTTCTTATCCGTGGGTATAGAGCTTGTCGTACAAGCGTATAGTATAGTTTTTGTAGCCGACTCTATCAGGCAGTTGTTGAGAACGTAAAAATTAGGGTTATCTTTATCAACTGTTATGCTCTCGAGCTGTGTCATACGGAAAGGTGACTGCTCGATTTTGGCGAGAGATGTTGGAAGATGAATGCTCTTCAAGGAAGGACAATTAGCAAAAGCAAGTGCGCCTAAAGAGGTCAAGGAGCGGGGAAGGTCAATGCTTTTCAGAGAATTACAGCCCGTAAACGCGTTTTCCTTGATGGAAGTTATCGTGTCGGCGAGAATAACCGTCTCTAAGTTCTCGCAATCAAAAAACATATTGCTTCCTACTGTCGTTGAACCATCACCGAACGAAACGTAGCTGAGGAGCTTGCAATTTTTGAAAACAGAGGGTTGTACCGTCGTTACCGACCCGGGAATAACTATGCTTTGCAGAGAGCGGCAATTCTCAAACGCTCCCTCGCCGAGATGCATGATACCCTGCGGCAGTTCTACGCTTGAAAGCGAGGTGCAGTTTACAAAAGCATAAGAGTTTATCCCCATAAGCCCGCCTTTAAAGCTGACACTTTCAAGATTTTTGCATTCCGCAAATGCATAGGGCATTATAAATCCAAGATTTTCGTTAAAAACGACGGTTTTTAAGGATTCGCAGCCGAAAAAAGCGTAGTCCATAATATTGTGTACGTTTTCTCCAAGTATGACAGATTCAAGATTTTTAACGCCCTGAAAAGCTTGCGCTTCAATCGTTATTACGCTATCGGGAATAATGATCTTCTCTATGTCAAACTTATCCTTCTTGTTAGCACTCGGGGATCTTATGATCGTAGTAATCGGACTTCCCTTGAAGCTGCTTGGAAACTGTAACACTCCGTCTGATGCCAGAAAACCGTCGACCGATACGGCATAAGAGCCGTCCTCAAGCGGTTCATAAACGAAACTGTTATCGCTTATGAACACTCCGTTGTCGTCGTACATCTCATCCGGGATCTTTGTAGTTTCTTTCTCGGTTTCCTTGAAAGTATCTTCGGCACTCGGCAGCTCTGTGGGCATGTCGGCCTCGACTCCGTTAAGCACCTCGTCACCGATGATGTTCTCCCAAAATCCGCCCGAGAGGTCAAATCCCGAGCCAAACACAGAGCCGGTTTCTGCGTAATTATTCATCATAAGCCCACCGAGGAATACCAGCCCCACGACCGCCGCGGTGAGTAATATTATTGCGATTATTATCAAAGCTCGTTTCATAGCTTGACTCCTTGTGTTCGTTTAGTATTCTATCTCGCCATCCGTGCAAACGACGGTGAAGTGCATGTTTTTATTCTTCCATTCAGGGCTGATCCCGACAGCATTCCACTCTTCCTTTGTGCCGTCGTAATTTATAGTTTTCAAGCTTTCGCATCCATAAAACGTTCTTGCACCAATCCCTTGTATATTTTTAGATAGGTTTACGGTATGCAAAGAGGTGCAGTTGCTAAAGTTACCATCCAGTGTTGTGAGATTCTCGGGAAAATCTATTTCCCCGAGACTGCTGCATCCATAAAATGTGTTGATACCTATTGCTTGTATATTGTCGTGCCAATTGACTTTCGTAAGAGACGTGCAGTTCTCGAAAGCGTAAGGCATAATATGTATTACTGTTTCCGGAATAGTTATTTCGGATAATGTCAAATCGTAGAATGCGAAATTTCCGATGACCTCAACGCTTCCGTCTGACGGGATGACGCTTGTGTTACTGCCACGAACAAGCGTCTTGTATTCCGTTTTTATCAAACAATTGTTTGCGGCGTGATATTTGGCATTTTGCGGATCCACGGTGATGCTGTTCAAATTTTGCGAAGACAAAAAATTGGGTTGTACATACGTAACAGACGAAGGAATATGTATGGATGTAACGGCTGACGCAGCAAATGCGCTGAGACCTATTTCTTCAAGCCCTTCGTTAAGTATTATTTCGGAAAGCGCTGTGCATTCATAGAAAGCATTGTCTTTTATTTTCTTTACACCCTTTCTCAGCGTTACGCTTTCAAGTGAGGCACAGTAGGAAAATGAATGTTCTTCGATAGTCTCGATACTGTCGGGAATAACTATGCTTGAAAGAGCGATGCAATCTTGAAATGCATAACTGCCTATTGTAGTCAACGATTTCGGCAAAACGATGTTTTGAAGTCCGCGACAGCTTTGGAAAGCAGCAACTCCGATATACTGAAGACTATCGGGCAGGTTTATGCTTTTCAATTTGCGGCAGCCGTTAAAAGCAGCATCGCCTATTGTAGTCACGCGGTTGCCGAGCACGACTTTCTCAAGATTTTCAAAAGTCGCAAATGTCTTTGGCTCTATCGTGGTAACGCTGTCAGGAATGATCACCTCTTTTATTGCGGATGTCTTGTCTGCTTCGCTTACTGCGGAGGACTTCACCACAGTCACGGGCTTGCCGTTTAAGCTGTCAGGTATGCGCAAAATGCCGTCTTCGGACACAGTGCGGTCGATCTTTACCGCATAAGTGCCGTCGTCGAGCAATTCATAGATAAACACGCTCTCGTCCGAGGGTAGTTCTTGGTCGGTCTCGTCAGTCTTGCCGGTAAAAACGTTGTCAGGCTCTGTCGGACGCGGCGAGGTATCTATGCCGCCAAGCACCTCGTCGCCGATGATGTTCTCCCAAAAGCCGCCCGAGAGGTCAAAGCCCGAGCCAAAGATCGAACCCGTCTCGGCATAATTGTTCATCATAAGCCCACCAAGCAATACTACCCCCACGACCGCCGCGATGAGTAATATTATTGCGATTATTATCAAAGCTCGTTTCATATTGACCTCCTTTGAGTGTTAATTTGGTGTCAGGGTTGCATCCGAGCAGATGATCTTATAATCTCCGATTCCGATTGCCCAGTCTGTTGCTTTTGTTATTGCATTCCACTCGGCAGCACTGCCCTCGTAAGTGATCTCAAGCTTCTCGCAACCGTAAAACGCAACGGGACCTATAAACTTGAGATTTTCGCAGATGTGGATTTTTTCAAGAGAACTGCATTGGAAGAAGGCGGTGCTTTGAAGTACCTCAACGCTTCTTCCGAGACTGACCTCGGAAAGCGAGGAGCAACTTGCGAAAGCAGATTCGTCAATGACTTTGACGCTGTCGGGAATAGTTACGGATCTCAGATTTGAGCAACTGCCGAAAGCGAATTTTTCTATCGTAGTCAGATTTTGTGAAAACTCGATAACTTCAAGATTCTGGCAGTTGAAAAAAGCACGTTCGCCTATCTCAACGACGCTGTCTGGGATCTTTACTTGTCTCAGTTCAGAAAATCCCTTACAGATCTCTGCGGATATGCGAGTCAGACCCTCGGCAAAGATCACGTTCTTTACCGGAACGTCCAGACCAAATTGGTTATCTCTCACCATTCCTATATTGTTGCCGCATATTTTCACGGTCTCGAGTGCGCTGCAGCCCGAGAATACGTTTGCATCAAATGAATGGACGTCGTAGATTTCAACGTACGAGAGAGAAGTGCAACCCTCAAATGCGCTTGCGTCTAAATCGTATAAATTCGGCGGCAATATCACCGACGTCAGAGAGGTGCAGCCCTTGAAGGCGTTGCTACCGATAAAGGCTATGTTTGCGGGTAAGTTGATGCTCTTGAGTGAACTGCAACCTTCGAAAGCTCCTTGTTTAATGCGCTCTACACCGTCGGGAAGGACGATCTCGGAAAGCGAGGAGCAACCCGAAAAAGCATTGGCATAAATGGCTTTTATAGTATCGGGGAGTACGATCTTTTTTATGTCGGAACGGTTCAGAAAGGCATCTTGGGCTATTCTGAATACTGTCTTTCCATCGTAGGTGGACGGGATCACGATCTCTTCTGCCGAGTAATATTTGTTTAGCGATACCTCGACGTTACCGTCGCCGCAGTAGTTAAAAATAAATATATCCACATAGTCGACATAGGGATCTTCATCGTCTATGTATATATCCTCGTCACCGTCGGTGCGGTCGGGTGAGGGATCTGTAAATTTTTCATCCGTCTCAGACGGACGCGGCGAGGTGGGGATACCGTCTATCGTGTCGTCGCCGATGATGTTCTCCCAAAATCCGCCCGAGAGGTCAAAGCCCGAGCCGAAGACAGAGCCGGTTTCTGCGTAATTATTCATCATAAGCCCGCCGAGCAATACCAGCCCCACGACCGCCGCGATGAGTAATATTATTGCGATTATTATCAAAGCTCGTTTCATAGCTTGACTCCTTTATAGTTTTGCTTAGTATTCTTCTACCTCTCCGTCGGTGCAGATTATGGTCAGACGCTGATCTTCTGCAAGCCAATCCGGGTGTTTGCCAAGTCCGTACCACTCCTCACACGTTCCGTCAAATCTGATTTCGGTCAATAAGCTTGCTCCGACAAGGATATTCGAGCTGAGTTTTGCAGTTTTGGATCTTATCGTAAGAGCTTCAAGTGAGGTGCAAGCTTCAAAAGCGTGTGGCCCGATTTCCAATACATCCTCGGGAATGGTTATCTCTTTAAGCGATTTACAGCCTTTGAATGCGTACATCTCTATCGTGTTAAGCTTGCTTGGAAGAACCAAAGAGCTCAGCGACTCGCAACCACCGAAGGCCTCATAACCGATATTGACTATTCCTTCCGGGAGATTTATTTCTTCAAGCGACGAACAAGAGCTGAAGGTATGATCGCCGATATCTACTATTCCCTCGGGGAGAATTATTTCTTCAAGAGAGGAACAAGAGGAAAAAGTTCTGACCGGTATGGAAGTTAAATTTTGAGGCAACGTTACGTTTTTAAGAGAGGGGCATCCGTGAAAGATAGAGCTTCCAAATACGTCCACGTCTCCTTCGAAAACGGCTGTGCGAAGATATTCACAAGACGCAAATGCATGCTCTTCTATCTCATTGACACTTGACGGAATATGAATTTCTTCTATTGCACAAGAACTAAATGCATACATGGATATCTTGGTAATATTTTCGGGGATCACGATCTTATTCATCGGGGAACCGTTAAAAGCGAAAGCACCTATAGTGGTTACGTTTTCGTCGCGGGGAATAGCGCATAATTTACAGGTGGCGACTATCGTTTTAGTATCATTTTCTATCAAACAGCCGTTTACCACTCGAAAACAAGGGTTATTCTTGTCAACGTTTATCTTTTCAATAAATTCTGAGGATATTGCGCCCTGACCGATCTTTGTGACTTTTGCGGGAATAGATATGCTTCTGAGTGATTCGCATCTCGAAAAGGTGTGTTCCGAAAGAGTGGTAAGCGACTCGGGAAGATCTATACTTTTAAGACTTCTGCAATTTGAAAATGCTGATGAACCAATGGTGGTGACGGAGTCAGGAATGTCTATGCTCTCAAGTTTGGAACAACCTTGAAACGCTCCGTATTCAATAGTAGTGATCGTGTCCGGAAGAATAACGGTGTCAAGACTCAGACATCTGAAAAACATAGAATCAGCGACTTTCGTAGAGCCATATTCGAATTCTACGAATTTAAGATTATCGCAAACGCCGAATACGCCGGAGTCTATTTCACTCAGAGATTTCGGGATGGTAAGTCTTTCGATGGACGCGCATCCGCGAAAGGCATTGGTGCCAAGGTATGTAAGGGTCTTCGGAAGATCTACGTTTTTAAGTGAACTGCAATTTTCAAAAGCGTTCTCTGATATCTTTTGAAGCCCCTCGGGAAGCTTGAATTCCTCAAGTGCGGTGCACTCGGCAAAGGCGAAGCGATCGATCGAATAAAGTTTTTCGCTTGTATATACGGTTTTAAGCTTGGGGCAACCGTAAAAAGCAAGGTTTGCAATAGTCTTAACATTCGCGCCCAAAGTAACCGATTCGAGATTTTTCATCCCGTCAAATGCGCTCTCGCCTATCTTGGTAACGCTGTCGGGAATAATTATCTCTCTTACCTTGTAGGTATCTTCTTGGCTTATCATCGCTCTGCGCGTTACGATTACAGAGACGGGCTTTCCCTCGTAGCTTGAGGGGAAGCGCAGGACTCCGTCCGTAGGCGCAATTTTTTCAATGGCTAAGACGTAAGTGTCATCCCAAGAGAGTTCATAAGTATATTTACTGTTTCCGATGTCAACTGTCTCTTCCTGCGGTGTATTGTTCGGCTTGAAGCCGGGAATTACGGCGCCGACGATATTGCCAACGTCCTGCCAGAAGCCTCCCGAAAGGTCAACGCTCGATCCCAAAACCGAGCCGGTCTGAGTATAGTTGCTCATCATACGGCTGCCGATAAGTATTACTCCTATGAGCAGCAGAGAGAGCAATATTATTGCGATTATTATCAAAGCTCGTTTCATAGCTTGACTCCTCTATAGTTTATTTCAATGGGTAATTTATCTCTCCGTCGGTGCAGAATACTGTGAATATCTCTGCATCCACAGACCACTTTTCGTGCTTCGGGATGCTTTCCCAATCTGCGCGCGTGCCAACGTAGTTGATCTTTGTCAGATTATCGGCATCCTTGATGACGTATGCATAAAGCTCAGCATTTTTTGAGTTTATCGTCATTGTCTGAAGGTTCGTGCAGTCTCTGAAAGCATATTCCTTGATCTTTGTAACGTTTTTAGGAATTGTGATCTCTGTCAGCGCTTCGCAACCGCTAAAGGCGTATGCACCTATTGTCGTCAACGCGTCGGGCAGAGCGATCGACGCGAGAGAAGAGCAATCCGAGAATGCGCTTTTGGCGATCTCGGTTAGTTGCTCGGGAAGTTCTATCGTCGTAAGAGCTGTGCATCCATAGAAGCACTTAGATGGAATCTCTGTTACTTTATCGGACAAGATCACGGTTTGAAGCGAAGTGCAGTCTGCGAATAGTGAATCGCTGTAGGTAGGAAAATTCTCTTTGACCGTAAGTGTGTGCAAGGATTTACAACCACTGAATATATTGTATCCCATTTCATAGGGAATGTGTGATAGGGTCATTTCCTCCAAAGCACTTCCCGAAAAGGCGGAGCTGCCTAAAAGGGTGAGCCTGTCGGGGAGAGTAATCTTTTTTAATTGCGACTGTGAAAAGGCTTGTTCTCGTATTTCGCTGAGCCCCTGCGGAAGCTCGATGCTTTCGATCTCGGCATATCTGAATGCGGCAAAATCAATGATCTTGAGAGAATCGGGAAGAGGCGATGCCAGAGCCGTTATACCTTCCAATGCCTGCGGTCCGATGATCACTACGCTGTTGTCATTGGGTATGATACAGCCCGATAAACCGTAGACCAAAGTTCTCGTCGTGCGGTCGATAATGCAGTTGTCTGAGTCGTAGTAGGTGGCGTTGCCCTTGGCTACGGTCAGACTCTTAAGCGAGGAGCAATTTGTAAATGCGAGTTCAAGATGGTTAAGCGAAGAAGGAAGCTCAAGCTTTTCTAACGACGAGCAGTTTGCGAATGCGCCTTCCTTGATAGTGGAAAGGTTGTAGGGAAGGGTAATATATTTTAACGAGGTACAATCCAAAAAGGCAAATGATCCAATGGTTTTAAGTGTTGACGGGAGCTTTACTTCCTTGAGATTTGTGCAGGCTCCAAACATATTATGCGCTACGGTGGTTATTCCGTTTCCAAGTTCGGCAGTCTCAAGGCTTTGGCAACCGTAGAAAATATCTTCGTGCAGCTCTTGCATATTGTTGCCGGGTACGTATACGTGGGTCAGAGCATCACATCTGGCGAAGGCAGACCGTCCGATGTAGAATACCGACGACGGTATGTTGATCTGCTTCAATCCGCTGCAATTTAAAAAAGCACTATTTTGAATACTTTGAAGCCCCTCGGGAAGATCGATGAACTCAAGAGAATAGCAATTCTCGAAGGCAGAGTCGTAAATGTGTTCCAGATTTTCATTGAATTGTACGTTTTTCAGTACAATGCAGTTCATAAACGCCGATGGCCGCACGTGTGCCACGTTTTTACCGAATACAACGCTTTCGAGAGATGTAAAATTGCAAAATGCATTGTCGTTTATTACCGTCACACTGTCGGGGATGATGACCTGCCGCACGGTGACGTTTATTTCGACCGATTTTTTTATCATTGTCACGGGTTTGCCGTTGAAGCTCGTGGGAAAAGTGAGGATCTCGCCTTCGGCGGAAGGATCCTTGAGCTTTACCGAGTAGGTTCCGTCCGGGAGCTCCTCAAAGATATAGTTTCCTTGATCTATGGGTGGTGCGGAGGTTTGCTTTTCTTCGGTTGGCTCGTCCGGGCGCACCTCGTTAAGTATTTCGTCGCCGATGACGTTCTCCCAAAAGCTGCCGGGTTTGTCAAAACTCGAACCAAAGATCGAGCCCGTTTCGGCGTAATTATTAAGCATAAGATTGCCGAGCAATACTATCCCCACGACCGCCGCGATGAGTAGGATTATTGCGATTATTATCAAGGCTCGTTTCATACTGACCTCCGAAAAAACACACGCGCATAGGTAGAGCAGGTCCACCCGTGCGCGTGTGTTCGTAAAAGCTCAAGCGGGTGTACCGTTGAAGCTTTGTTCTTCTTTAATTATTATATCACAAATATGCCGATATGTCAACAGTTGCTTATTTCGCGTTCATCTTGAGGTAGGCATTGATGAACTCGTCGATCTCGCCGTCCATTACAGCCGAGATGTTTCCGTCCTCGTAGCCGGTTCTCGTGTCTTTTGCGAGAGTGTAGGGCATAAATACGTAGGAGCAGATCTGTGCGCCCCACTCGATGTTGGTCTTGTTGCCCTTGATGTCCTCGATGGTGTCAAGACGCTCGCGGAGCTTGATCTCCATCAGCTTTGCCTTGAGCATCTTCATCGCGGTCTCCTTGTTCTGAAGCTGAGAACGCTCGGTCTGACAGCCGACGACGATACCCGTGGGCTTATGGAGAATTCTTATCGCGGAGTCGGTCTTGTTGATGTGCTGACCGCCCGCGCCGCTCGAACGGTGCGCGGTGACTTCGATGTCTTCCTCGCGGATCTCTACCTTGTCGAGCTGATCGAACTCGGGCATTACCTCGATGGATGCAAAGGAAGTCTGACGTCTGCCTGCCGCATCAAAGGGGGAAACGCGGACGAGTCTGTGAACGCCGTTTTCAGCCTTGAGATAGCCGTACGCATTGAGTCCCTCGACCATAATAGTCGCGCTCTTGATGCCTGCCGCGTCGCCGTCAAGCCAATCGAGCAGCTTGTACTTGTATCCCTTGCGCTCTGCCCAACGGGTGATCATTCGATAAAGCATCTGTGCCCAGTCCTGAGCCTCCGTGCCGCCTGCACCTGGGTGGAAGGAGACGATGGCGTTGTTCTTGTCGTACTCGCCCGAAAGAAGAATCTCAATTCTCTTGTTCTCGGCTTCCTTGGTGATCGCGCGGAGCTCGCCCTCGACCTCTTCAATGTAAGCCTCCTCGTTCTCCTCGATCGCCATCTCGGCAAGCGTGATAGCGTCCTCAAGACGAGACTTGAGTGCTTCGTAGTTTTCAATTGTGTCCTTTGTCTGCTTGAGCTTCTGGAGAACGCTCGAGGAATTCTCGGAATTCGACCAGAAATCAGGGTCGAGCGTCTGCTTGTCAAGCTCCTCGACGGTGACTCTCAGCTCGTCGATGCGGAGCGCGGAACCGAGATCGTCAATATCGGCTCTCATACCGATAAGCTTATATTTTGCTTCTTCAAGTGCGATTATCAATTAAAACCTCCCGTGGCAGAGCCACATTAACGTAAAATTTGCATACTATAACAATTTATTATATCACAGTTTTTTGACTTTTGCAAGAGTTTTATGCAGAAATCTTGAAAGTTAGTTTGTGTAGTTAGTTGGAGTAGTGTTTTTGCCACTTTCTTTCGTAGAAAGTGGCGCAAAGAACTTGAATGGGGGTTGGTCGAGGGTGCGTGCGTGGTCGTTATGCCTGCCTCGATCGGAGTTTGGGATGTTTGTGAGGGTAGGGACATAACAGACGGTAGTTTTGCACAAATGCGAGGTGGAAACACGCGGACAGCTCGCTACCGCGTGTTTCTTTTTATTGTGAAGAGTGAGATCTAAATCTTTGTTTGGTCTGTAACCAAAAGCATAGGCTTATCTCTATGCTTGTAGGGACCGTGCGTCCCTGCAACGAGTTGCCGACTGTCCAAGGTCGTAACGATTAAAAAATGAACTTCCGT
>JAGBIA010000108.1 GCA_017935225.1 Clostridia bacterium | reverse complement strand
TTTTCGATATACGCTAACGCGTTCGATATGTGCTGTCGCACTCGATATGCTCACTGCGTGAGCGCGGATTTATATCATATCGAGTTTGAGCGTAGCGAAAACATATCGAATTTGCTGCAAGGCAAATATATCGAGCCGAGCAAAGCGACGGCATATCGACAAAATCAAAATAGCTTCTGTGGACACAGAAGCAGTGCTTGTCAAGAAAAAAGGACGAGAACTTTCAGCAATTTCTCGTCCTTTTCCTGTCGGTAGGTATTTTCAATTTCATACTGCTCTACCGCAAGCACCCAGTACTCCGTCTTTTTTTGTCAGAAGAGCGAGCAGATCCAATAGATCGGCCCGTATATCGCGCCTGCGAGCGTTCCGTATAGCAGAACGGGGCCCGCGACCGTGAAGATCTTCGCCCCCACGCCGAGAATATAGCCCTCGGCGCGACTGTCGATGGCGGGCGAGGCGACAGAGTTGGCAAATCCCGTGATCGGAACGAGCGTGCCCGCGCCCGCGTGCTTGGCGATCTTGTCAAAAACGCCTATTCCCGTGAGCAGCACCGCGATAAAGATAAGAGTCACCGAGCAAAGCGCGCGCGCAGAGTCCTCTTCAAGATAATCCCACGCTGAGTAGAGCGTGAAGAGAAGCTCGGAGAAGGTGCAGATACCGCCGCCGAACAGAAAGGCGAGGATGCAGTTCTTGACTATCGGCGAGCGCGGCGCGTGTGCGTCGGCAAATCGCTTGTATTGATCCTTTTGCATATTCATATTTATTTCCTCCGTTTTTCTTATTTTTTCTGTTTGCGCCCATTTTATTCATATTTGTTTCTGACTGTGCATAGCGTGTTGACAAACGCAGACACTTGTGGTATACTTAAAGTGTAGAAAAGATAAGGAGGAGCTTATGAAATTGATAAGAGTATTGGCAATTTTACTTGCGTTTTTGCTTGTATTTTTCCTGACCGCCTGCGATTTTAACTTGGGATTTTCGTTCGGAGAGCCCGAAGTTCCTACCGCGGACATTGATGTACCTACCGGCGCGCCTATGTATGCTCCGACCGAAGAGCCAACCAAGGAGACGTATATATATCCACCCTTGGATATTCCGATGAGAAAATGTATTGATCTGCGTTCTCCGAGAGAAGATATTTTGAAGATCAGAGAAGCGGTTTCTTCACCTACTGAGGAGAAGCTTGAAGAAGTTTTTTACAGCTATTGTTTTGCTGATATCGGTATTAGCAGAACGGTTGAAGAGCTTTCTACCTTTTTGAGCGTGATAGATTCTGTTCCGTATCCCGACGTCGTCGAGGGTGAGTTTACCTGGATACAATACGAGGAAAATATCACAAAAAACCAAAACAAGTATTTGAACGTGACGAAAGAGGCCGCGAACGGCGACTTTGTGAGAATTCTATATTATTTGGAAATTGACGGAGCTGAAGATCCTCTGGAATGGATAACCGAGACGGTAATCGTGGGCAACAAAGATTCATTGTTGCCAAATCCTATCGTGCGCAAGGACGGAAGGATAACGTTCGTATCTGAGCTCAGAAAAAAGCATCCTACATACGAGGGCGATTGTATAACGTGGCGGGGAGTGATCGACGGAACAGCCTTTGAACTATTTTACTACGCTGACAGCATCGCGGGAGTTAACACCGAGGAATTCCTGAACTCTTTTATGATAATTCCACTCGCAGAGCTGGGGACGGTAGCTCCCGAGAAGATCGAACAGGTGAGCGCAGGAATGACTTACGAGGAAGTGACGGGAGTGTTGGGCGTGCTCGGACGCGATATCGGTTCGGGTGCTGTCATATATGAATACCATCTGTCAGATGGCAGAGTTGCACACGTTCATTTTCAAAAGGATGACGCAGAGGCGCTTCGTGTCGAATTTATAAGAGTAGAATAACTCGCAAAGCAGCGCTTTATGTATATATCGGATTTTTATATTGACAAAATGCGGAAAAGAGCGTATAATATTGTATGTAAAGGTGCAAATATTAAATTATAAATACACAAGGAGAAAAGCTATGGCAAGCTGGAATGAGATAAAGGCTAAGATCTGCAAGACAACCGATAAGGTGGTCGCAAAGACAAGCGAGGTCGCGGATACCGCGGCTAAGCACGTAAGAATGAAGACTATTGACGGAAAAGTAGCAGAGAAGTATGAGGAGCTTGGTAGAGTATATTACGTTGTACTCAAGGGAGAAGAAGTCGAAGAGGGCAAGGCTCAGGCTATCGTAGCTGAGATCGAGGCACTTGTGGCTGAGAAGAAGGTTATCAAGGCTGAACTCGAGGCTGAAAAGCAGAGAAGAGAGGAAGCAAAGAAGGCTAAGGAGGCCGCAGATGCTGCCGCTGACGCCGCTACCGCAGAAGAACCCGAGGCAGCTGAAGAGACAGACGAGGAAACTGAGGAATAATTCTCAGGAAAATAAAAGAGTCGACGAGTTGAACGTCGACTCTTTTACTTTTTAAAATCTTTGCTTTATTTTGAGCATTCTGAGGATAAGCTTGCGCACGAGCTCGGCGGGGATCACGCTCAGCGAGAGCAGAAGAGTGAGCAAAAGCTCGTTGCGGGTGAGCGGTGCGGTCCGCAAAAGCGAGCCGCCGAGATAGACGAATGCGAGCTGGATCGTGGTCACGAGCGTGATTATCGCGATAAAGGCGCGGTTTTTGCCGAGCGAGGCGCAGATATTGAGTCTGTCGGTGCGGCAGTTGAAGCAGTGAAAGACCGAGGTGAATATAAACAGCGCGAAAAACGCGGTCAGCAGATAGATGTCGTCGGTGCTGTCTCTGAATTTGCTGATGATGCTCGGCGAGGTCAGGAATAGCATATAAAGCCCGACAGTAAATATACCCGCCCATATCATCTGGAAGATCATATAGCCGTTCAGTATCGGCTCGTCGCGCCTCTTGGGGCGTTCCTTCATATAGGAGCTCAGCGCCGCCTCGCCCGCAAAGGCAAGACCGCCGAGGGTGTCCATTATCATATTGATCCAAAGCATCTGCACGACGGTGACGGGCGAGTCGTATCCGATAAACGGTCCTATCATCGAGATACCGACCGCGCAGAAATTCATCGTCAGCTGAAGCGTGATGAATTTTCTGATGCTCTTGAATATCGTTCTGCCGTAGAGCACAGCCTTGCCGATAGAGGAGAGATTGTTGTCAAGAATGATTATATCTCCTGCCTCGCGCGCAACCCCCGTGCCGCTACCCATAGAGAAGCCGATATCGGCTCGTTTGAGCGCAGGCGCGTCGTTTATTCCGTCGCCAGTCATTCCGACCACAAGTCCTTTGTCCTGCGCCACGCGGACGAGACGGCTCTTGTCTGTCGGCAGAGCGCGAGAGAGCACCGACAGCCGAGGAAGCAGAGAGGCAAGCGTTTTGTCGTCGATCGCGGCAAGCTCCTCGCTGCTCATCACTACGTCGTTTGAAGACGAGACGATGCCGCACTCGCGTGCTATATGCTCGGCGGTGTCGCGGTTGTCTCCTGTTATCATCACCACGCGAATTCCTGCGTCCGAAAGTACCTTTACCGACTCGCGTGCTTCGCTTCGCAGTCTGTCGCAGAGCGTGATGGCGCAAATAAAGGTCATCTCGCCAAGTCCGCGCGAGCTCGGCATAGCATCGCCCTCTGCGATGCATAAAACACGCTTGCCCGACGAGGTGAGTTCGCTGATGCGACGCAGAAGCGCGTAGGATACTCGGGAAAAGGGAATAGCTCTGCCACTTTTGTCGTATGCGTATCGGCAGGATGCGAGCAGCTTTTCGGGTGCGCCCTTGATGTATATGCGTGAGCGACCGTCGGATAGCGTGCGCGCGGCAGAATACTTGTACGCGCTGTCAAAGGCTTGCTTTTCGACAGTTTTGCAATTGGTCTTTTCTGCACCGCACGCGAGCACCGACTCCGAGATTGCTCGCTCGGTCGAGTTTCCGCCAAGCACCTCGCCGCCCGACAGAGTGACCGCGGTGTTGCAGAGCGCGTTCTCGAGATAAAGCCTTGCGAGCGGCTCGGATTGTTTCTTTAGTGAAGGATAGCTCTCGCAGGAGAGCATATCGTCACCCTCGCAGATAATTATCTCCCCTACACTCATCTTTCCCTCGGTCAGCGTGCCCGTCTTGTCGGTAAATAGCATATTCATACTTCCCGCCGCCTCGATGCCCACGGGCTTGCGCACCAGCACGTTGTCCTTGATCATTCTGCGGATATTAGCCGAGAGCACTACAGCGATCATCATCGGGAGCCCCTCGGGAACTGCCATAACTATGACAGTGAGTCCGAGCATAAATGCGTGGAGCAGATGCTCGAGAGAGTAGTGCAGATCGCGCACCTTGCGCATAGCGAGCTCGAGCGAGAAGCCGCTGTCGATTATAAATATATTGAATAAATACGCAAGCGCAACGAGAATGGCGGCAAGATAGCCGATACGGCTGATCTGCCGCGCGAGCTTGGTCAGACGGAGCTTGAGCGGGCTCTGACGAGTGTCAGCACCGACCTCGTCCGAGATCTTCCCGAGAAAGCTGTTCGCTCCTACCGAAAAGACCTCGATCTCGCCCTCGCCCGAGAGTATCACCGAGCCGCGAAAGACCGCACTTTTAGAAGAAGGCGTTTTGGTGGAGTCGCGACTTTTGCATTTTTCGATCTCTCGGCTCTCGCCCGTCAGCATCGACTGATCGAGCCTGAGCTTACCCTCGATAACGAAGCTATCGGCGGGGATCTGCTCGCCCGCGCTGACTTTTATCACGTCTCCGACCACTACTTCCTCGATCGCTACCTCGCAGATCTTTCCGTCGCGCCAGACTCTGTAGCTTGAGTGCGAGCATTCCTCCTCGAGCTTGCGGAACGCCGCCTCGCTTCCTCTCTCGGAGAGCGTTGAGATAAGCGTGGCGAGAAATACCGAGATCGCGATGCCGACAGTCTCAATGATATCGCCGCCGCGGAATACAAAAAAGAGGTTTACAATAAGCGCGCCGAGCAGAATTCTGATGACGGGATCGCCGAGGTTTTCAAGAAATGCGCGAAGAAAGCTCTTGTGCTTGACCTCGGCAAGCGTGTTCGCTCCGTGCTTCTCGCGAGAGAGCCGCGCCTCTTCGTCAGTAAGTCCGCGGATCTTGTCTTTTACAGCAGTTTTCATAGTCTCTCCTTTGCCGTGCCTTTTTTCAATGTATATGAAAAGCATCTGCAAAGGATTACAATATAAAAGAGCAGAAATAATTCTGCTCTATATAATATTCTCTTGTGATAGGATCTCAAGAACTCTCGACTCGCGCTCGATCATACGCGGATCCTTCGGTCCGTGGTCGCATCCGCGATTTGTCGCGATAGCGTCGGCAGGGGAGACGAAACGCAGAGTAAATCTCTCGTCCGCCTCGTAGCCGTCGAGATTTTGCTCGCAAGCCTGATCTTCGACTTCGCACAGATAATAGTAGTTATCCTGCACGAATATGTCTGCTGTTCCCGTGTAGTCGAACTGCAGACGGTGAACGTAGCCGAACTCGCGCACGCTATCGCGGATCACGCAAAGTCCGACTTCCTCGAGCGTCTCTCGCGCGAGGGCGCTTATGTGATCCTCTCCGCTCTCGATCCCACCGCCCGGGAATTTGTAGTAATCGTACTTTTGGCTGTACACCATTCCGACCTTGCCGCCGCGCAATATTATCGCTCTGACCGAGGGGCGCACGAAAACTCTGCCGCCCTTCTTGTAGTCCTTTGCGTCGATCTCAAATAGCAATCTCATAAACACCTCTAAAATAGCAAAGCCGCAAGGATCAAAGTTCCTTGCGGCTTTAATCATTATGATCAGAAGGGAATATTCTGATCGTCGTCACCGTCGGAGCCCTTTCCGTCGGGACTGATATTTCCGTTGTTGTTAGAATCGCCGTCGCGATCGTATCTGTTTGCGTCTTTGTTACGCTCAGCCTCTCGGCGTGCCTTTTCCTCGGCTTCCTTGCGCTTGCGCTCTTCAGCAAGCATCTCAGCGCGCTTGCGGTCGTTTTCCTCACGGCTCTTGCGCTTCTTTGCTTCGGTCATCTCCTCAAGATCCTCAAAGCTGCAATCGCTGTCCATAGCCGCTGCAAACTGCTCAGCGTCCATAACCTCGTTCTTGACAAGGAACTCGGATACGAAGTGAAGCTTTGCGATGTTTTCAGTCAGCAGCTTCTTGGCGGTAGCATAAGCTTCGCTGATGATCGAGTGGATCTCTGCGTCGATCTTAGCCGCAGTCTCGTCAGAGTAGTCCTGCGAGCTTGAGAAGTCTCTGCCGAGGAATACCTCGCCGTGATCGTTGCCAAACGCGCGCAGACCGAGAAACTCGCTCATACCGAGCTTTGTGACCATCTGCTTTGCGATCTTGGTGGCTCTCTCGATGTCGTTGGACGCGCCGCCCGAAACGTCACCGAAGATTATTTCCTCAGCGGCACGGCCACCGAGAAGTATTGCGATCTCGTTCTTAAGACCGCTCTTGTAAACGCTGTACTTATCCTCCTGAGGCTGATGCAGGGTATAACCGAGCGCTCTGCCTGCGGGGATGATGGAGATCTGGTGTACGGGATCGGTATTGGGAAGGAGATGCGTTACGATAGCGTGACCTGCCTCGTGGTACGCGGTGTTCTTCTTTTCGCTGTCCTTCATAACTCTGGACTTCTTCTTAGGTCCTGCGATAACTCTGATATACGCATCCTCAATGTCCTCCATACCGATAAGGCTCTTACCTCTGCGTGCGGCGAGGAGAGATGCCTCGTTGAGCAGGTTTGCAAGATCCGCACCGGTAAAGCCGGGGGTGGTCTTAGCTACCGTCGAGAAGTCGACGTCTGCCTCAAAGGGCTTGTTTCTTGCGTGTACCTTGAGTATCTCCTCACGGCCTTTGATGTCGGGGTAGTTTACCGTGATCTCACGGTCAAATCTGCCGGGACGGAGAAGTGCGGGATCGAGAATGTCGGGACGGTTGGTTGCCGCGATGACGATAATGCCCTCGTGCGAGCCGAAGCCGTCCATCTCAACGAGAAGCTGGTTGAGCGTCTGCTCACGCTCGTCGTGTCCGCCGCCGAGACCTGCGCCTCTGTGACGGCCGACTGCATCGATCTCGTCGATAAATATGATAGAAGCGGGGTGCTTTCTTGCCGTCTCGAAGAGGTCGCGAACACGGGACGCACCTACGCCGACGTACATCTCGACGAAGTCCGAGCCCGAGATAGAGAAGAAGGGAACACCCGCTTCTCCGGCAACCGCCTTTGCAAGCAACGTTTTACCCGTACCGGGAGGGCCGACGAGAAGAACACCGTGAGGGATCTTCGCGCCGAGCTTTGCGAACTTGGCTGGATCCTTGAGAAAGTCGACGACCTCTTCAAGCTCCGCTTTTTCCTCGTCCGCACCTGCAACGTCAGAGAAAAGCACCTTATTCTTGTCGTTCTGCGGCATCTTGACTCTCGCCTTGCCAAAGGAGTTCATTCTGCCCGCTCCGCCTGCGCCGCCGGAATTTGCCGCTTTGCGCATCACTACGAAAAGGATGATGATAATGATGAGAACGAGAATATAGGGCAAGAACGCTACCCACCAGGGAAATACGTTGTCAGGCTCTATGTCGTAATTTTTGATATTCGTGTTGTTTTTATAGTATTCCGAGCAGTCCTCGACGAAAAGGCCGAGACTCTGGAGCTGATAGCCTATTCTTTTGGTCTTTTCCTTGCCCGTGGCATCGTCGATAAGGATATTTCCGTCCGCATCGACCTCGTAAACGAGCATTTCGATGTAGTAATCGTTGTCAACTACGAATTCTGCTACGCGGTCATTTTTGAAATAGTCGACGATCTGTCCGTAGGTCATCTTTTCGCTATTTCCGTTTTTGAACAGCATAGAGAGTGCGACGATCACCACAACGAAAAGGACAATATAAAATAATACTATCTTTGCGCTGCTGTTTTTCTTCATTGGATTCCTCCACTGTGGTATTTGTTTGCTTTATTCGCTGTAGACTTCGGGTTTGAGAATGCCGACGAACGGGAGATTTCTGTATTTCTCATCGTAGTCAAGGCCAAATCCGACGACGAACTTGTCGGGAATGATCTTTCCGCGGTAGTCGGGTGTGAAGTCGACCGTGCGTCTTTCGGGCTTATCAAGAAGCGTGCAGGTACGAACGCTTGCCGCACCGCGTTCCTTGAGATAGCGTACGAGGTGAGAAAGGGTATTTCCGCTGTCGATTATATCCTCAACGAGAATAAAATCGACCTCCTCCATATCGTCACGTTTGATATCCAGGTGTATGTTTATAATTCCTGACGATACCGTGCGAGCGCCGTATGAGGATGCTTTCATAAAGTCGATCTCGAGCGGAAGCTCAATTCGCTTCAAAAGCTCTGATGTAAACATAAGTGAACCCTTGAGTATGCAGATGAGCACGAGCTTGCGATCGGAATTTTTGTAATCTTCAGTGATCTCTGTCGCGAGTCTGTCGCAGATCTCTGCGAGCTCCTCTTCGCTGACGAGTATGCTTTCAATGTCTTCTCTCATTTCCTTAGCCTTTCCGTTTTTCATAAAAGTGATACTTGTTAATAAAAACAAATGTTGATGGCGACGGCAGAATCACTGTTCGGATCCGCCTTCATTCCGTCGCGGAGTGCGACGAGGGGAACTGCGACGACTCCCTCTGAGTCGCATATGATCGGAAGCCTTGCGCGAAGTTCAAGATCTATCTTTTTTTCACACAAAAGCTTTTTGAGACTCTTGGTCATTCCTCGTGTCCGCAGGATGTCACCCGCTCTGCGAGGTCTTACGAAAAGCTCGCCTTTTATTTTAGCAGAATCAATATACAGGATTATTGATTTTTTGTAAACATTTTTCGCATTCTGTGAATTTCCTATGAAAATTTCTGTATTTGTTTGTGAAATGAAGTTTTTACCCTCACAAAGCACCAGAGAATAGTCGGAGATCTCAGTTTTTTTCTTTGCTTTGCGCAAGCAGAGCTTGCCGCCCTCGATCACGCCCTCAATTCCTGCGGGGAGCGATACCGACGAGTGCGGAACTGCACGAAAAGCAAGCTCGCGAAGTGAATTTATATGTGTCTGCTCGAGCGTCCTGCCGCCCGTCAGCTCGTCGTAGAGCCGTATCAGCGCGCGATTTACGATTGACGGGGGAGATCCGCATATCTTCTCTGTCTCGATCGAATATCCGTTCCCGAGCTCCTCGATAAACCAGCCCGCCATACTCTCAAGGCAGAGCGAATCCTCCCTCAGACTCTCGCTCATTCGGCTCGCGTTTCTGACCGCGCCCGAATTGATACGCTGCATCACGGGAATTATCTCTGCTCTGATAAGATTTCGTGTATAGTCGGTGTCGACGTTCGTGCTGTCGGTCACAAAGCTGATCTCATTTTCCTCGCAATATTCGAGTATCTCGCGCTTTTCCATAGAAAGAATAGGTCTTATGACCACACCGAGCGAGGTCTGTCTGCACTCGGGAATTCCGCACACGCCGCCGAGTCCCGAGCCACGCGCGATATTGAATATCACGGTCTCAAGGTTGTCGTTTGCGTTATGCGCGGTCGCGAGTATCGGGATGTCCTGCTCGCGCATTATCTGATCGAAGTAGGAATATCTGACCTCTCTTGCGGCGGTCTCGACGCTCTCACCTGTCTCTTTTGCGATCTGCGGCACGTCGGCGCGCAGAACGAAGATCTCAACGCCGAGTGAGCGTGCAAGCTCTCGGCAAAACTCTTCGTCGCGGTCAGCCTCGGCTCCGCGTATCCCGTGGTTTACATGTGCCGCATATATTTTCGCGCCGCTTTGCGCTGAATATCTGCAAAGCATATGCAAAAGCGCGCTTGAGTCGGCTCCGCCCGAAAGTCCTACGAGGATAGGCGTGCCGTCATCCATTCCCGAGAGCAGAGCAGGGGATTTGAAGCCGGACGGAAGAATATTATTTATTGTAGGCACGGCTTATTCCTCTTGTCTGTCCTTGTCGACGGTAAGGAACTTGGTGTAGCGTCCGATCCAACCGACCTTGACGTTTCCAAGCGAGCCGTGACGGTTCTTTGCGATGATGACCTCTGCGACGTTGCCCTCGTCACCCTGATTTTTGGTGTCGTAGTATTCATCTCGGTAGAGGAAGATAACGGTATCCGCATCCTGCTCGATCGCTCCCGAGTCACGAAGGTCGGAAAGCATAGGACGCTTATCGGTACGCGATTCGGGACCACGGGAGAGCTGTGCACAGCAGATGATCGGAACGTTGAGCTCTTTTGCCATCAGCTTCAGACCTCTCGAAATGTCACCGACCTCTTGCACGCGGTTGTCGGTCTTCTTATCACTTTGCATAAGCTGGAGATAGTCGACAACGACAAGTCCGAGGTTCTGTACGCGGCGAAGCTTACCCTTCATACCCGATACGGTAATGCCCGCGGTGTCGTCGATAAGTATATTGCATCCCGCGAGCTTTGTAGTCGTCGCGGCGATGTCCTGCCACTGTTTAGTATCGAGCTTACCCGTTCGGAGCGCGTAGCTGTCGATCATAGCTTCACTCGATATTATTCTCGTGACGAGCTGTTCTGCGGACATCTCGAGTGAGAATATGCATACGTTTTTATTGCTCATCTGGGCTACGTTGGTGGCGATATTAAGAGCGAACGAGGTCTTTCCCATACCGGGACGCGCGCCGACGAGCACGAGGTCGGAGTTACCCATACCTGCAAGCACGTTGTCGATACCCGAAAATCCTGTCTTCGTGCCCTGAGCACCCTCACCCTCGGTCGCGAGAGTGTGGAGATTTTCATAAACCGTTCCGATAACGTCACGGATATGCTTGAAGCTCTTTGTGTCTCTTCCACCCGCGATATCGAATATCTTAGCCTCTGCGAATTCAACAAGCTCGTCAGCACTTCCTTGCTCGCTGTAAGCCTTGTCGGTGATATCCGAGCAGGTGGTGATAAGGTTGCGCAGAATGCTCTTCTGTTTTACTATCGTAGCGTAGTCCTTTACGTTGAGCGCGTTCGGAACTGCCTGATATAGCGAGCGGATGTAATCCTCACCGCCCGATTTGGAGTATATGCCCTTGGAAACGAGCATATCGATAAGCGTTACGATATCTATTTCCTTGTTGATAAGGAAGAGCTCGTGCATCGCGGTATATATCTGCGAATGCTCAGAGAGGTAGAAATCGTTTGCGTTTATGATCTCGGTCACGTCGTTGAGCGACTCGGGGTCTACAAGGACCGAACCGAGAAGCGATTGCTCGGCGATAAGCGAAAAGGGAAGCTTTCTTTGAAGCTCATCCATAACTTTTAACTGCCTTTCGATCTTTTATTTTGCCTTGGAGGTTACTCTTACGTTGATCTTACCCGAAACGTCGGTGTAGAGCTTTACATCAGCCTTGAAGTCGCCAAAGGACTTGATCGGCTCGGAGAGCGAGATCTTGCGCTTGTCGATATCAATGCCGTGCTTCTTCTTGAGCTCCTCGGAGATATCCTTTGCGGTTACCGAGCCGTAGAGCTTCTTGTCGGGACCTGCGGCATACTCGAATACCACGACGATATCCTCAAGCTTCTTTGCAAGTGCCTTAGCGTCCGCGATCTCAACGTCTATCTTATGCTGTTTGGATGCTTCCTTGTTCTTTACGTCGTTTACTGCCTTGGAGTCAGCGGGGATAGCGAGCTTCTTAGGGAAGAGAAAGTTTCTTGCATATCCGTCGGATACGTCGACGATCTGATCCTTTTTGCCCTGACCTTTGACGTCTGCCAATAAAATAACTCTCATATTTATATTCTCCTTTGATTGTGTGACAATTTATTCGTTGTTCTTTTCTGCCGCGAGGTTATCGAGATAGTTGTCGATCGCGGCTGTGAGGCGTTGCTCGGCTTCTTGGAGCGAGCACTCCTCGAATGTGGCTCCTGCGGCATCGAAATGTCCGCCGCCGCCAACCTGCTCGAGTATGAGCTGAACGTTGATACTTCCGTCCGAGCGGGCAGAGATCTGAACAGTCTCACCCGTGAGGATGAGTGTGAACGCCGCGTTTACGTCGCGCACCGAGAGCAGCTTATCTGCCGCCTTTGCCGCAAGCACGCGGTCGTTTGAGCTTCCTGCGCCCGTAGAGGTCGCTATCGCGATGCGATCGCGGTAGATCTTCGCTCCGCTGCCAAACTGCGACTCGGAGAGATAATCCTCAAACGCTTCCTCAAAGAAGGTGCGCGCGTATTCTGTGTCCGCGCCCGAGTTTTTGAGATAGAGCGCCGCCGCAAAGGTACGCATACCGACGGTTCTGGTGAAGTTCTTGGTGTCGAGCATAATTCCCGACATCATTACGTTTGCCTCTTCCTTGAAGCTTATCTCGGGAGGGAGCACCTCCTCGAGCATTTCTGCGATAAGCTCGCAGGCAGAGGATGCCGAGGGATCGATGTAAGCAAACTCGGGCTCATCTTCAAATTCTTCCTTCTTGATGTGATGGTCGATGATGACCTTTTTGAAGGAATTCTTTGCAAGCTCGGGCGACTCAAGTATCGCCATATTGTTTGCATCCACGATGATGAGCAGAGTTTCTGTGTTGTTGTATTCAAGCGCGCTTACGCGGTCGATGAACATATCCTTGTAGTCTGCAAGCATCAGCAGACGTGAGGTGCAGGCTTTGAAATTCTCGCTGTCGGTGTCGGCAACGATCTTGACGTCGATATCTTTGAAGAGATTTCGTATAAGCGTAGCCATACCTACGCACGCTCCGATAGAGTCGAAGTCGGGATTTCTGTGTCCCATAACGATGACGTTTGACGAGCTTTCTATCAGCGCGGCGAGCTTTCCGAAGATGATCTTCGCATGTCCCTTGGTACGCTTCTGGAGAGTCTTTGTCTTCGCACCGAAGTAGAAAAGTCCTGTCGGGGTCTTGAGCACGACCTGATCTCCGCCTCGCTGAAGTGCCATATCGAGCGAGACCATCGCGTTATGCTCGCGCTCCTCAAGAGTCTCACCGACGGTGGCGATACCCATAGAGATCGTGAGCGGGATCTTTGCATCGCCGATCTCGATCTTGTGTATGCTTGAGAGTATGCTGAATTTATCTCTGATGCACTCGGAGAGCATCTCGTTGTTGAAAATGAGAAGGAACTTATTGCTTTCGTATTCGCGCAGAATTCCGCCCATCGAGGATGCCCAATCGTTAAGCAACTTGCCGACCTCGCGCGTCTCGTCCTGATAGTTGACCTTTACGTACTGCGCGATCTCTTCAAGGTTGTCGATAACGATATATCCGACAGCCGTGTAGTGATTGCGGTAGCGGTGGTTGATCTCGAGCAGCTCGGTGATGTCGCAGAAGACCAGCATATAGTAGGTCTTACCCTTGGAGGAGACGGGATAGCACTCGACTCTGTAGCGGAGCGAGCCGATGGTCGCGATCTCGGACTCTTTGATGTCCTTGAGAGACGCAGGTGCGAGCTGAAGCTCGTCGGAGCCTACGATCGACTCGGGTGAGACCGACTCGATGATCTTTTCAAGATCTATAGAGCAGAGCTCGTTGATATCCTTGTTGAATATCGTTCCTTTAGTGCCGGTAGCCGCGCTGAACGCGCTGTTGACCGTGATGATCTTGCCTTGCTCGCTGACGACGGCATATGGGATCTTGAGCTGATTTTTAAAGCTGTAGATAACGCCCTTGGTCTGAGCCTCGGATGCGTTTGATTCAAGTCTGTAGAGATTGAGTCTGCGCTGAACGAGGAAGTACACTACTAAAGAGGCAGTCGCGTAGACCGAGATGGTGACGATACCCACGATAGCGGGATCAGCAGGGGTAAACGCACAGACCGCCGTGTCGATAGCGAGCATAATGATCGCCATAAACACGTATATTCGCGATGGGATCTCCTCAAGGCGCGTGAGCCAATCGAATTTCTTATTTTGCATACAAAGGACCTGCCTTTCATTCAAAAGTTGAGTCTTAACAGCATATAATGTGACATAAATATCCTATTATAACATTATATCATAAAAAGACGGATTTGTAAACAGTTATTTTGATATTTTAATAAATATTGAAGAATATAAAAGATTTTAAAAAAATTTCAAAAAACCTATTGCAAAATATGTGATTGTGTGGTATAATAGCATCAGTATGGGGAGTGGGCTTGCAAGAGCCCACTCTTAATTATTGTTTACGCCGTTTGGCGCAATATGAGGAGGATGTATGGCAAAAAACGCAAAAAGCATTTCCGAGATCGTGCGTGAGCTCGCAGAGCCCATCGCAGACGAACTTGGCTGTTGGGTGTGGGACGTTGAATACGTCAAAGAGGGTACGAGAAAGATACTCCGAATTACCATCGACTCTGAGGAGGGTATCGACATAAACATGTGCGAGCAGCTCCACAGAACGATCGATCCTCTTCTTGACGAGGCTGATCCGATCGACGAGCCCTATTACCTTGAGGTCTGCTCTCCCGGGGTGGAGAGAGAGCTTCGCACTCAGGTGCACATCGACGCGTGCGAGGGCTGGGACGTTGAGGTAAAGCTCTATGCGCCGCTCAACGGAGCAAAGCTGTTCCGCGGCGTGCTTCTCGAGTCGGGTGAGAACGGAGAGGTACGTATAGACGCAAACGGAAAGACGCTTGAGTTCGAGCGCTCTGCCGTAGCAAAGATCAACACCGTGTTCGAGTTTTGAACGACAACGTAAATTAAAAGAAAAAATTTAAGGATGGAATTTTAAAATGAACAAGGAATTTTTCGTGGCACTTGACCTTCTTGAAAAGGAGAAGGGTATACCTAAGGAATATATGATCGAAAAGATCGAGGCGGCGCTTCTTTCTGCTTGCAAGAAGGAATACGGCAACAGCACCCTTGTGCGCGTTGCGATAGATCCCGTCAAGGAGGACGTAAAGGTCTACATTCAAAAGGAGGTCGTTGAGGAGGTCACCAATCCTCAGTGCGAGATATCTCTTGAGGAAGCAAAGGCACTCAGCCGCAGAAATACTCTCGGTAAGCTCGTTGAGACCGAGGTAAAGACCAAGAACGTTCGCAGACTCAGCGCGGCAGCCGCTAAGTCGGTCATCATTCAGGGCATCCGCGAGGGTGAGAGAAAGGTAATGCAGGACGCATACGAGAGTAAGAGAGAAGAGATCATCACAGCGACGGTCAGCAAGATATTCTCCGACAACGGAAATATCCTTCTTGAGACAGACAACGGCTTCGCTACTCTCATCAAGTCCGAGCAGATCCCCGGTGAGACCTTTGAGGTCGGTGACAAGATCAAGGTATTCGTTACCGAGGTAAACAAGGAGAGCCGCGGTCCGCTCGTAACTCTCTCAAGAGTTCATCCCGGACTCGTCCGCAGAATGTTCGAGCTTGAGATCCCCGAGATACAGGACGGCATCGTTATGGTCGAGGGAATCTCCCGTGAGGCAGGCTCGAGAACCAAGATCGCAGTATGGTCGAGAGACGAGGACGTCGATGCTATCGGCGCTTGTATCGGTTCTCACGGAATGAGAATTCAGGAGATCGTCAAGGAGCTCAACGGAGAGAAGATAGATATCATCAAGTATAGCGACGTCCCCGAGGAATACGTTGCGGCGGCTCTCGCCCCCGCGACTGTAAAATCTGTTGAGATCGTTGAGGAGAGAATCTGCAGAGTCGTAGTTGACGCAGATCAGCTCTCGCTTGCTATCGGTAAGGAGGGTCAGAACGCCCGCCTCGCAGCAAGACTCACGGGAATGAAGATAGACATAAAGTCGGAATAAAGTATCATCGGAGGACGTATGGGCCAGAAGGAACAAACGGTACAAAAGAAGATCCCAATGCGCCAGTGCCTCGGTTGTAATCAACATAAACCCAAAAAGGAGCTTTTGAGAGTGCTGAGAACTCCCGACGGCGAAATATTGCTCGATTTTACGGGCAAGAGATCGGGAAGAGGCGCGTATATATGCTACGACACCAAGTGCCTGCGTGCAGCGAGGAAGTCGGGGCGTATAGCAAAGAGCCTTGAGGTTTCTGTCCCTGATGAGATCTGGGATAGAATGGAGGAAGAGCTTGACGGATATGGAAAAGCTTAAGGACGACGGATACGACGAAAGGAAGCTTTTGTCCTCGCTCGGACTTTGTGCGAGAGCGGGTAAGCTTATATTTGGCGTTCCGATGATATGCGATGCCTTGAGGGGCGGGGGAAAGAAGATACCTCTGCTGGTGTTCGAGGCGGCGGATACCTCGGAGAATACACATAAAAAGATTGCGGATAAGACCGCATTTTACGGAGTAAGGACGGTTCGCTTACAATGCGACGGAGCTACATTGGCGTCGGCTCTGGGAAAGACCTCCTCACTCGCGGCGGTCGCGATCACAGACGAGCAAATGTGCCGAATGGCAGAAAAGTATATCTGACACACAAGGGAGACCTTGAATCCAACGGAAAGGAAGTCCCACGCTTTGCGAGGGACACGGTAGGAAATATGGCAGCAGCAAATCAGACATCTAATTTATTAAAGGTAAATCAACTTTCTCGCGACCTCACTATGAAGACCAAGGATATAGCTGAGATCCTCGCAGGAGAGGGAATCGAGTACAAGACTCAGAGAGCACTTGAACCGAACGAATTCGATATTCTCTTTGACAAGCTCACAAGAGACAATCAGATCAAAGGAATAGAGGACTATCTTGACGGAGTTACTTATATTCCGTCTAAGAAGGCTACCGAGCCTAAGGCGGAGAAGAAGCCCGCAGTGGCAAAGACCGAGGCAAAGACCGAGACTAAGGTCGAGGCAAAGGCTGAAGTAAAGACTGAGGAGAAGAAGCCTCAGACCGTAAAAGTTAATACTACTGCTACCGAAAAAAAGACAGAACCCGTAAAGAAGGAGAGTGCAGAGGTTGCAAAGGCCGAGAGTGTCAGCTCGACTACTGCTCCTGCAGTCGCACCTACCGAAAAAGTAGAAAAGAAGGCAGAGCCTGCTCCCAAGAAGGAAGAGGTGAAGCCCGCGCAGAATGTGCAGAAGAAGGAAGAGGCAAAGCCTGCTCCCCAGCAGAAGACAGCTCAGCCTGCAGCTCAGCAGAGACCTCAGCAGCAGAGACCCGCACAGCAGAGTGCTCCTTCGCAGAGACCCGCACAGCAGGGAAATCCTTCGCAGAGACCTCAGGGCGACCGTTTTGCTCAGGGTGGACAGCAGGGACAGAGACCCGCTCAGCAGGGTGACCGTTTCGGCGCACAGCAGAGACCTCAGGGTGACCGCTTTGGCGGGCAGCAGGGACAGAGACCTGCTCAGCAGCAGAGAGGCGACCGCTTTGGTGGACAGCAGGGCGGATACAATCAGCAGAGACAGGGCGGCTTTGATAAGGACGACAGACAGCAGAACGCTCCCAGAGAGAAGTTCAAGCCTCAGCCTATCGTTCGCTCCCAGACTATGAAGGGCGACGAAGCTCCCAAGCAGAGAGGTGCAACGAGAGTCGTTGATATGAGAGGCGGCTCGGTCGACCTTTCCAAGTACGACGAGAAGCTCGACAATTTCGTACCCGAGTCTGTTTCGGATATGCGCGGCGGTATGCAGCGCGTTAAGAAGCAGAGCGGAAAGGACGCGTTCGCACAGAAGAATAACAAGATGAAGGGTAAGAAGAGCACTCAGCCTGTTACAAAGGCACCCACGAGCGTTACTCTTCCCGATGAGATAATCGTAAGCGATCTCGCTTCTCGTCTCAAGGTAACCTCGGGCGAGGTAGTAAAGAGACTTATGATGCTCGGAGTTATGGCTACCGTAAACCAGACGGTCGACTTCGATACTGCGGCTATAGTTGCAGACGAGATGGGAATTGCCGCTACTAAGGAAGTAGTCGTTACCATCGAGGAGCGACTCTTTGAAGAGGTAGAGGATAACGAGGATACACTCCTCCCCAGAGCTCCCGTTGTATGTGTAATGGGTCACGTTGACCACGGTAAGACCTCCATACTCGACGCTATCCGTCACACCAGCGTAACTCGCGGCGAGGCGGGCGGTATTACTCAGCACATCGGTGCGTACAGAGTAAAGGTAAACGGCGAGGATATCACCTTCCTCGACACCCCCGGACACGAAGCCTTCACTGCTATGAGAGCGAGAGGTGCGCAGGCTACCGATATCGCGATCCTCGTAGTTGCGGCTGACGACGGAATTATGCCTCAGACAGTTGAGGCTATCAACCACGCAAA
>JAGBIA010000107.1 GCA_017935225.1 Clostridia bacterium | reverse complement strand
GGCGATTCACGAATCGCCCTTGGACCGTCGGGGACGCCGGTCCCTACAGAATTTGGTGAAAATTTTGATATTTTGTCTGTAGGGGAAGATATTATCCTCCCTTCATTTATAAAATTTCTTTGCGTTTTGCTCGGGACGCCAAGGATGTCGTCCCCTACAACGTTTGGTTTTTCTCCTCTTTTCATATCTGCTACGCAAAAATACCACCCTCGCGGGTGGTATTTTCGTTTTATTCAAAGAACACCGTCTCGCCGGGGGCGATGGTGTATTCCTTTTTATTGAGTGTGAAGAACACCTCGGTTGACGTGGGGTTATGCACCTTTGTCATATCCGCAGAGAACACAAGCGCCTCGTACGCCTTGGTGTATTCGTAGATCTCCATATTAGTCGCGTACCAGATATCGTCACAGCCCGAGATAGCCTTGCACATCTCCTCGGCTCTGTCCCAATTATCCTTCTGCTCGAACTCGTAGGTGTGTCCCCAAACGTAGAAGAGCTTGGGCGCGTCGCCCTTATAAGCCTTGAAATTCTCTATAAGCTCAAAGAGCTTAGGATCGTCGTGGTGGCAGGTCGGGTGGAGTCTAAGCCAATCGGTAGGCATATCAAAGCTAAGGGTGCTCTTTATGGTTCTCGCGTAAACTATTCCGCACTGTCGGAGAGCATCTACCACGCCGTCGCTGTAGGTTCCGTAGGGGTAAGCGTGTCCGCGCACTATTCTGCCGAACATATTTTCAAGCTCTTCCCTGTCCTTCATTATCTCATATACCACTCCAGCAGGCGTGAGCTTCTCAAGCCAGGGGTGAGTGTAGCCGTGAGTTGCGACCTCGTTGCCGTTCTTTCCGTAATACTGCTTGAGCGCGGACGCGGGAAGCATACGGTGTATCTGTCCCTTGGGGAACTTCGTTCCCTCGGGCGAGGTGATGCCAGAATTGAGATTGAAGGTACCCTTGAGGGCATACTTGTCCATTATCTCGATAAAGCGGATGTCCTGCTCCACGCCGTCGTCGTAGCTGAGCGTGAACGCCTTAGCGCGACCGCCGGGAAATCTCATAAAAAATTTAGTTCTCATAGCAACGTCCTTTCAGTTATCTTACGACTCGCTTCCGCCAAGAGTTCCATCTGAAACGCGGGTCATATACTCTTCCATCGTAATAAGCACGCGGCGCGGCTTGTTGCCGTCGGGCTTGGAAACGTAGCCAAGCTCCTCCATCGTGTCTATTATCTTTGCCGCTCTGCCGTAGCCTACGCCAAGTCTTCTCTGCATAAGCGAGGTGGAGATCTTACCCTCCTCTACCGCGAGCTTGACTGCATCGCGGAACTTGGAGTCGCCGCCCTCGTCAGCACCACCGTCGGCGTCAGAGGCAGGCGCGCCTGCGCCCTTCTTGCCGAGCATACCGCAGTTCTTGGCGTTCTCTTCCATACTGCTTATAAAGTCGCTGTTGTATCTTGCCGCAGAGTTGTTAGCCTTGATAAAGGAAACTATCTTCTCTACCTCGGCTTCACTTACGAACGCGCCCTGAACTCGCATAGGCTTTGCCGCGCCTACGGGAGCGAAGAGCATATCACCGCGACCGATAAGCTTCTCAGCACCTGCGATATCGATGATAGTACGCGAGTCGACCTGAGACGCAACGGTGCAGGCAATTCTCGAGGGGATATTAGCCTTGATAAGACCTGTGATAACGTCAACCGACGGACGCTGAGTACCGATGATGATGTGTATTCCTGCGGCTCTTACCTTCTGCGCGAGACGGCAGATGCAAGCCTCGACGTCGTCGGGAGCGGTCATCATAAGATCTGCAAGCTCGTCGATGATGATAACCATATGCGGCATTCTTTCCATTTCGGGATCGTTTTCGGTTACCGCGTTATAGGTTCCAATGTCGCGGACTCCGACCTGCTCGATAAGCTCAAAGCGGCGTTCCATCTCTGCAACCGCCGATGCGAGCGCACCTGCCGCCTTCTTAGGATCGCTGACTATAGGAGCATAGAGGTGAGGAATATCCTTGTATATGTTGAATTCAACCTTTTTGGGGTCGATGAGAATGAGCTTTACGTCCTCGGGACGAGCCTTGTAGAGAAGGCTTATGATGATAGAGTTGATACATACCGACTTACCCATACCGGTAGCACCGGCGATAAGCAGGTGGGGCATTTTTGATATATCGAAATAGATGGGGTTTCCGCCTACGTCCATACCGAGACAGGAGGTAAGCTTGCTCTTTGCCTCAGAGAATTTCTCGTTGTCGATAAGATCGCGAAGATAAACGGTAGCGCGGACGCGGTTAGGAACCTCGATACCGACTGCCGCCTTATTGGGAATAGGCGCTTCTATGCGGACGCCCGAGGTCGCGAGGCTGAGCGCTATATCATCGACAAGATTTGCGATAGAGCGCACTCTTGTTCCAACCGCGGGCTTCAGCTCGTAGCGGGTTATCGTGGGGCCTCTGGAATACTGAATTCCTTCGATGTCAACGCGGAAGCTCTTGAGTGTCTGCTGAAGCAGATTTGCTGTCTCGCGAAGCTCCTTCTCGCGATCGGTGTCGGCGGGATTCTGGTTAGGAGCGAGCATATCTATAGGCGGGAAAACGTAGGGAGTCACAATGATCTCCTCGGGTTCGTCACCGATCTTATCCTCGGGCATTACCTCTGCCATATCCTCCTCGAGAGTTTCCTTGCTTATCTCACCAAGCTCAAGCTCCTGAGCGGGCTTTGGCTGTGCGGCTGCTGCCTTTGCCTTGGCGTCGGATTTGAACGCGTCAAGATCCATAAAGCCCTCAAGTCCGTCTATGACCGAGTCGCCGCCGTAATCCGCGGCAATATCCGCGCCGCGCATATTCGCCTCGTCGGCTGCGGGAGCGTCGGAGGTCTGCTCGGACTCTGCGGGAGTGATCTCGGGATCGTCCTCAAAGGGAAGATCCGAAACGAGATCGTCAACGTTGGGCGTTTCGGGAGCGGGCTGGCTCTTTGCGCGTGCCGATCTCTTTGCAGCAACGGTTGCTGCAGCTGCAAGCTCGGTGTCAAGTGGCTGAAGCTCTGCCTCCTGCTCCGCCTGGCGGCGAGCCTCCTCACGTCGAGCGGCGTCGAGCTGCTTCTGACGTTTTTTCTTTGCGCGCTCAAGCTCCTTCTGTCTGAGCGCCTCGAGCTTCTTTTCGTCGTAATTGTCCTCGAACTCTATATTTTCCTCGCGGAGCTGACGGCGAATGCGTATCTGTGTTATTATGTAGTCGGGTGTAAGTCCGACAGAGAAGAGCAGGGTTATCGCGATCACGATGAAAAGGATCACGAGTGAGATAGTAGGCTCGAATGCCACGGTGAACAAAAAGGCGATGGGCGCGCCTATAAGGCCTCCTCCGACAAGCTCCTCAGCGGCACTTTCCCAGACGTCGACAATATCGAGCGTGGTGGGATCCTCGAAAACGCCGAATATTACCGAAGCGAGAACGAGAGTGATCACCGAGAACACCGTCTTTGACATAGTGCGCTTGCGCGAGACCTTGCAGTCCCCGAAGCTGTCGCTTCCCTCACGTTTATCAGAGGGCTTCCAGCTTACGTTGAAGATACACCAGAGAACTCCGATGTATCCCATAACGATGGGAAGCAGGAAAGCGGGAAATCCGAACAGACCCGAGAAGAAGTATTGCAGGTAATATCCTACTATTCCCGCGCCGTCCTCGACGCCTGCGATCCTTACGAAGATAAAGCAGATCGCAAGCACGACCGCGAGGATCATAAGGATATAAGGCATAGCCTTGCCCAGACCGCTCTTTTTGTATATTTTCTTGCGCTGAGATGCGTTGGGGGCGAGCTTTTTCGCCACCTTTTTTGCGGTATCAACGTCTCTTTTGGAACGCGAGTTGCTTTTTTTGTTTGCCATAAAGCCTCCTTGGGTGAAAAATGTATGTTAAGGAATAAAATTCGCATAAACGGGCATAAATACAGATAATATATTATAACATAAAATAACAGTAATTTCAAGAATTTTGTTTGATTTTGATGTTACAAAGTAAAAATATTCTGAAACGGAAGGAAAAAGCGAATGAAAAGAGGTGCGCAGGCTGAAAAAACACTTTTTTTGCGTGGGGATACGCGAAAAAAGCTCGTTATTATAAGCATTGGCGGAGCGCTTGCGGGCTTTTGCAACGGATTGCTCGGAGCCGGGGGCGGAATAATTGCGGTTCTTGCTCTGTCTGCGGTTTTGCCGAGAGACGAGGAGAGCCGCCGCTCGCTGTATGCAAATGCTTTGTGTATAATGCTTCCGCTCTCGGTGCTGACTCTTGTGACCTATGCGGTAAGGGGAAGAATTCCCTCGGATTTTCTGGCGGGTGATTACGTGGGCATCCTTTTGGGCGGGGTCATAGGCGGACTTTTGGGTGCGGTGGTCCTCGGCAAGCTGAAATCCGACTTTACCGACCGACTTTTCGCCGTGCTGACCGTTATCTCGGGAGTGCTGATGATAGTGTAGCTCTTGACATTCGGTTAAATCTATGTTATAATATCTCGGGTTGAATTTAATTTTTGCCTTCGGCGATCTGTAGGGAGCGGTGCTGCAGCCTTGTCGGAGGCGGTTTTCGCGTGCTTTTTTCGTGTGAGCGAAGGCAGGAGCGCGCCATTGAATTTTATCTGCATACATAATTTTTAAGAGCTTCCCCGTGTGAAGCCCAGCTCTGCCGTCTTTTCAGACGGAAAACGATAAACAAATAAAAAGGAGAAAATATGCCAAGAAAAGAAAAATCCAAGCTTCGCATAATTCCGCTCGGCGGAATTGGCGAGATAGGAAAGAACATAACCGTTCTTGAATATGCGGAGGATATAATAATAGTTGACTGCGGTCTCGCTTTTCCCGATGAGGATATGCTCGGCGTAGACCTCGTTATCCCCGATATATCGTATCTTGAGGCGAATGCCGACAGGATACGCGGACTTGTGCTGACTCACGGACACGAGGACCATATCGGCGCGATACCCTATATACTCCGTCAGATAAATCCCGACATATACGGCACTAAGCTGACGTTGGGAATACTGAAAAACAAGCTTTCTGAGCACGTTCTGCCAAACGAGCCCTCGCTTAACTGCGTCTCGGCGGGAGACGTGGTAAAGCTCGGTCAGTTTTCGGTCGAGTTCATTCACGTAAATCACTCTATTGCCGATGCCTGCTGCCTTGCGATAACCACACCGCAGGGAGTTGTTGTGCATTCGGGTGATTTCAAGCTCGATATTACGCCTATCGACGGCGAGATGATGAATATTGCCCGTCTTGGCGAGATAGGCAAAAAGGGTGTTCTTATGCTGATGTGTGAATCGACGAACGCCGAGAGGGCGGGCTTTACGCCGTCCGAAAAAACGGTTGGAAAGTCGCTTGAATACATCTTCAGCACAAACACTGACAAGAGAATAGTAATAGCGACGTTTTCCTCGAACGTACACCGCGTTCAGCAGATAATCGACGTGTCATCAAAACACGGCAGACGCGTGGCGATCACGGGAAGAAGTATGCTGAATATCGTCGGAGCGGCGGTCGAGCTTGGATATATGAACGTGCCAGAGGGCGTGCTTATAGATATAAACGAGATCAAGCGCTACAAGCCCGAGCAGCTAACTCTGATCACCACGGGAAGCCAGGGCGAGCCGATGTCCGCGCTCTACCGTATGGCATTTTCGGATCATTCGCAGGTATCGCTCGGCTACGGCGATCTTGTCGTTCTCTCGTCAAGCCCGATCCCCGGAAACGAGAAGCTCGTCGGAAGAATAATAAATGAGCTTACCAAGAACGGCGTCAGCGTGCTCCACGACCACTCGGTCGAGGTTCACGTTTCGGGACACGCCTGCCGCGAGGAGCTGAAGCTCCTTATGGCACTGCTCAAGCCCAAATATTTTATGCCCGTACATGGCGAATACCGTCATCTTAACGCCAACCGCGAGCTTGCGCTCGATATGGGAATACCCGAGAGAAACGTGTTTATCAGCGAGGTCGGACGTGTGCTTGAGATAGACAGAGTCGGAGCAGGCTTTGCGGGAACGGTTCCCTCGGGCAGAGTTCTCGTTGACGGATACGGAGTCGGAGACGTCGGAAATATCGTGCTTCGTGACCGAAAGCATCTCTCTCAGGACGGAATTATTATCGTCGTGGCATCGGTAGACGTCGATTCGGGACTGCTTCTGTCGGGGCCCGACGTAGTATCGCGTGGCTTTGTGTATGTTCGCGAGGCCGAGGAGCTGATGGAGGAGATAAGACAGATAGCTGCGGATGCGATATGCCGCTCTCTTGAACGCTCGCATATCGACAGGATGGAGCTTAAGAACGCCGTAAAGGACGATCTGACAAAATTCCTCTACGCAAAAACAAAGAGAAAACCGATGGTTTTGCCTGTTATTATGAATATGTAACGTAAAAAACGGTAAACTTGGGCTATCGAAAGAGCAAATTCATATATTGTTCATAGAAAGTTCAATCTTTTATCATTGTAAGGATGTATAATATATAGGCGTAACTTTTTTTAATCAAAAAATAAAAAACAAAGGTGGAACCCAAACATGGGAAAGATGAAAATTTCTAACAAAAAGAATTCCTCTACCGGAATGCCCTCGTGGCTTCTTACGGTATTGGTTATTGTAATTATGGCGGGAGCCGTTATTACTTGTCTCGCTCTTGCATTAGGCAATACAGGAATAGTTCCGAGAATGACTACTGCGATAAAGAGTGAAAACTTTAAGATCAATCAGAATATGATGACGTATTTCCTTGAGACCGCGCAGAACGAGTTTGTTTCTAGCACTGCGTACAGCAATCTCGGAAAGAACTGCTCTCTTAATTCCGGTTCAAACCAGGGACTTCCTCTCAGCGAGCAGATCATCGGTGAGGGCGAGTCCGACGAGAGTCTTGCTCCCGGATACTCCGGCAAGACCTGGCGTGATTTCCTTGTGGACAACGCAAAGGATAACGCAATTACCGTTCTCGCGTACTGCGAGGAGGCTTATGCAAACGGTATAGAGCTTGACGATGCGGATGATGCAAAGATCGAGAACGAGCTTGAGAATATGTACAACAGCATCAGATACTCGCTCTATCAGGCTAACTCCTACAATATGTCTTATCTCACTATGACCAAGAAGGACTGCGTTACCGCATACTTCGGCAAGGGCGTGAGCAGCGGCGACGTTAAGGATGCTATGGAGCTTATCGCGCTTGCAAACAAGGCAGAGCAGACAATTCTCAATGACCTTAGCGACGCTATCAGCCTTGACGAGATCGCAGAGGTTTATAACGCAGATACAAAGAAGTATGAGAAGGTAGACTTCCTTAACTATTCCTTTAACGTAAAGTACGATCAGGTATCCTCTGACGTTCTTGCTGAGCTTGGCGAGGATGCAAAGGCTGAGGAGAACGAGGATAAGATCCTTGCAGCATACAAGGAAGAGATCGACAAGGCACAGAAGAGAGCAAGCGCTCTCAACGACGCAAAGGATAAGGATGAGTTCGTTAAGACTGCACTCGCTTACTTTGTAGAGGATAGCTACGAGGACGCTTACGAGGCAGCAAAGACTGCGCAGAATCTTGATGATGAAAAGAAGCCCTCCGAGGATGACGAGGCTAAGATCAAGGAGGCTATGATAGAGGCAATGTTCACCGAGCTGTTCGCTGAGGACAGAAAGGACACTGCTGTTGACGACGTTGAGGAGAAGGACGAAAAGTTCTATGCATACGGCGTAGAGGTTACAAGCGAGTACGGCAAGTTCCTCAATGCAATCAAGGACGATCTTTACGGAGATCTTATCTATGAGGAAGAAAGCATTCTCAACGATGGATTTACATATCCCACACTTGCCGATGGCGCAAGCGAAAAGGCAAATGTAACCTGGCTCTATGCTGAGGATAGAAAAGAGGGCGACACGACCGTTATCGATGACGGCGACGGAGCAGACGGCAAGGAGATCACAGCAACCGAGAAGTCGTTCTCCGCTGACGTATACTTTATGATCAAGCCCAGATACCTTGACGAGACCATCGTACGCAACGGTGCATATATGCAGTTTGAGTCTGCAGACAACGCAAGCAGTGCGATCGAGGCTCTTAAGAGTGCAGAGACGGTAGATCTTGAAACATTCCTTACCATAGCTACAACATACGGCGCAAAGGATTTCTCCGAGCTTAAGGATTACGCTCCCGGACAGCTCGTGAGCGAGGACTTTGACGCGTGGATGTTTGATTCTGCAAGAGAAAAGGGTGATTACACCGAGCAGGCAGTAAGCCTCTACGGATACTACCACATCCTCGGCTACTATGAGGATGAGGGAACCCTCAAGGCTTGGCAGGCAGGCATCAAGAACACTCTTCTTCAGGAGGATCTGACAGAGGAGAACAAGAGAGTTACCGAGGCATACGAGGACACTATCACTGTAAAGGATAACGTACCTAACAAGGTCGGTAAGTAATTAAAAAGCACAGGGGACTGTCTTTAGCGCGAGCTTTGCGCAAGACAGTCCCACTTTGAGATTTTTGTGAGGTAATTATGATACTTGATCCCAAGCAAACCACGGTTGCCTACCGCTGTCCCAAATGCGGCGCGGGAACTATGAGCATCGTAGGACTCTTCAATCTTTCTGCGGATATGATAAAGCTGAAATGCGATTGCGGCGGAAGTGAGATGACGCTTGTCTATGGCAAGGATTCAAAGGTACGCTTTACGGTCCCGTGCCTGTTCTGTCCCACCCCGCACTATTTTACCGTTAATTCATCGGTGTTCTTTTCAAAGGAGCTGTTCGCGCTGGCGTGCCCCTATTCGGGAATGAATATTGCGCTGATGGGCGAGACAAACAGAGTAAAGGCGGAGCTTTCACGCGGAGAGCTTGAGCTCCTTGATCTGCTTGAAAAGAACGGTATAGACAGCTTTGAAGCGCTTCACGGTGAGCAGACAGTCAGCGATCCTCAGATAATGGAGATACTGACCTATATGATCAGGGAGCTTGACGAGGAAGGGAAGATCAAGTGTAACTGTGACGACGGCGGAGAGGGCGATTACGAGCTTGAATTTTTACCCGAGGCTTTGAAGATCACCTGCAAGAAATGTGGGGCATCGGCAGAAATCCCGACTACCTCGCTTATTGACGCTCACGAGTTTTTATATACAGATTCTCTTGAGCTTAAATAAGTTGCTGTTGACAGACGGAAAAAAATATAGTATAATATCCACGGTAAAATTATTCTACATTGTATTTTAGGAGAAAAACAAATGAGTGAAATGAACGTTAGCCTTTCCGAGCAGGAGCTTGTCCGCAGAGCAAAGCTGCAGAAGCTCGTTGACGAGGGAAAGGACCCCTTTGTAAAGACTCTGTTCGACGTAAGCGCGCATTCCGACGAGATCAAGAATAACTACGACGAGCTTGAGGGCAAGGAGGTAGCTATTGCGGGAAGACTTATGTCGCGAAGAATTATGGGTAAGGCTTCCTTTACACACGTTGCCGACAGAAACGGCGAGATACAGGTTTACGTTAAGAGAGACGACATAGGCGAAGAGGATTACGCATCCTTCAAGAAGGATTACGATATTGGAGATATTGTCGGTGTTCGCGGTATAGTTTTTAAGACGAACAGCGGTGAGGTATCTGTACACGCAACTCACTTTGAGATGCTCGCAAAGTCGCTTCGTCCTCTGCCCGAGAAGTTCAAGGGACTTAAGGATATAGACGCTAAGTACAGACATCGCGAGGTCGATCTTATTATGAATGAGAACGTTCGCGAGACCTTTATTATGAGAAGCAAGATCATAAACTTCCTGCGCTCCTTCCTTAACGAGAAGGGATTTCTGGAGGTTGATACACCTATTCTCCAGACGGTTGAGATCGGCGCGTCGGCTCGTCCTTTTGTAACTCACCACAATACTCTTGATATAGATATGGTGCTTCGTATCGAAACCGAGCTTTTCCTCAAGCGTCTTATAGTAGGCGGCTTTGAGAAGGTATACGAGGTTGGACGTATATTCCGTAACGAGGGTATGGACACAAAGCATAACCCCGAGTTTACAACTATTGAGCTTTATCAGGCGTATACCGATTTCCGCGGTATGATGGATCTCGTTGAGGAGATGATGAAGAAGCTCGTTGTCGAGGTTTGCGGAACAACAAAGATCACGTATCAGGGTAAGGAGATCGATCTCGGACATTGGGAGCGCCTTACAATGATCGAGGCTGTAAAGAAGTATTCGGGTGTTGATTTTGCAGAGATCAAGACCGACGAGGAGGCGATCGCTATCGCTAAGGAGAAGCACGTTGAGCTTCCCGAGATACCCACCAAGGGTGCGATACTCGTCGAATTTTTCGATGCTTTCGTTGAGGAAAATCTCATTCAGCCTACCTTTATTTACGATTATCCCGTTGAGAATTCTCCTCTTGCTAAGCGTAAGCCTACAGATCCCGCGTTTACCGAGAGATTTGAGTATTTCATCAACGCGACCGAATTCGGTAACGCATTCTCCGAGCTTAACGATCCTATCGATCAGAAGGCAAGATTTGAAAAGCAGATCGCAGATCGCAAGCTGCTCGATCCTACCACCACAGCTCAGGTCGATTACGACTACGTTATGGCTCTTGAGCACGGACTTCCCCCCACGGGAGGCCTTGGATTTGGAGTTGATCGCCTTGTTATGCTCCTGACCGACTCCGCATCTATCCGCGACGTTCTCCTCTTCCCGACAATGCGACCCGAGGCAGGTAACTCCTTCGCAACAGAGGATGAGGAATAGTTAGACTTTGTATCGCTTTTTGTGTGTCGATTTTTTTGCTACCTTTCTTGGAAGAAAGGTAGCACCAAAGAACTTCACACAGG
>JAGBIA010000106.1 GCA_017935225.1 Clostridia bacterium | reverse complement strand
GTTGATACAGTTGTTTACCTTGAGTTCGCCTTCAGCGTTGGTCGACCAACCGTAGTTGAAGGTCTCTGCCTGACCAATGATACCGCCGGAAGCACCCCAACCGGTTGCAGTGCTATCGATGTTACCGGAGTTTACACATCCGTCAACAGTTACGTCGTTAGAACCGTAGATACGACCAACGATACCGCCTGCCATCTTATCCTTGTGATCGGCACGGGTTCCCGAAACAACACTAAGATCTGCATAGTTACGGGAGTTAGTAATAACAGCCTTAGAGGAAGTGCTGTTACCGGAGAGCTGTCCGACGATACCGCCGTGACCGCAGTGCATATTCTTGCTGCCGTCTACACCGCCGCAAGAAGAAGTGAGAGCACCGTAGTTAGCGCAAGAGTCAACAGTTAAGTTGTATCCGCCGTTAGCCTGACCGAGAATACCGCCAACGTTGGTTCTCTCAGCCATATTGAGCAAGTTAACGTAGTTTACGCACTGAGAGAAGGAAACGGTCTGTGCGCCTACAAAACCAACGAGACCGCCGACTGCAGCGGTTTCGCCGTTGGAGGAGTTTTCAAAGGGCATATTGATCGAACCCTTTGCGGTACAACCGGTGATTACGGTAGCACCGTTGATCTCACCGATAAGACCTGCGACCTTGGTGGGAACCGCACCGGTGTAGTTGTAGTTAACTACAGCGTGTACGTTAGTGAAGGTACCGTTTGCAGTTCCTGCAAGAGCACCTGTGTGAGCCGAAGGAGCAACAGCGTCTGCACTTGCCGAAATGGTAAGGTTGCTTACGTTAGCGCCTGCGAGCTTAGTGAATGCAGAAGCTACACCGTTAACGGTAATGGTGTGTCCGTTACCGTCGAGTGTGCCCTTGAATTCGCCATAGGACTTACCAATTGTTATGTCGTTTGCAAGGTAGTATGTACCGTCTGCTTCCATAGCTGCAAACTCTTTAGCGTTCTTTACGGGAGTACCTTCGGGCGTAGCCGCAGATACGGGAACGATAGCGAGCAGCGATGCGAGCATCATTGCAACGATCACTAAGATAGAGATTGTTCTTTTCATATCTTTCTCCTTGTATAGTTTGTTATTACACGGTTCGCCCGTGTGAAATACGATTTTATTATATCATTCCGACGGTATTTTGTCAATACAAATTAGAAAAATATTTGTTTGCCGCGCTTTTTTTGTGCAAAACACCCAAAAGAAATATTTATTTTTTTTGCTATATGTCTTAATTAAAGTTATTTTTGTTCGCAAAAGCGAATTATGTGAATTTTTTATAACATTTTTTGCTAAAAAAGCCGCGCAAAAAAAAATGCAAAATGCAAAGTGCAAAATTGGCAGAGAGCCGCGCATCCGTCTGTTGACGGAACAATGATGTAAATCAAACAACGGGAGGCGGAACGCCTCCCCTACAATCGAAAAATACGAAAAGGCTGTAGGGGATGGGTTTCCCATCCCGAAATATCGGTTATCTCCGCACTTCCGTCTGCGATTTTTCCTGTACGGCGCAAAGAAACCAAAAGGCTCCTTCCGAGAGGGAGCTGTCGCGCAAGCGACTGAGGGAGAGTGCGTGCACAAGAAGATTTGATGGCTCGGCGGTAAAAAGATCTAAAACTCTCTTTTCGCAATCTCCTCCACCGCTTCGCGGAGCCCCCTCTCGGAGGGAGCCTTGGGAGAGATCGCCACCGCGCGAGAAAATGCAAAATTGGCAGAGATCGCGCGTTCGTCTGTTGACGACACAAGAAAGGTATCCAAATCGTGTAGGGGCGCTTCACGAAGCGCCCGAAATATCGGTTACCTCCGCACATCCGTCTGCGCTCTTTTTTGCACAACACAAAGAAACCAAAAGGCTCCTTCCGAGAGGGAGCTGTCGCGCAAGCGACTGAGGGAGAGTGCGTGCACAAACAGATTTGATAGCTCGACGGTAAAAAGATCTAAAACTCTCTTTTCGCAATCTCCTCCACCGCTTCGCGGAGCCCCCTCTCGGAGGGAGCCTTGGGAGAGATCATCGCCGCGCGTTCGGCTGTTGACGGAACAATAAAATCATATCAAACTTGTAGGGACCGACGTCCTCGGCGGTCCTAAAACAAAAAGAATATATATCTTTTACGTTTGTTGTTTTGTTGTAGATAACAGACGGATATGCATTTTGTAACCGTTACGACATTGGACCGCCGGGGACGTCGGTCCCTACACACGAGATAGAAATCGTCGCTTTCGGCTTTCTACAAAGCAACGGTCGGAGCAAGACGTGCACCCTGCCGATCTGATATAATTTTTACGTTTCCTTTTCCGAGACCGCCGCTCTGATATTCCATCCGTTAGCTTCAAGCAGGCGCACCGCCTCGCCCTCGTCGACATCGAGTATCTCGCGCACTATGCTGATAACTCTTCTGCGCAGCTTTTCGTTGGTCGGGCGGAGGTTGATCATCAGATTTTCGTAGACCTTGCCGGTCTTTATCATCGCGCCGGTTGAGAGCGCGTTGAGCACGAGCTTCTGCGCCGTTCCCGCCTTCATTCGAGTCGAACCTGTCACGACCTCGGCTCCCGTATCGGTAAAGATACAGATATCAACGCTCTTCGCAAGCGGGCTATCGGCATTCGAGGTGACGGCAACCGTGTGCGCGCCGAGCTCACGTGCTTTTTCGATCGCGCCGAGCACGTAAGCCGCGCCGCCCGCCGCCGAGATGCCGACGAGCACGTCGCCACTATTTATTAAAGACTCAATGTCGCGTATTCCGTTCTCGCGGCTGTCCTCTCCGCCCTCGCTCGCCTTCACGAGACAGTCGTAGCCGCCCGCGATTATTCCTCTGACGAGATCATATGAGACGCCGAATGTCGGGGGACATTCGGATGCGTCAAGCACGCCGAGTCGCCCCGACGTTCCCGCACCTATGTAGAAAAGGCGACCGCCCTGCTCCATAGAAGCCGCGATCATATCGACCGCGGCGGCGATCTGCTCGCTCGCGTCCTCGACCGCCTTGACGGCAACATAATTTTCTTCGTTCATCAATTTGATCATATCGAGCGTGTCCATCTTGTCGATGTGCGTGCTCTTCGGATTTCTCATTTCTGTCTTTAACATTTTATTTTCCTTTTTGTAATATAGAGTCTTTGGTTGTGTGTTTGTATTTTCACGTGCGGCGGCGATCTATCCCAAGGCTCCCTCCGAGAGGTAACGAAGTGACGGCGCGGTAGTGAATGACAACACGGTGCGTTGTCAGAGCCGCGCCGTGACCGAGCCGCAGCGAGACGCTGCCGCGAAGCGGTGGAGGAGATTGCGAAAAGAACGGTTCAGATCTCTTTATCGCCGAGTTATCAAATCTTTTTGTGCACGCACTCTCCCTCAGTCGCTTACGCGACAGCTCCCTCCGCAGGGAGCCTTTTTGTTTCTTTGAGCCGTGCGAAAAAGAGCGCAGACGGATGTGCGATCTTTGTCAATTTTGCATTTTGCACTTTGCATTTACGTGTTGCATTTTATATTTTCTTTCTCATTCCGCATCTCGTCAGCGCGAACGAGCAAATAAATCCGACCATGAGCAGAGCCGCGCCGGTGCTTACCGTTGCGCCGCAACCGCCGTCGGCGGTCGTATCGGTCTCAGCATCGGTGCTTTCGACCGTTTCACTCTCGCTGACCTGCTCGGTAGGTTTTTCGGTCTTTGCAGGCTCTTTGTACTTCTTGAGTTCCCTCGCCTTTATCCAGCCGCTAATGCCGTCCTCGGTCTCGATCCACGCCCAGTTCTCATTCCAGACTGCGCACGCATCCGTGACCTCAACAACGCTCTTGGTGGCAACGTATCCGACTCGCTCGGAGCTCTGATCGGGCTCTTTGTAGAGCGCCGCCTTGCTGCTTCCCGTGCTTACCGTGTATTTTCCGAGTGCGAATTTGCATTCCTCTACAAGCCCCTCACCGCCGACTGTTATACTGTCGTCGGGCTCGTAGCCGTTAAATCCGTATTTCTTCACGATAGACGGATAATCCTTTGAGCATATGTTCGCGTCAAGTCTTCCGCCGTAGCCGCTTATGTATTTCGACGAGGTGTACTGATACATCCCGAAGCGTTCGGAGTACTCCTTGCCCATTCTTGTGTATGTCGCGTCGTTGAAGTAGCAGGCTACCCAAAGCTCGTACTTCTCGCCAAGCTCGTCAGCTTCCTCGCCCATCCAGCCGTTGTAGCTTCCGCTGTCGATCCAGCTTGAGCTACTGTAGAGTCCGACGAGATAGCCATCGCTTGCAAGTCTGTCCATAAACGCCTGACAGATCGGCTTTGCCTTTGCGCCGTCAGACTCGAGATGCTCACGTACCTTGGGTGCTTCAAAGTCCATATATATAGGATATTCAAACTTCTTGCCTTCAATATATCCGAGAAGTGCCTCGGCTTCCGCTACCGCATCCTCGGGACTTCTTGCCATAGAGTAAAAATAAACTCCAACGTCAAGTCCCGCCTCCTTTGCGTTCGCGTAGTTGGCTTGAAAATACTGATCCTCCTCGGTAACGTAGACTCCTTCCTTTTCGTAGCTGACGCCCGCGCGGAGAATAACGTAGCTGTAGCCTGCCGCGCTCACCTTGCTAAAGTCGAAGTTCTCGCCCTGCCAGACCGAAATATCAAGTCCGTGCGCGTAGATTTTTCCGTCGCCGTTCTTGCCGTCGGCGTATCCTCTGTCGTATCCGTTTTGCACCGTCTCGCCCTCTTCTGTCGCGCTAACGGGCAGAACGAGCGCGATCAGCATCAGAATTGCCATAAGGACGGCGATATATCTTTTAGGAATTTTCATAACGTCATTACTTCCTTTTTTTAAGCTCGTATCTCGTCAACGCGAACGAGCCGACAAAGCCGAGCACGAGCAGTGCCGCGCCGATCGCGATGCTGAGCGTGGGGTTGCCGCCCTCTGCCCAGCCTGCGTAGATCTCCCACATATCCGTGTTGAAGAACATCGATGCTATCGAGCCGAGCGAGAGTCCGACCACGAAGAAAAACGTGGGCGCGCGACGCTTTTCGATAAGCTTCGAGAAAAGACGCGAGATAAGCACCATCCCACCGAGGAATCCTGCGCCGATGCAAGCGTAAAGTCCGAGCACCGCGGGGTTTTCAAGGATATAATCGAGGTGCAGACTGTTGAGTATCGGCTTGAACTGTCCGCAAGCCATAAGTATCGCAGTCGCGCTAAGTCCGGGCACGATCTGCGTGGTCGCGACCACCATACCGAGCGGCAGATAGAGCGCGAACATATACAGAGGGAACGAGCTGAAGGTGTCGCCGCCGACGCTGACCGCACCTTCACTCAGCAGGATCGACACACCGCCGACCGCGAGGGGCACGAGAAAGCCAAGCACGAGCAAAAGCGCGCGCAGAGGGGTTCTCTTCTCTCCCTTGATCTCACCCGTGATCGCAGGCACCGCGCCGCACATCAAGCCTGCAAAAAGACAGACGATGACGAACATAAATCTGCCGAAAAGCTTTTGTATGACGATAAAACCGCCGAGGAAACCGACCACAGCACCGAGTCCTATCGGGATAAGATAGGCAAAGCAGCGCCGAAAATCATTCAGTATATTTCCTATCGCGTAAAGCAGAGCGGCATACATTCCGAACATTATCGCAACCGCCGCGCCGCTCACGCCCGGGATTATGACCGCGAGTCCTATGACCACGCCGAGCACGAATGCCACACCGAAGCTCTTGGTGTCGTGCTTGCGAAGCGGGCAGGCGCTCTCTATCTCTTTAACTTCCTTTTTCATAATTTCATTCCTTTAACTCTTTTATCTCTTTGGGTTGTTTTTTCTTACCGAAGATTATATTTACGCATTTTCTGACCTGATTGCGTGCCTCGTTGTCCATCGCGCTCCACGCTTTGACTATCTTTTTCTTGTCCGCGCCGAGATCGCTCAGTGTCTTTGCGCCCTGAGCCGAGAGTGCCTCGTAGAGCGAATCGACCACCGCTTCGCGCTCTTCAACACTCATCTGCTCAAGCCACTCGTGCAGAGAGCCGTCGATCAGCTTGCTCTCCTCGCTTATCGAATCAAGTCGGATAAAGCTGCCGCCCATCACTTCCCAACTAAAGCCGTTGTGCTGAAGAAGTCCCGAGAGGCGACTCTTGACCACAGTGTAGCTCTCCTCGTGCTCGAGCAGCATTCCGACGACAGAGGACTGCGGCACGAGCGTGTAGATCCTGTCTTTGATGGTCTTATAATCCTCGCCGTGAATAAAGTCCGCGTCAAAGCCCGGACCGTCGTTATTGTAGACCGCCACTATGCGCTCTCTTGTGCTCTCACTCGCCTTTGTCGCCGCATAGACCGCAAGATTACCGCCCTTGCTGTGACCGCCGAGGTATATCTTCCCCTCGGTACGTTCCGCGATGCTCTCGAGGTACTCGACAGCCTCGCGCTGTGCGGGCACGGGGTGCATAAAGCTCATATTGAAATTTTCCTTCCAGCCGACGAGCGTGTCGTCTGTTCCGCGGAAGGCGATAAAGGTGTCCTTTTCTCCGAGCGAGAAGCTGAGCGCAGAAAACTGCTTCTGCTCCTCGTCGCATATCTTGTTGACGTAGCAAAACGGACGGGTAAGCCCGAATCGCGGCGTCTTTGCGGCTCTTGCGAGAAGCGTGACCGTCTCTTTAGGGATTATCAGTCCCATATTCGGTATCGCCCCATTCTGTGCGCGCAAAAAATCCTTTGTGACCGTGAGCAGAACGGGCGGCTTCTTCTCTGCCGTCGGCTCCTCACTGACAAAGCCGGTAAAATCTATATATGAAAGTATTGAGAGTATCAGACTGTCGACCTCGCCAAGCGGCACCGTCTCAAAAGAAAGATCGCCGCGCCAGGAGAGGTAATCGAAGAGTGCTGACGTCTGCAATTGACTCTTATCGCTCATATTACTCCTTTTTGGGTATTATATCTGCTTGTGAACGCTCTTGTATTCGTCATAAAAACGGTAGTACGGGCAGCTTCCCGTGTTTCTGCCGAGGAAGTCTACCATCTCATCCTCGTCGAGTCGCATATCGCACACGTATGCGTCAAGCTCCTCGTCGTAATCGTAAAATTCGCAGGTCTCGCAGTTGCGAGGCTTCTTTGCCGTTGCGTTTGCCATATTTCCTCCGTCAGCTCATATATTTCATTCGGTCAAGGCAGTTTTGCAGAATTATCTGCGCCGAGAGCGTGTCGATGACTCCCTTTCTCTTCTTGCCGCGCGTATTCGTCTCGTTGAGATAGCGCGACGCGGTCATCGTGGTCATTCGCTCATCGAACATCGCCACGGGAAGTCCCGTAAGAGATTTGAGCATCATCGCGAATTTGCGGCATCTCTGCGCGCGCGAGCCCTCGCTTCCGTCCATATTCACAGGAAGTCCGACGATTATCGCCGCCGCTCTGTTCTCTTTCGCCACCTCTGCCACCGCCTCGGCAGTCTTGTCTATTCCGCCGGGCGAGACGTAGCCTATTCCCGATGCCAAAAAGCGCGAGACATCCGAGAACGCAAGCCCCGTGCGCGTGTCGCCAAAGTCTACCGAGAGTATCTTTCCCGTGCTTGCCTTGATTCTCTCGAGCGTGTCGAGCTCGATGCCCTCAAGGTTAAATTCCTCATTTATAATTGTATCGTTTTCGGGCATATTTATTCCCCTTTTCCTGTATACTTTTCTTTCACTATATCAGTAAGCCGCTCTTTTCGGTTGATGTCGGGATCGTCCATCGCCGCCTCAAGCAAAAGCGCGAGAGTCTTTCCGATCTCGCGACCGCAAATTCCGAGTGAGATCAGATCCTCGCCGCCAATGTCAAGCTCCGCGATCGAGCGTGGTGCTCTGTTATGCCCGACGAGCTCTGTCGCACAGCTTTCCGACGCGCCGAGCAACACCGAGGCTCTGGCGGCAAACGGCGCGTTCTCGCGCAGCTCGGAGCACAGCCTTGCGGCATCACGCGAGCTTGCGATCTGTCTCCTTGCGTTCTTCGCGACCGCTATCGCGCCGCTCTTTTGTCTGTTGGAGCATTTGAGCGAGCAAAGTATCTCGCGCGCCTCGCTCTCACTCGCATCAGAGAGCAGAAAGCCGAGCCTTGCCACGTCGTCGCTCTGCATCTGCGGCAAAAGCGTTATCAGCTCTGCGCTCGGGCGGTAATCCCTTAGCACGTACTCAATTATTCCAAGCTCGCACATCTGTGTGAGCGGCTCTGTAGGCGAGGGCGAGCAGATGAGCTTTATAAATTCGGTGCAAATGCGCTCCTTGGCGATGTTAGAAAGCCCTTCTCTCTTCGCGCCTGCCGCCAAAAGCGTGCCGCGTTCGATCGAAAAGCCGAGCTGTGCGGAGAAGCGGAAAGCGCGCAATATCCTCAGCGCATCCTCTTCAAATCTCCGTTCAGGTTCGCCGACAGCGCGTATTATCTTGCGCGCAAGGTCCTCTCTGCCGCCGTAAAGGTCGACGAGTCCGCGCTCGCCGCTCCACGCCATAGCGTTGACCGTGAAGTCGCGGCGCGCAAGATCCTCACCGATCGAGCGCGTAAAGCAGACTTCGTCGGGATGGCGCGAGTCGGTATAGCTTCCGTCGATGCGGAAGGTCGTGATCTCGACCGCGCGATGCTCGCTGATCACCGTCAGCGTGCCGTGCTTCAGTCCGCTCTCGACCGTTCTGTAGTCCGAAAAGATCTCGCACATCTTCTCGGGTGTCGCCGAGGTCGTAAGATCGTAGTCGTTCGGAGCGCTGCCAAGCAGCGTGTCGCGAAGACCGCCGCCAACGACGTAGCATTCCTCGCCCGCCGCCGCCAGCCGTTCCATCAAAACGCCTACGTATTCGGGTATCCTTATGTCCATCGCGCGCTCCTTTCGTGGTAGTTAGTTGAAAGTTAGTTAAAGTTGTGTATTTTTCCACCTTTCTTTTGAGAAAGGTGGAGCCAAAGAACTTGAATAGGGTTTGTTATAGGGTTTGATAGAACCGATATACCTGCCTCTTTCGTGGTTTGAGATGTTTGTGAGGATAGCGACATCACGGACGGTGGGTTTGTTCGGGGTTCGTGCAAAAGCCCCTTAAGCCTGTCATCCTGAGCAAGCAACGAAGTTGCGCGTCGAACTTTTGGATTTGCGAACGATAGTATAGTGAGCAAATCCAAAAGCGAAAATTGTCAAGACAATTTTCGGGATCTACGTGGATTTATATTGTCCTTTTGGCTTAAAAGTAACATTTTGTGGTATGTTGGGTTACATATAATCTTTTTGTAGATCCCTCGGTTCGTGGGCAAGCCACTCCCTCGCCTTTTTTCGCCTAACACGGTCGAAAAAAGGTTCGACTTCACACGGATTTACAATTCTGCGTCCCTTCCGTTTACAATATCTCCGTGTTCCGCTCAGGATGACCGCTAAAAGAGAAAGGCAGTGACCGATATTGCGGACGACCACATGGCAAGCCTGCAAGTTTTCTTCGAAAACATTGTGGTCGCCCCTACATTCAATAATAACGTGCGGCGGTGTCCGATATTTCGGAAGTGCAGACTACAAAATACCCATATTTTTAAAAAAGGCAGAGAGAGCTCTGCCTTTTATTTGTGTGTTTTATTCAAGTGCTGCCGCGCCGATGATGCCTGCGTCGTTGCCGAGGGTTGCGATGCGGAGCTGGGTGAGAGCCACAACGTCGCCGCCGTACTGCTCTGCGCGAACGAGAGGAGTGATAGCGTCGATGAGCGACTGTCCCTCGTTGGAAACGCCGCCACCGAGCGAGATAACTTCGGGCTGGAAGATATTAACGAGGTTTGTGATGCCTGTCGCGAGGTACTTGACGTACTTATTGTAGACCTCGGTTCCGACTTCGTCGCCCGCTCTCATAGCGTCGCACGCGGTTCTGCCCGAGATGCGCTCTGCCTTGAGCATCGAGGTGTAGCGGCCTGTCTTCTTGCATTCCTCGACAGCTTCCTTTGTCATACGGATAAGCGCGGTAGCAGAGGAATATGCCTCCCAACAGCCGCGTCTGCCGCATCCGCAGGGTGCGCCGTCCTGCTCGATAACGATATGTCCGATCTCGCCTGCCGCGCTGTTGAAGCCGACGAGGATCTTATTGTTGATGATAATTCCGCCGCCAACGCCCGTGCCGAGAGTGACCATAATGCTGTTAGCCGAGCCCTTAGCCGCGCCTGCAACTGCCTCGCCCCAAGCCGCCGCATTCGCGTCGTTCGCGATCTTGATGACCGAGCGGTCGATACCGAGTCCGTCGGCCAAAAGCTGAACGATCGGGAAGCGGAGGAAGGGAAGGTTGTTTGCGTATTCAACGCATCCGTTCACGGGATTTGCAATTCCCGGAGACGCGATACCGATGTTCGCGATGTCCTTGATATTGACGTTGAGCTCTGCGCAAGCCTCAAGGCAGACGCGAGCCATATCGGCTACGATCTCCTCGGGGGGACGCTTTGCGAGCGTGGGTGTGGTCTTCTTTACAACGATCTTGTGCTCGTCGTTAACTATACCTACGGCGATGTTCGTGCCGCCGAGGTCTATTCCTATTCTGTACATAATAATTCTCCTTTGAGTTTATTTGTTATCTCTTTGATATTTTTTGCAGTAGACGGAGAGCCTGCACGCGTCGCACTTTGGTGAGCGAGCCGAGCAGACGTCGCGCCCGAACTGAACTATGCGGTGGCAGAGATCGGATTGCTTCTCGGGCTCTGCAAGATCTGAGAGTATCAGCTCGACCTTGTGGGGATCTTTGAGCGTCTCGGGGTAAAATCCGAGCCTGCCAAAGATGCGGATGCAGTGCGTGTCCGCGACGATCGCGGGCTTTTTGTATATGTCGCCAAGCAAGAGATTGGCGATCTTGCGACCAACGCCCGGCAGGCGCAGAAGGTCGTCCATATTGTCGGGGAGCACACCGCCAAACTCGTCGCGCAGCATTATCGAGGCTTCCTTGATGCTCTGCGCCTTGGTATGATAGAGTCCGCAGGGGCGCACGATGTCCTCGATCTCGGAAAGTTCGCCGTCAGCCATCGAGTTGCAGTCGGGGAAGCGGCTAAAAAGCTCGCGGCAGACGATATTTACTCGCGCGTCGGTGCATTGAGCCGAGAGCCTGCCCATAACCAGCAGTCGCCAAGGGTCGCCGCCGTATTCAAGCGCGCAGAAGGACTCGGGGTAGATATCCTCAAGCTCGAGGACAATCGCCGCCATCCGTTCGCGCATACTTTTTTTGCTTTCCTTGCTCATTCTGATGCCTTCGCGCGCTTGTCAGCGCAGAAATACGTGCCGACGTGACCGCCGTCGAGCAGGGTGTAGAGTATCTCGGGGTCCTCGCCGTTGAGGATGAACATCGGGATGCCGACCGAGGTGACGATCTTCGCCGCGTTGAGCTTTGCGATCATTCCGCCCGTGCCGCGCGACGTGCCCGCGCCGCCCGCGATCGCGTAGACCGACTCGTCGAGAGTCTCAACTCTGTCGATGAGCTTCGCATCGGGATTTGTACGCGGATCCGAGTCGTAAAGACCGTTTACGTCCGAGAGATTGAGCAGAACGTCAGCCTCGCAGAGCGTTGAAACGTGAGCTGAGAGTATGTCGTTTCCGCCGAACTTCGTCAGCTCGTCGGTTGATACCGAGTCGTTTTCGTTGACGATCGGGAGACAGTTCATCTCGAGCAGACGGTTGAAGGTGTTGACCGCCGCGCTCTTACGGTCGGGGTTGGTGAGAACGTCCTTCGTCATAAGTATCTGAGCGACCGTGTGGCCGTAGACCGAGAAGAGCTTGTCGTAGATCTTCATCAGCTCGCTTTGTCCGACCGCCGCCATAGCTTGCTTGATCTCGGGCGCGTCGGGGATAGTGCCAAAGCCGAGCTTTGCAACGCCCGCGCTGACCGCTCCCGAGGAGACGAGAACGACCTGAATGCCCGAGTTCTTCATATCCGAGAGGACCTTGACGAGCTTTTCAATTCTGCGCAGGTTGAGATGACCTGTTGAGTGAGTGAGTGTTGAAGTGCCGACCTTGACTACAATTCGACGGCTGTCTCTGAAGTAACCCATAAAATTATTGCACTTTCTTTAATATTTCCAAAAAAATTTCAAAATACTCTTTCAAAATCCGAGATTTTGTATTATAATATAATTATAAGACAATTATACTCTTTTTTGCGTGTTTTTGCAATAGAATTTCGCAAATTTCCGAAAAAAGAAAGGAGAAACTATGAGACAGAGATACACAATTACGATTTCTGATATCGAAATGAACGTTATCAGCGAGGAGTCGCCCGAGGCTGTAGAGGCTCTGGTGGGGCTCGTCGACAGAAAAATGAGAGAGATCTGCGCGGCAAGCAAGCGTTGCTCCAAGACCGAGGCGGCTCTTCTTTGCGCGCTCGATTATTGCTCGGAGCGCATCAAGTCGCAGAGAAAGCTCAAGGCGCTTGAGGCAAAGCTCGCGATGACCGAGGCAACACTCGAGGAAGTGCTCGCGGAGAACGAAGAGCTGAAGAACTCGGGAAATTGAAAGTTGAAAATTGAAAATTAAGGCGAGACACTAGAAAATGCAAAATTGGCAGAGATCGCATACCCGTCTGCGTTCTTTTTTGCACGGCTATAAGAAACAAAAGCCTCTCCTCGAGGAGAGGTGGACGCGTACGCGGACGGAGAGGTGTATGTTTTTATTTTCATTGCATGCGGAAGTTAATCTTTTGATCGTAATAACTATTATCACCTCTCAGGCGGTTACACCGCCAGCTCTCCTCAAGGAGAGCCTTTAAGTATCATAACGTTCGAAAAGAGTCGAAAGCAAGTCATCGCCCTATCGTCAATATAGAGTCGTCGTTTC
>JAGBIA010000105.1 GCA_017935225.1 Clostridia bacterium | reverse complement strand
TCGGCGGTAACGTAGACGTGGACAGAATAACCACCATAGCGCTTTATCACGAGACGAGCGAGGTGCTGACGGGAGATCTTCCCACACCGATAAAGTATTATAACTCCGAGATAAAGAAGTCGTATAAGGAGATCGAGAAAACCGCAAACGAGACGCTTATCGCTATGCTTCCCGAGGAATTCAGAGAGGATTACAGAGAAATAATCGACATCGATCCCGATTCGTACGAGCATATGATAGTCAAGGCGGCGGACAAGATCGCGGCGTATATCAAATGCGTCGAGGAAACGAGAATAGGCAACAAGGAATTTACAAAGGCAAAGCAGACCTTGAAAAAGGAGATCGACGCGTACCGCAAGTACGAGGAGGTCGAATGGTTCTGCGCGACCTATCTTGATTCCTTCAGCCTGACTCTCGACGAGCTTGATTGAGGTGCGGTATGAGTAAAGGAAAATTTATAGTTTTTGAGGGTATCGACGGCGCGGGCAAGACTACACATGTAGAGCTGCTGGCGAATAATCTCAGAGCGCTTGGCAGAGAGGTATCGCTCAGCGCTGAGCCGACCTCGCTGGAGAGCGGCAAGGCTATTCGCAGAGCGCTCTCGGGCGCCGAGAAGAAAACCGAATGTCAGATGGCGGCTATGTTCGTGCTTGACCGTATAGCTCACAATACCGACTCTGAGATCGGAATAGAGACACTGACCGAAAGAGGAACAGACGTTATCAGCGACAGATATTATTATTCCTCGCTTGCATATCAGGGCGCGGCAACAGATTACGGCTGGGTGAAGGCTATGAACGTGGGCTCACCCGAGATACGCCGTCCCGATCTCTGCATCTATCTCGACCTTCTGCCCGAGCAGAGCCTTGAGAGAATTTCGCGCGGTCGCGAAAGCGTAGAGATATACGAAAACCTCGAAAAGCTGACGCTCACGAGAAACACCTTCCTTTCTGTTATCGAGGATCTGCGCGCCGACGGCGAGAGCATATATATCGTTGACGCAAACAGAACACCCGAGCAGATCTCGGACGATATATTCAATATCGTAAAAAAACATTTAGATTAAATAAAAGAAAAAGAGGAGAGAACAATGAACGCAAAATATGATGCTCTGTTTACCCCTTGGAAGATAGGAAACGTTGAGATCAAGAACCGCATAGTTATGTGTCCTATGGGTGGCACGTCGCTTTTCGGTTGGTTTGAGCTTGGCGGCTGCCACTTTGACAAGGAGGCGGCAAAGCTCTTTATCGAGAGAGCAAACAACAACGTAGGTCTCATCATTCCCGGAATTGCGCCCCTGCGCGATACCTTCTGGGGAAAATGGCTCTGGCAAAATCCGAAGATGTTTGAGGAATTGAAGGAATTTATGGATGAGATCCATAAGACAGGCGCAAAGCTCTTTGTTCAGCTTACCGCCGGAATGGGACGCTCCTGGGCGATCACAGAGCTTGTTGCTCCTCTCCATAAGAACAAATTCACACGCGCGATAGTCAAGCCGATAATCGACACGTCTCACGAGCTTGCTTCTCCCTCTGAGCAGCCTTCACGCTGGGCGCACGATATAATCTGCCCTGAGATGACGGTTGAGCAGATCCACGAGATAATCGAGGCGTTCGCAAAGACCGCAAAGCTCTGCCGCGATGCAGGCGTTGACGGTGTTGAGGTTCACGCGGTACACGAGGGATATCTGCTTGACCAGTTCTCCATAGAGTTCTTTAACAAGCGTACCGACGATTACGGTGGAAGCTTCGAGAACCGCTACCGCTTCGCAGCCGAGGTCGTAAAGGCTATCAAGGAGGCGTGCGGAGAGGATTATCCCGTATCGCTTCGTTACTCTGTAGAGTCCAAGATGAAGGGATTTTGCGAGGGCGCGATGCCGGGTGAGGACTACGTAGAGGTAGGCAGAGGAATGGAGGAGTCCGAGAGAGCGGCAAAATATCTGCAGGATGCGGGATATGATATGCTTAATGCCGACAACGGCACGTATGACTCTTGGTATTGGGCGCATCCGCCGATGTATATGCCCGAGAACTGCAACCTTGACGACGTAGCACACATCAAGCAGTTCGTTGATATTCCCGTCGTATGCGCGGGAAGAATGGATGCCGAGGTCGGAGCGGCGGCAGTTGCAGAGGGTAGAATAGACGCTGTCGGAGTTGCGCGTCAGTTCCTCGTTGACCCCGAGTGGGTCACAAAGATGATCGAGGACAGAATTGAGGACATCAAGCCCTGTATCTGCTGTCACGCAGGCTGCTT
>JAGBIA010000104.1 GCA_017935225.1 Clostridia bacterium | reverse complement strand
GGGTTCGTGCCGCGCCCTATTTAAACGTGTCATCCTGAGCGTAGTCGAACTTTTGGATTTGTGAGCGGTAATATAGCGAACGAATCCAAAAGCGAAAATTGTCAAGACAATTTTCGGGATCTACTACGATTTATATTGTCCTTTTGGCATAAAAGTAACATTTTGTGTCGTGTTGGGTTTAAATATAACCTTTTTGTAGATCCCTCGGTTCGTGGGCAAGCCACTCCCTCGCCTTTTTTCGCCTATCTCGCTCGAAAAAAGGTTCGGCGCGCGGCGGATTATGCCATATTATCTTTATCCCGACCAATATCTCGCCGCTTGCTCAGGATGACCGCTTTAAGAAGGAAGTCGGTGACCGATATCGCGGGCGACCGCAGGTCGCCCCTACATTCAAATAATAAAGCGCGGCATTGACCGATATCTCGGGCGCTTCGTGAAGCGCCCCTACCGACGAGGTGTGGGCATTTATTTTGGAAGCAGCCGAACGTACAGTTGTCTGCCAATTTTGCACTTTGCACTTTGCACTTTGCATTTACTCGTGCCGCGCCTTAATTTTCAACTTTCAATTTTCAACTTTCCACTTGTATTGCCACAAAAATTATGGTATAATAATCTTAAGAAGAATTTTATCATCCTCCGGGGGCGAAAATGAAATTAGAACTATCAGGAATAGAGAAATCCTTTGGCGAAAAACGCGTCCTCAAGGGCGTTTCCTTTTCTGCGGAGAGCGGAAAGGCTTTCGGTCTGCTCGGCCGCAACGGCGCAGGTAAGACAACCTCGATCCGCATACTTATGAACGTATTTCCCGCAAACTCGGGAAATGTACTTATCGACGTGCAGCCTATCGATTACTCGAAGATCAAATTCGGATATCTCCCCGAAGAACGCGGACTTTACCCAAAGAAAAAGATACTCGAGCAGTTATGCTACTTTGCCGAGCTGCACGGAATGTCACACTCGGATGCTATAAGAGCGGTCGACTATTGGCTCGATAGGCTTGGAATGACTGAATTTCGCACAAAGCGTCTTGACACGCTCTCAAAGGGAAATCAGCAAAAGATCCAGCTCATCACCGCGCTTGCGCACGACCCCGATATTATCATCCTCGACGAACCGTTCTCGGGGCTTGATCCCGTAAACGCGATGCTGCTCAAAGACGTAGTAAAGAGCGAGATCGCGAAAGGAAAGATCGTTCTCTTCTCCAGCCATCAGATGAACTACATTGAAGAATTCTGTGACAGCATCGCGATAATCAACGGCGGAGAGGTCGTGCTTTTCGGTGATCTGCACGAGATAAAGCGCAATTATCCCCGCAACCGTCTCGTCGTACGCTCGCTTGAGTCAGACAAGATCGCATCTGCCTATCCCGACGCGGCATCTCGCACGGAGAGCGGCGAGCTTATTCTCCTGCTTGAGTCACCCGAGGACAAGCCTGCGCTTATGCGTGAGCTTACCGAGAACTACGACATAGACGAGCTGAAGGTATTTGAGCCCTCTCTTAACGACATTTTCGTCGAATACACCGAAAAGCAGATATAAGGAGGAGCTATGAAACAGTTTGGAAAAATATTTAAGTTTGAGCTTCTGAATTACACTAAAAACAAGGCCTTCGTCGGGGTTACCATCTTTCTCGTAGTCGCTATGGCGATCCTTATGTTCTTCCCTCGTTTTATCGAGCTTTTCGACAAGCAGGAAGAAGAGCCATCCACCGACGTGGGCGAAAAGCCGATCATGCTCGTAGTTCCCGATGATGCTTCACAAGCAGAAGGATTTCTGCAGCTCTTTTCTGAAAGCTTCCCGAATTACCAAATAAAGATCTCTGAGCCCGACGTTGACGCGATCAAACAGAAGATAAGCGCAGAGGAGGCAGAGTGTGCCATCGTGCTCGACTCACCGACCTCCTACACCTATTACGTCAACAATCTCTCGATGTACGACACAAACTCTGCCGTCGTCGACGCAACGCTGATCCGGATCTACCAGATGAACGCGATGATCGGAGGCGGTCTCTCGCCCGAGCAAGCCACACAGATACTCGGAGCGACAATAGACTCGCGCATCGAAAATCTCGGCAAGGATCAATTCCAGAATTTCTTTTACACCTACGTTATGATATTCGCGCTCTATATGGTAATACTTCTCTATGGGCAGATGGTTGCGACCAACGTAGCCACCGAGAAAAGCTCGCGCGCGATGGAGGTGCTTATCACAAGCGCAAAGCCGACCGCGATGATGTTCGGCAAAGTGTTTGCTTCCTGCTTTGCGGGACTTATGCAGCTCGTACTGATCTTCGGCTCGGCGCTCGTGTTCTTCCGCATAAACAAGAGCTATTGGGATGAGATAGATATGATATCCTCGTTCTTCAACATTCCGCTCGACCTCTTTATCTATATGCTGATCTTCTTTATACTCGGCTTTTTGGTCTACGCATTTCTCTACGGAGCGATCGGCTCAACAGCCTCAAAGCTCGAGGATATAAACACATCGGTCATGCCGCTGACTATGATGTTCATCGTAGCATTCGTAGTTGTAATGACGGCGATGGGCTCGGGCGACGTCGATACTCCGCTTATGATCGTCTGCTCCTACATCCCCTTCACGTCTCCGATGGCTATGTTCACTCGAATTGCTATGAGTACCGTGCCGATCTGGGAGATCGCCCTCTCAATAGTAGTGCTCGTAGCATCGGTGTTCGGTATCGGTGTGCTGTCGGCAAAGATCTACCGCGTAGGCGTTCTTCTCTACGGCACTCCGCCAAAACTCCCCGCAATACTCAAGGCAATAAGAAAGAAATGAGGACAATATGAAAGTTTACGACATCTCTCAAGAAGTATTCTCCTGCGTGGTTTTCGGCAAGGATCCCGCGCCGAAGAAGACTGTGCTCGCCTCGATCAAGGACGGCGACCCATACAACCTTATAGAATTTTCAATGTGCGCCCACAACGGCACGCACATCGACGCGCCCTCTCATTTTGTGGGCGACGGAAAGACGATAGACCAGCTCGCGCCCGACAGACTCGTCGGCTACGCTTACGTAGCCGAGCACTCGGGTGACGTGACTGAGGACGACATAAAGGATATCCTCGCCCGTGCGCGTGCCATTTCGGACGAGGCGGCGCGCCGCATACTTATTAAGGGCAAGGCGACGCTCACGCTCGAGGCGGCAAAGGTGCTTTCTCGCGAGGGAGTCTACCTCTTCGGCAACGAATCCCAGACGGTCGGACCCGAGGGTTCACCGCGCGCGGTACATCTTGAGCTGCTCGGCGCGGATATGATACTTCTCGAAGGCGCGCGTCTTGGAGAGGTTCCGGAGGGTGATTATCTGCTCTTCGCCGCTCCCATCTCGCTCGGCGGCGCGGAAGGTGCGCCCTGCAGAGCGATGCTCGTCAAGCTCTAAAATAAAAAAGGAGAAATGAAAATGAAAAAACTTACTGATTCCTATATACTCAACAACGGCGTTGCCATTCCCTGCGTTGGATTTGGCACATGGCAGACTCCCGACGGCGAGACTGCCGTAAATTCGGTCAAGGCGGCTCTTGCGGCAGGCTACCGCCACATCGACACCGCCGCTATCTACGGCAACGAGGTCAGCGTCGGCAAGGCGATCGCAGAGAGCGGTGTTGCGCGCGAGGACATCTTTGTTACCAGCAAGGTCTGGAACAAGTGCCGCGGCTATGAGACTACTCTTGCGGCTTTCGACGAGACGCTCGCAAAGCTCGGACTCGACTACCTTGATCTCTATCTCATCCACTGGCCCGCAAACAAGACTCAGTTTGAAAATTGGGACGAGATCAACCGCGAGACCTGGCGCGCGATGATCGAGCTTTATCGCGCAGGCAAGATCCGCGCGATCGGCGTTTCCAACTTCCTGCCCCACCACCTTGCCTCTCTCGTAGCATCCGAGGTAGTTCCCGCGATCAACCAGATCGAGTTCCACCCCGGTCAGATGCAACAAGAGACTGTAGAATACTGCCGCGCACACGGAATTTTAGTTGAGGCTTGGAGTCCTCTCGGCACGGGCAGAATGCTCTCGAACGAGACTCTTATCGAGATCGCGTCGCACTACGGCGTATCTGTCGCACAGCTCTGCATTCGCTGGTGCTTGCAGAACGGCACGCTTCCGCTTCCCAAGTCCGTTACTCCCTCGCGCATCGAGCAAAACACTCAAGTGTTCGACTTCGTAATCAGCGAGGACGATATGGCTACCATCAATTCTATGGCATACTGCGGCGGCTCGGGCCACAATCCCGACACCGTAACGTTCTGATCAGGAGGCACATATGTATCCTTACTCGCTTTTGCCTGAGTCCTGGAAGATCGAGATCCACCTCTATGGCGTGATGATCGCGATCGGTGTGCTTTTCGCGTTCGGAGTGCTCTTCTACTACTCAAAGAAGAAGGGCATTGAGGAGAGATTTACCGATTTCATCTTCTACAACGGAATTGCATCGATCGCGCTCGGATTTCTTTCGGCGGCTCTCTTTCAGGCGACCTACAATTATATTGAAGATCCCGAAAAGGGATTTAAATTCGGCAGTGGCATCACCTTCATCGGCGGACTTATCGGCGGTGTCGTTGTATTCCTCGCGCTCTACTTTATCTTCCGCCGCCGCTACAAGACAAGACTCTATCAGGTGGTCTCGGCGATCCCCTGCTCGATACTTATCGCACACGGATTTGGACGCGTCGGCTGCTTCTTTGCAGGCTGCTGTCACGGCAAGGAGACCGACTGCTTCCTTGGTGTGAAGTTCCCACATCTGCCGAACCCCGTCCACCCTACGCAGCTCTACGAGGCGGCATTCCTCTTCGTGATGTTCGGTATCTGCTTCTGGCTCGTGATGAAGAAGGATTTCAAGCACAACCTCAGCGTTTACCTTATCTCCTACGGAATTTTCAGATTTTTCAACGAATATCTGCGCGGTGATGACCGCGGCGAGCTCGTCTCGATCATCTCCCCCTCGCAGTTCTGGTCGATCCTTATGGTCGTCGCAGGAATTCTCGTTATCTTCCTTATGAATTACATCCTCAAGCGCGAGGCTAAGAAGGCTATCGAGGAAAAGGTTGAAGAATAGTTAGATTTGAGTAGGAATTTCTTGTTCTTTTCTTTCGAGAAAAGAACCAAAAGAACTTGAATGGGGGTTGGTCAAGGGTTTTGATATGACTCGAAGCGATATTCCCTACGAGAGTTTGGGATATTGTAAGTCAAAACGATATCCCCGATCTGTAATTTAATTCAATAGCGATGTAGAAACCCGTGGACAGCAGGCTACCACGGGTTTCTTCTTTATTGTGAAGAGCGACATAGAAATCTTTGTTTGATCTGTAACCGAAAGCAACGGTTTCTCTCTTTGCCGGTAGGGGCGACCTCAATGTTTTCGAAGAAAACTTGTCGGCTTGCCATGCGGTCGCCCGTTGTTCTACAAAAGTAACTTTTATTTCAAGGCGGGCGACCGCAGGTCGCCCCTACGAACAAGATAAAAAATATACACGTTTGACATGTAGCAAAAGCAAAGGCTCTCCTCGAGGAGAGCCTGTTTCGCTTCGCTCAACGCTAAGTTTGCAAGCAAACTTGTGGCGGTGTAACCGCCTGAGAGGTGATAAAGGTCGTTGCGGTTCAATATGCGCATCCGTCTGCAATCAAAACGACTCTCCCTTTTCAAAACAAAAGACAGAGAATTTTCACTCTCTGTCTTTTCTCTTTATTCTTGATCTGTTTTTTCGTGATTATTGCCGGAGCATCCGCAGCAGGATGAGCAAGATCCCGAGCAGTTATGTGCGCCCGAGGAGCAGGTCTTTGAGTCGGGGCAACCGATGCATTTTCTGCCGCTCTTCTTGGCTTTTATGATGTAAGCCGTCGCAGCACCGACGATCAGCAATATAACGATTATGGCAACGATATCAGCAGGCTGCATAGCGCGCTCCTTTCATTTGAATTTATTTTGCAAGTGCGTATTCGCTCTTGAGCTGCTTATTCTTTCTGACGATAAGTACGGTAACGATCAGCGCGAAGAGTGCGACGAACGCCCAACCGAGTATCGGCATCCAGAGCGAGCCAAATCCTGCGCCCGTAAAGAGCGAGCCGAAGAAGAATACCAAGAATCCGATCGAGTATCCAACTGCGAACTGAAGTCCGATACCTGCAAAGAGCCACTTTTTGCTCTTCATCTCGGAATTCATAGCGCCGATAGCCGCAAAGCAGGGCGGTGAGAAGAGGTTGAACATCAGATAAGCGAGCGCCGCGACCTTAGTAATCGCCATAATGCCCGCGACCTCCGCGCCTGCGCCCTCCATAAGAGCAAGCTCCTCGGTGTCGATGAGATTTTCAAGACCTACGAAGCAGACGGCAAGCGTTCCGACTACGTTCTCCTTTGCGATAAAGCCGGTGATAGCCGCTGCGGCAAGCTGCCAGGCAACGACGCCGACGATAGGCGCAAAGATATAAGCAAAGGGAGTTGCTACAGTTGCGAGGATAGACTGACTTGCGTCGTCTGTGGGCTGGAAGCTCCAGCTGAAGCTCTGCATGAGCTGAACTGCGAAGTTACATACGAGAATGATAGTTCCCGCCTTGACTATGTACGCCCAACCGCGCTGACACATCGAGAGAAGTGCCTTGGTGAAGCTGGGAGCCTTGTATTCGGGAAGCTCGATGATAAAGAAGGACTTTCTGTTCTTGTGACCTGTGAGCTTATTGATGAGAAGTGCACAGAGGAAGATGATAACGATACCTGCGAAGTACATAAGCGTACCCACCCAAGCCGCCTCCTCGAAGAACGCACCTGCGAAAAGTGCGATAACGGGGAGCTTTGCGCCGCAGGGCATAAAGGGTGCGAGCATCGCGGTTGCTCTGCGCTCACGCTCGTTGCGGATCGTGCGACAAGCCATAACGCCGGGGATAGCGCATCCCGTTCCGATAATGAAGGGAATAACCGACTTGCCCGAAAGTCCGACCTTCTTGAAGATCGGGTCGAGAACGACGGTGGCACGTGCCATATATCCGCAGTCCTCAAGGAGTGCGATAAGGAAGTACATTACCATTACGAGCGGCAAAAATCCTACGACCGCTCCGACACCGCCGATGATACCGTCAACGATGATTGATGTCAGGAGGGGATTTGCATTCTCCATAAGACCGCCTACCCACTCGCCGAACCACTCGATGAGCGTTACGAGACCGGGGATAGCGAGTTCGTTTGCCTCTCCCTCGTTAAACACGAGACCCTCGGCGATCCAAACACCGAGCCAAGCCTGAGAGATCTGGAAGACGAGGAACATAACCAGCGCGAAGATCGGAATACCGAGCCACTTGTTAGTGAGCACCGCGTCGACCTTGTCCTGCGCGTTCTTATTCTTTGTCAGCGTCTTTCTCTTCTCTACTTCCTTGACGATCCCGTTTACGAAGCTGAAACGGCTTCTGTCTGCTGCCTCGACAGCCTTTTTATCGGAAAGATCAACATCTTTCTGCAAGTAAGGAGCCACCTGCGTGCCGCCAACGACCGACACAACGACCTCGACCAGCTTATCGATACCCTCCGACGTCGTCGAGGTAGTCTCGACTACGGGGCAACCGAGCTTCTCCGAGAGAAGCTCTGCATTGATGGTGTTGCCCTTCTTGGAGTTCATATCGTTCTTGTTGAGCGCGACCACGACCGGGATACCGAGCTCGAGAAGCTGTGTGGTGAAGAACAGGCTTCGGCTCAGGTTTGTCGAGTCAACTATGTTGATGATAGCATCGGGGTGTTCGTTCTTTACGTACGCGCTGGTGATGCTCTCCTCCGAGGTGAACGGAGACATAGAGTACGCGCCGGGAAGGTCAACGGCTATAAGCTCCTCGCTACCCTTGTACAGACTCTTCTTGATGGGGCGCTCTTTTCTGTCGACGGTAACACCCGCCCAGTTTCCGACCTTCTCGTTACTGCCCGTAAGAGCATTATACATCGTGGTCTTTCCGCTGTTGGGGTTACCCGCAAGTGCAATTCTCATTTAATGAGATCCTCCTGACTGTGTCAATATATTATAATAAAATTATTATCTTCCTTATCAGTTAGCCGCCGCTAACCGCACTCCAAAAAAATAATCCTTTCGGATCATTTTTTATTCGACCTCTATCACCGACGCAAGATCCTTGTCGATATTGTATCTTCCGTCCTTGATAGACACTACGCATCCGCTTCTGCGATGCTTGATGACCGTGATAGGCTCACCGCTGTAGCAACCGAGCGAAAAAAGGAAAGCGTCAAGCTCCTCGTCGTCGGTCTTTATCGCCTTGACAATATACTCTTTTCCCTCTTCAACCTCGCGCAGAACCATAGCCGTCTCCTTCGTAGTTTTGAGTTAGCCTTCGCTAACCATTGCATATTATATACCATCTTTCTCTGTTTGTCAATAGCTTTTGGCAATTTTTTTTAAAAAATATCAAAAAATTAACCTCTCGGACAATCTAAGCTGTGCGGTATTAACCGATGTTTTATACTACCGCGTCTTAACTTTCAATTTTCCATTTTCAACTTTCAACTTTCCGCATATTGACATTTTATTCTTGTTGTGCTATCATATATGTGAATAAACTTTACGGAGGCAATATGAAAGACAGAGCCCACAGAACGTATGAAATGTATGAAGGAGACAAGGATGCCGAGGTCGAGATAATCCCCGGCGAATTTCCGCTTTACCGCACCTACGGGGTAACAAAAAAATACCGTCCTATTGTCTCAAAGATCAATAACCTTTTATCAAAGGCGCTCGTTTTGTTCCTGCTGATGTTTCAGGCTATCGTCATCGCCGTCGCAGGCTTTTCCTTCTGGCTCTACAGCGGCGAGCTCGTCGGCACGGTCATCACTATCATCCTTGTGAGCATATTCTACAGCATCAACACCCGAATTCCTCGCGCGCGCCACAAGTTCAAAAAGAAGCTCAATAAGCTCTGCAAGCAGAAGGGCTACCGTCTTGAATTCAAGCGCGGATTTTGGCAGTCGCTGACCTGGGCGGATCACGGCGAGATAGATTTTATTCTGCAGGCAGGCTCTTACACCTACTTTGTCCGCTACGCGACCGCGACCAAGAAGCTCTCGACGATGTCCTTCCTCTCAAAGACCGAGCTCTGCTACACGAAGCACCCGATCAACAACAAATTCACGCTCATCTTTGACTTCAAGGACAAAAAGAAGACCATGCGTATAAGCTTCCCGAACGGCATCGATCCCAATGATAAGCATATGATAAAGGCTATCCTCATCAATCCTGTGCCTATGAACATTGAAAAGAGCGCAGGTCGCGACGGTGGCACTGAGCCGACCGGAACCGGCGAGAAGATTTTTGACTACACTATCTTCAACGGCGTCGGTTTCCTTGAGACGATACAGAGAAATGCCCAAGAAAAGCCTCGAAAGGAGTACCACTGATGAAAAGATTTTTCAGATTACTGACAAGTATGCTCGCGCTCTCGCTTCTCTTCTCCACATTTGCGGGCTGCAACAGCGCAGAGAGCAAGCCTACCGATAAGCCAACCGACGCTCCCACCGACGAGCCTACCGAAAAGCCAAGTGCAAAATCGACCGAGACGCCTACAGAGAAGGTCATCGAGCTACCGAAGCTTCCCTCGGGTCTTGAGCTGAAGATCGGCTCTTACAACATCGCAAACGGCAGAGAGGTCGGTCACGATCTGAGTGTCCTCGGCAACGACATAAAGGAGCAGGGGCTCGACATCGTGGGAATTCAGGAGATCGACCAATTTGCAAACCGCTCGGGCAATCAGGACACCATAAAAATACTCTCCGAGTCCTCAGGACTGGAGTATTACACCTTCTTCCGCGCGATACACCATGACGGCGGCGAGTACGGCCTCGGAATTCTGAGCAGATACCCTATCGTCTCTAAAGCCAGAAAGCTGCTTGACTCCAAGGGCAAGGAGCAGAGGATCTTCTGCAAGGCGGTGATCGATATTGACGGCGAGCAGATCAACTTCTTTGTCACCCACCTCTCATACGAGGATATGACGCTCAACGCAGAGCAGGCCGCGACGGTCGTAAAGGAGCTTCGCGAGACCGAGGGCAACTTCATCCTCACGGGCGACTTCAATACATCGAACTTCAGAGTGTACGAGAGGGCAGGCTTCGGTGTGGCTAACAGCGGAGAGAACAGCGTTCCGACCTTCGACGACACTATCATCGATAACATAATCTACAGCAAGGATCTCTACGAGTTCTCCGCGCCCTCAAATCTGCCGAACGGTCACTCGGACCACAATATGCTCTTTGCGACCGCGAAGGTCAAATAAATCTGCGCGCACCCCACTTTACGCGCGCGGACTCTTGACAAAAAGAGATAAAAATGCTAAAATAAAGACAGTAAAAAATTTCATTTTTGAAAGGTGATATTACTATGATCGAAACAGGCTACTTCAAGGGCGGTAACGAGTACGTCGTTACCTCAACAAATCCCCCCAGACCTCTTCTCAACTACGTCTGGAACGCGAGAATTCTCAGCGGTATCAACAACTTCGGCGGCGGTGTCGGCGCTTACGGTGTTCGCGCGCAGTCCTATATCGACGCTGAGGGCAAGGGCAGATGCTCTGTTATCCGCGACGGTAACCGCTACTTCTACATAAAGGATATGAACTCCGGCAAGACCTTCAACCCCGGTTGGTATCCCTGCAAGACCGACGTAAAGAACTATAGCTGTACCCACGGTCTCGGCTACTCCATCATCACGAGCGAGTGCGACGGTGTGGTCGCTACAGCAAGAGTTTTCGTAAACAACTCTGACCCCGCAGAGATCTGGACCATCACTCTCGAGAACAAGTCGGCTGACGCTAAGTCGCTCAAGCTCTTCTCGTTTGCTGAGTTCCAGCTTGAAGGCTACCAGAGATACAGTGACTACAACTCCTACGTCTACGGCGAAAAGGACGGCAACATAATTATGTGCCACAACGACGCTATGGAGAAGCCTCACAACTGGTTCAACGGCTTTATGGCGACCGACACAGATCCCGACGGCTTTGACACCTCCAAGCGCGCGTTCCTCGGCGTTTATGGCGACGTTCGTATGCCCAAGGCAGTCGAGGCGGGCAAGCTCTCGAACAGCTACGCGGCTTGCGAGCAGATGGTCGGCGCATTCGAGCATTCGGTTGAGCTCTCGGCAGGCGAGTCCAAGACTATCAACGTTCTCATCGGTTGCTGTGACACTATGGCTACCGCAAAGGCATTCGCCAAGGCTATCTTTGCAGAGGGCAACATTGAAGCTGAATTCAAGGCACTCATCGAGAGAAAGCAGGCTCTCGCGGCTGATATCTTCGTAAACACTCCCGAGGAGAAGATCAACAACTTTGCTAACTACTGGCTCAAGCAGCAGGTATCTCTCTGCGCAGAGGTTGGACGCGACACCGGTAAGGGCTTCCGCGATCAGCTTCAGGACGCGTGGGCAGTTGCATCCTTCGACAAGGAGCTCGCTAAGGGCAAGATCCTCGAGACTCTTATGTACGAGTACTCCGACGGACGTTGCGTCCGCGGCTGGCTGCCTCTTGACCACCACGTATATTCCGACGGTCCTACCTGGATCGCACCCACCATCAACGCATACATCAAGGAGACCGGTGACGTTGACTTCCTTAACGAGAAGGTCAAGTATCTTGACGAGGGCGAGGACACCGTTTGGGAGCACATCCTCACCGCTGTACGCTTTGCAAGCGACGACGTTGGCGAGCACGGACTCGTTCACTCGCGTGACGGCGACTGGAACGACTCGCTCAATATGACAGGTCTAAAGGGCAAGGGCGAGAGCGTATGGACCTCTATCGCGCTCTGCTACGGACTCCAGAACGTTGCCGAGATCGCTCACAATATTCTCCACGACGAAGCTATCGTTGCAGAGATGAAGGAGCGCGAGGCTCGTATGAAGGAAGCGATCAACCGTGAAGCTTGGGACGGCGAGTGGTATCTCGCGGCTATCAACGACTATAACGAAAAGGTCGGAACTCACACCGAGAAGGAAGGTATGATCTACCTCAACAGCCAGACCTGGTCTATCCTCTCGGGCGTTGCAGAGGGCGAAAGAAAAGAGAAATGTATGGAATCTGTTGAGAAGTACCTCAACTCCGACTACGGTCCGCTCACTCTCTTCCCCACCTACACCAAGTTCAACAACCGCATCGGACGTCTTACATCCTTCGTTGCAGGTATCTGGGAGAACGGAACTCCCTACTGCCACGGCGGCACGTTCAAGATCGTTGCAGACTGCCTGCTCGGTCGCGGTGACAAGGCTTATGAGGATATGATGAAGATCCTCCCCGACAGCGCAACTAACCCCACCGAGCATTCGGGTTGTGAGCCCTACGCGCTGACAAATATGTACTTCGGTCCTGATAACCCCAGACGCGGCGAGACTCTCTTCGCGTGGGTAACCGGTACTGCAGGCTGGATGTTCCGTGCGATCACCCAGTATATGTGCGGCTTCCATCCCTCTTACAACGGCTTTACGCTCAATCCCTGCATCCCTGCGGATTGGAAGGAGATCAGCGTTCGTCGTAAGTTCAGAGGCGATACATACCTCATCACCGTTAAGAACCCCGACGGCAAGCAGTCGGGCGCATCCAAGGTGACCGTCGACGGCAAGCCCGCTGACGCTTACGTAGCTCTCTTCGGCGACGGCAAGGAGCATACCATCGAGATCGTGATGTAAGTTAGTTAGTTTGTGTTTTGGTTTTTTCCACCTTTCTTTCGAGAAAGGTGGAGCCAAAGAACTTGAATGGGGGTTGGTGTAGGGTTTGCACGTGACTCGAACCAATATTCCCTAAAGGACTTTGGGCTACTTGTAAACCCAAGCGACATCCCCGATCGTTAAATTAATACAAAAGCGATGAAGCAACCCGTGGACAGCACGCTACCACGGGTTGCTTTTGATTTTATTGTGAAGAGTGAGATATAGATCTTTGTTTGGTCTGTAGCCGAAACAACAACCTACATCTCGCTTGTAGGGGCGACCACAATGTTTTCGAAGAAAACTTGCGGGCTTGCCATGTGGTCGTCCGTTTGTTCGTGTCACATCTGCTCCCCCGCGACAATGGTGTAAAACAAAAACAGGAGGATATTATCCCCCTGTTCATCATCCT
>JAGBIA010000103.1 GCA_017935225.1 Clostridia bacterium | reverse complement strand
GCCGATGTCACCGAGAACGGTGATCTTTTTCTTTGCGAGAACGTAGAAAAGACCTCTGTGAGGACATCCTGCGCACATTACGGGAGGACGAACGGGAGCGACCTCGTCGGGAGCTGTGAATTCCTTGCCCTTGACGCCCATCACCTTAGCGATAAGCGACTGCGAGAATTCTCCGCAGATGGGGAAAATATTCTTTCCGTCAACCGAAATACCGAGTGCCTTGCAGTGATTTTCTATGATCGGATCAAGCTCCTCGATAACTACGACTCTGTCAACATTTTGGGCAAAGTCGAGTATCAGTTTTTGGGGCAGAGGATTTACAAGTCCGAGCTTGAGAACAGACACGCTGTTACCGAATACCTCCTTGACGTACTGGTAGCAGGTACCCGAGGTGATAATTCCAAGTGATGCGCCCTCGCTGCATTCGACCTTATTGAGAGTCGAGGTCTCGGCAAGCTCGGTGAGAGCTGCGGTTCTTGCCTCAACTATCGGATGGCGGCGAATTGCGTTTGCGGGAGCCATTATGTATTTCTGGGGAGTCTTAACGTATTCCTTTTTTACCCTTGCCATCGGTTCCTCAAGCTCAACCGCGCACTGAGAGTGAGCAATTCGCGTGCAGGTGCGAAGGATGACGGGGGTGTCATACTTTTCTGAAAGCTCGAAAGCGAGCTTTGTGAATTCCTTTGCCTCAGCAGAGTCGGCGGGCTCAAGCATAGGGAGCTTTGCCGCCTGCGCATAGTGTCTTGAATCCTGCTCGTTCTGAGAGGAGTGCATTCCGGGGTCATCGGCAACGCAGACAACAAGTCCGCCGCCAACACCTGTATATGAGAGCGTAAAGAGCGGGTCTGCCGCAACGTTGAGACCGACGTGCTTCATACAGCAAGCCGCTCTGCTTCCCGAAAGTGATGCTCCGAAGGCAACCTCGCAGGCCACCTTTTCGTTGGGCGCCCATTCGCAGTATATTTCATCGTATTTCGCCGCAAATTCGGTGATCTCAGTAGAGGGAGTTCCAGGATAAGAGGATACCACGCTGCATCCTGCCTCAAGCAGACCGCGTGCTACTGCCTCGTTACCTAACATAAGTTTTTTCATAGTTTATTGTATCCGCCTTTGTAATTTTAATTTGTATCAGTCCTCGGAGAGCGAGCTCTTTGCGGGGACGGTATGAGTTACCTTGTAGCATTCAAAAAGCTTTTCTGTATTGTCAGGCTTGAATTTCTGTGTAAAGAGGCTGACGAGCGGAACTATAACGAGTCCGCCGAGCATCGCGAAAACGCCCGAGGAAAGCGAATTCTTGAATATGAAACCCAAAAATCCGCCGCCGACAGAGAAAACCTTAAGAGAAATGAGAAGCTGTATGATCATAATTCCTACACCGAACGCGAAGGATGCCCATACGGCAGGTCTTGTTGCCTTCTTCCAATACAGGCCGTAAAGGAAGGGAGCAAGGAATGCGCCCGCGAGCGCGCCCCAGGACACGCCCATCATCTGCGCGATGAAAACGAAATCCGACCAAATCGTATCCTTGAGAATAGCGATTGCGGCAGAAAGCGCGATAAAGAATACGATGAGTGTTCTCATAAGCAGAAGCTTTTTCTTCTCGCTCATCTGCTTTTTGCAGGCGGGAACGATAACGTCAAGCGTCAGCGTTGATGCCGAGGTCAGAACGAGTGAGGAAAGAGTCGACATAGATGCCGATAGAACGAGAACTATGACTATTCCGATTATGTAAGGAGAAAGTGTCGAGAGTATTGAGGGAACGATGGAGTCAAAGCCCTTTGCGCTTACCTCTGCCTGTGTCATAAACAGACGTCCGAAGCCGCCAAGGAAGTAGCATCCGCCTGCTACGATGATAGCAAACACCGTCGAGATAAGCGTTCCCTTACGGATAGCCGCCTCGTTGGAGATGGCATAGAATTTGCCGATCATCTGAGGAAGTCCCCACGTACCGAGAGAGGTAAGCAGAACCACCGTCAGCAGAGCAACGGGATCGGGACCGAAGAAGGCAACGTATTCCCAGCCGCCCTCGGCTCCCGTAGCTAGAGCCTCGACCGAGCCCATAAGTCCGCCGTTCTTCATAAGCACGGCAATAACGACCGTAACGATACCGACGAGCATAATTATACCCTGAATAAAATCGTTGATCGCGGTAGCCATATATCCGCCAAATACTACGTAGATGCCTGTAAGCACAGCCATCGCAAGAATACATACCCAATAGGGAATAGCAAAGGATATGTTGAAAAGACTTGAAAGTCCGTTATAGAGAGATGCGGTGTAGGGGATAAGGAATACAAAGACGATCGCGGATGCGGCTATCTTGAGTCCCTTGGAGCCGTAGCGCTTCTCGAAAAAGTCGGGCATTGTCTTGGAATTGATCTCCTGAGTCATAAGACGTGTACGCCTGCCGAGTATGTTCCACGCGAGCAGCGAGCCGATAAAGGCGTTTCCAAGACCTATCCAGGTCGATGCAAGTCCGAAGTTCCAACCGAATTGACCTGCGTAGCCGACAAAAATAACGGCGGAGAAATAAGACGTGCCGAATGCGAATGCGGTAAGCCAAGGACCTACAGCTCTGCCGCCGAGGACGAAGCTGTCAACGTCGGTAGCTTTCTTTCGACAGTAAAGTCCTATTCCAATCATAAGTGCGAAAAAGCATATAACTAAAATTGCTGTGAATATTTCAGCGGTAAACATAATTCTCCTAATTGGTAATACGTAGGCTATCAGCCGGTAATTTGTGCTTCTACGAGACTTCCTCCGCAGTATATTTCGCGAAGCTTGGGCTTTTCTATCTTACCGGTGGGATTTCTCGGTACAGAAGCAAATATAATTCGTCTGGGGCGTTTGTATTTTGGAAGAGATGCGCAGAATTCGTTGATCTCGTCCTCGGTGCATTCCATACCCTCTTTTATTTCGATTATAGCCGCAGCGATCTCTCCCAGACGCTTGTCGGGAAGTCCTATGACCGCAACATCCTTTATCTTTTCATAGGCGCGCAGGTGATCCTCGATCTGTACGGGGTAGAGGTTTTCTCCTCCGCTGATGATGACGTCCTTCTTTCTGTCGACAAGGTAGATAAATCCGTCCTCATCCTCCTTTGCCATATCTCCCGTAAGAAGCCAATCTCCCTTGAGGATCTCGTCGGTTGCTTCCTTGTTCTTGTAATAGCATTTCATAACGCCGTCACCCTTGACAGCAAGCTCACCGACCTCGCCGCGCACAACAGGCTCGCCGTTTTCACCGACGATCTTGGTCTCCCACAAATATCCCGCCTTTCCGATAGCACCGACCTTGTCGATGTTTTCAACGCCGAGATGGACGCATCCGGGTCCGATCGACTCAGACAGACCGTAGTTTGTGTCGTAGTCGTGAGAGGGGAACTGCTTTTTCCAACGCTTGATAAGAGAGGGCGGCACGGGCTGAGCGCCCACGTGCATAAGTCTCCACTGTGAAAGGGTGTATTCATCGAGGTCAAGCTCTCCGCGGTCGATACAGTCGAGTATATCCTGAACCCACGGAACGAGCAGCCATACGATAGTAGCCTTTTCGTCGGATGCGGTCTGCATCACCCACTCGGGCTTTACGCCGCGCAGAAGGACCGACTTGCCGCCTGTAAGAAGCGAGCCGAACCAGTGCATCTTAGCACCCGTGTGATAGAGCGGGGGAATGCAGAGAAATACGTCGTCCTTGGTCTGCGAGTGGTGGTTCTGCTCGGTGTAGCAGGATGCTACGAGAGCCTTGTGTCTATGTAAGATAGCCTTCGGGAAGCCGGTAGTTCCCGAGGAGAAGTAGATAGCCGCGTCGTCTTCGTCCTTGAGCT
>JAGBIA010000102.1 GCA_017935225.1 Clostridia bacterium | reverse complement strand
TGTTGCTCATTGACGATGACAGAAGCGCCACAACCTTTCTGATCCGCGACCGCATGATGAAGGAGCTTATCGAAACAGAGCCGATCACGCCATTTACCGACCGAGTCAACGAGCTTCACAAATCGCACGGTGTTTCCACAATCCTTGTTATCGGTGGTAGCGGAGAGTATCTTTCTGTTGCCGATAAGATCTATATGATGGAGGATTATCTGATCCACGACGTAACCGAAAAATCGAAGAATATCTGTAATTCCTACAATGTGACTTCCGTATTGCCATCGTCTGCAAATTGGCAACAATGCAGAACGCTTTATTCTGATCGCTTTTCTTCTTATCCCGAAGGCAGTGGTACAGAAAAGCTTGAGGTTCCGGATATGGGATTCATCATCATCGGTGACGAAAAGATCGATGTGCGCGGACTTCACGACATTGTTTCTCCCCGTCAGCTTGATACGCTTGGCTTTATGCTGCGTTATTTGGAGGTGTCAAACAACGACAGAAAGATCGATATTGAAAGGAAGATCAATGATCTGTATGCTCGAATTGACGAGGAAGGAATTGACTTTTTGTATTCGTCTTTCTTTACGACTTGCGAAAGATTCCTTGATCTGCCTCGCAAGCAGGAGCTGATGGCACTTATCAACCGTATGCGAAGGATCAATATCGTAAAGGGCGGTGGGTGATATGAGTATGCAGACTTATCATATAACAATTGCGGCGAGAATCAAGGCATACCGCAACGAAAACAATCTCTCACTAAAAGAATTCGGCAAGCTGATTGGTGTCTCTGCGCAAGCGGTATGCAAGTGGGAGCAGAACACCTGCTATCCAGATATTATCTTTCTGCCGCATCTTGCACGGATCTTGGGGTGTAGAGTAGATGATTTTTTTGATATTTCGCTTCACGATTAGAGGGGGTTAACCTTTTCATTTAGCAATAAGCAAAACGCGGTCGGGGTCGAAGCATAGTTTGACGCGTAAGCGAGATAGCACCGTTATTTAGCTCAGCGTCAAACATCTGACCTGCGGTCAGAGCGGTTCGACCTTTTCATTCAGCGTTAAACAACAAAAGGAGAGGTTCCACCTCTCCTCAGACCACTGACAAAGGGTTCAGGACGAAAGTTCTGAGCCCTTTGTCGTACTTTACAGAAAAGCGAAAATATGGTATAATAAAGGTACAAGAAATAGCAAGGAGAAACGCCTATGTTTACGGAAAGAAACGGGAAGCAAAATAAACTTGAATTTGTAATACTGGAAGAACTTGTACCTGAAGATCACCTTTTGAGAAAGATAGATAAAACAATAGATTTCAGTTTCATCAATAAGATCTGCAAGCCATATTATTGCGAAAATAACGGACGCCCCGCAATAGAGCCTGAGGTTCTTTTCCGTATGCTTTTTATAGGATATTTATACGGAATACGCAGTGAAACAAGATTGCTTAAAGAGATAGAAGTGAACGTAGCATACAGATGGTTCATAGGATATGATCTGACGGAAAAGCTTCCCGATGTAAGCGTGATCTGGCAAAACAGATTACGCAGATATAATGGCACGGATATCCCTCAGCAGATATTTGACGAGATAGTGCGTCAGGCAATGGCAAAAGGACTCGTAGGAGGTAAGATACTTTATTCGGACAGCACTCACTTGAAAGCAAACGCAAACAAGAATAAGTATGTGGAAAAGCAGGCAAAGGTTGAAGCGAGAGAGTATATAGATGATCTTAACCGTGCAATAAACGAAGATCGCAAGGCACACGGCAAGAAGCCTTTGAAGTTCAACGGCGATGAATTGAAGGATGATAGCGAGGAAGAGAAAGAAAATTATTTTGATGATGACAGTCAAAACGGCGGTACAACCGGTGGAAGCGGCGAAGTAAAGACAATTAAGGCAAGTACGACCGATCCCGACAGCGGATTTATGCACAGAGACGGAAAACCTCAAGGCTTCTTTTATCTTGATCATAGAACTGTAGACAGCAAGCACAACATCATTACAGACGTATTCGTAACCCCCGGAAACACAAATGACGTAAAGCCTTATCTTAACAGACTCAAAACACAGATTGACAAATTCTGATTTGACGTAAAGTACGTAGGACTTGACGCGGGATACAACGTTTCAAACATTTGCAAATACCTATACGACATTGGCATACAGGCAGCAATGGGTAAGCGTCGAGGATGCCAACAGAAAGGAAAATACGGTAAGTACAAGTTTCATTATCTCCCCGAATGGGATGTATATATCTGTCCCGAGAATAATTATCTTGAATACGTCACAACCGACAAAAACGGTTACAAGGAATACAAATGCAAGGGCGACAGATGCGCAAACTGTCCGAGACGGGAGGAATGTTTAAGTGCGAAGCAGGAAAGAAAGAGCTTACGCCGACATGTATGGGAAGATTACAAGGATATGGCGTATGAGTTCACCCATACGGAAAAGGGTAAAAAGATTTACAAGAGAAGAAAGGAAACGGTGGAGCGAAGCTTTGCCGATTCCAAAGAGTTACACGGTCTCCGTTATTGCAGAATGCGGGGGCTTTCTAAGGTTGCCGAGCAATGCCTGCTCACTGCCGCCGTGCAAAATATGAAAAAGATTGCCATGTGGTGTACCGGCAATCTCTCATTTTTCTTCACCTTTCTCATTTTTCGCAAAAAACAAAGCCTATCTCGCACTTGAGATAGACTTTGTCAGTGATCTGAGGAGAGGTTCCACCTCTCCTTTTGTTGTTTGGTGCCGGTGGTCGGGGTCGAAGCGTAGTTTGACGCGTAAACGAGATAGCACCTATATGCAGCTTTGCGTCAAACATCTGACCTGCGGTCAGAGCGGTTCGACTTTTTCATTCAGCAATAAACAAAACGAGGTAGGCAACAGCCTACCTCGTTTTGTTTGGTGCCGGTGGTCGGGGTCGAACCGACACGGTATCGCTACCACCAGATTTTGAGTCTGGCACGTCTGCCAATTCCATCACACCGGCATATTTTTCACGCGAGTAATATTATATCACACTCCATATCGAAAAGTCAAGTGTTTTTTACAATTTTTCAAAATTTATTACTCTCTATATACGAAAATACTCTAAATCTATTGACAAAGCAAGGAAAAAATGATATACTTGCAAAGCATTTTACTTTACAGTGTTTTTTAAGGAGAATATATGTTACAAAAAGGCAACGCTATCTTCGATTACACGAAATTCATTATGGCAATTATGGTACTCGCTATCCACAGCGTCCTCCTTCCCGAGCTTCTCTACCCTTGGCTACGTCTTGCAGTTCCTCTTTTTTTCATCATTTCCTCCTACTTCTTTTTTAAAAAATACCGCAACGCTGAGAGTCGAAAAGAGCGCAGTGCAACAATAAAAAGATTTATCATCAGAAATATGCAGCTATACGCATTCTGGTTCATCGTTATGCTCATTCCCACGATCGGCATCAGAAAATGGTTTTCAGGTGGAATACTGAGCGGCATCCTCTCCTTTTTACGCGACTTTTTCTTCTCCAGCACCTTTGTCGCGTCCTGGTATATAATGGCATCGGTAATCGCGGTCATCATAATCGCATTACTGTCGGGCAAAATCCCGAACGTACTGCTTCTCTGCGGCAGCTTCATAATATACCTCTTCTGTTGTGCCTTCTCGGGATACGAGTTTTTCTTTAGAAATTCACTTTCTCTCTCAAGCGTAATGGACGGATATATCAAGATCATGGCTGAACCGCAAATGAGCTTTACTGTGGCGCTCTTCTGGGTAACGCTTGGCAAATGCTTCGCAGACGGTACTTTTGATGCTATATTCTCGAATATGACAAAAAAGATCACGATTGCCGTGATCTCAGCAATTCTTCTGCTTGGTGAATGGCTTATGATACGTTATTTCTCCGGCAAAATGAACTACGATTGTCTTATCGCTCTTGCATTCCTTTCCCCCGCGCTCTTTGCGATCATCAAGGACATCACACTTCCCGTCGGAAAGCTTTCGGTGTTTTTGAGGAACGCAAGCACAATCATTTATGCTTCACACGGAACCGTAACCGCAGTCATAGACAAGGTGATATTCAATTACGATCTCCCATATTATGCCCCTTATCTCAAATTTTTCGGTGTCGGAGCTCTCTGTCTGTGTGCTTCTGTAGCCATTCTGTACTTTGAAAAATTTAAAATATTCAAATTCCTCAAATATTCGCACTGATTTTGAAAATATACAAGATATTTTCAAAAAAAATTATTACTTTTTTCAAAAAAACTATTGACAAAATAAAGACTCGATGATATAATTGTAAAGCATTTTGCTTTACACCAGATATTTGCTTCGGAAGGCGTAAAAATGTTTGAGAAAAATCTGAATATCGGTTATCTGCTCGACTTCTACGGCGAGCTTTTGAGCGAGAGAAAGCGCTCGGTTATGGATATGTACTACAACGAGGACCTCTCGCTTGCCGAGATTGCCTCGGAGATCGGTATTTCCCGTCAGGGAGCGCGCGATATAATCAAAAAATGCGAAGAAGAGCTTCTCTTCTACGAGGAAAAGCTTGGGCTTGCAAAAAAGCTCAAGAGTGTCGAGACCTGCGCGTCCGAGCTTTCTGATATAGCAAGCAGGCATTCTCTTCCCGACGAGGTCAAGGATAAGATCTCGGAGCTTCTGAGCAACGTAAAGCTATAAAAATAAAAGGAAGGTGAAGTTATGTTTCAGAGTTTAAGTGAAAAGCTTGAAAATGCTTTTCGTAAATTCAAAAATAAAGGTAAACTCACCGAATCCGACATCAAGGCGGGAATGCGCGAGATAAAACTCGCTCTTCTCGAAGCCGACGTAAACTTTAAAGTTGTTAAGGATTTTATTGCAAGTGTATCCGAGCGCGCGGTTGGCACCGAGGTTCTTGAATCTCTCCTCCCCGCTCAGCAGATAGTAAAGATCGTCAACGAGGAGCTGACCAACCTTATGGGCGGCTCACAGTCAAAGCTCACTATTTCCTCAAAACCGCCCACGGTGGTTATGATGGTAGGTCTGCAGGGTGCAGGTAAGACCACGCATGCGGGCAAGCTCGCAGGTCTTTACAAAAAGCAAGGTAAAAATCCCCTTCTGGTCGCGTGTGACGTCTACCGTCCCGCCGCGATCAAACAGCTTGAGATCGTCGGTGAAAAGCTCGGAATTCCGGTATTTACCCTCGGCGACAAGGTCTCCCCTGTCAAGATCGCGAAGGAAGGCCTCAAGTTTGCAAATCAAAAGGGTTACGATATGGTCTTTATCGATACCGCAGGTCGTCTGCATATCGACGAGGCTCTTATGCAGGAGCTTCAGGATATAAAAGCTGAGGTAGAGCCCACAGAGATACTTCTCACGGTCGACGCTATGATCGGTCAGGACGCGGTAAACGTGGCAAAGACCATTGACGAGCTTCTCGACGTTACGGGCGTAATTCTGACAAAGCTCGACGGCGACACTCGTGGCGGTGCGGCGCTCTCGATCAGATCTGTCACGGGTAAGCCCATCAAGTTTATCGGTGTCGGTGAAAAGCTCGACGCGATCGAGCCCTTCTACCCCGACAGAATGGCATCCAGAATTCTCGGAATGGGCGACGTACTCTCTCTTATCGAGAAGGCTGAGCAGGCATATGACGAAAAGAAGGCGATGGAGCTTGAGAAAAAGATCCGCGAGTCGACCTTCACTCTTGACGATTACCTTGAGCAGTTCGCGCAGATCAAGAATATGGGAAGTCTTGAGTCCTTGGCAGGAATGATGCCCGGTGTCAAGCCCGGTGCGCTCAAGGATGCCAAGATCGATGAAAAAGCTATCGCACATACCGAGGCGATCATCAAGGCGATGACTCCCCGTGAGCGTGAGAAGCCCGACATCCTCAACGCATCGCGTAAAAAGCGAATTGCGGCAGGTAGCGGAACCTCGGTTGAGGAAGTCAACAAGCTGCTTAAGCAGTTTGATCAGATGAGAGTTCTTATGAAGCAATTCTCTGACCCCAAGAAGCTTGCAAAGATGGGCAAGCGCGGAAAGATAAAAATGCCGTTCTAAATCGGCTTTTTAATAAACAGTAAAAAAATTTTTTAAATTTAAATCATTTTATTTTGGAGGACATTAAAAATGGCAGTAAAAATGAGACTTAGAAGAATGGGCGCTAAGAAGGCTCCCACCTACCGTGTAATCGTTGCAGACAGCCGCTCGCCCAGAGACGGTCGTTTCATCGAGGAGATCGGTTATTTCAATCCCCGCTCCGACGAGCTCAAGATCGACGCTGAGAAGGCTCAGACCTGGATCAAGAACGGCGCACAGCCCACTGACACCGTTCGCGCACTCCTTAAGAAGTCTAACATCATTGACTAATTCGCAATAGGTGGACTCTGATGACAGATTTGAAGCAAACCTTATGCGATATTGCGAGAGCCATTGTTGACTCCCCCGACGAGGTTGCCGTTTGCGAGAACGTTGATGGCAAAAGAGTCAATTTGATTTTGAGCGTTGCCGAGGACGATATGGGTATGGTCATCGGTAAGCACGGAAAGATTGCAAAGGCTATCCGTACGGTTATGAGAGCGGCGGCTAATGCTGACGGCAGAGACGTCAACGTTGAGATCAAGTAATTTGTAATTTTTCCACAGAAGAAGAACCGCCGCTATGCGAGCGGTTCTCTTTTGCTTATGAGGTAGATATGATGGCAAGTGAGATAAATACTATTCAAAAAAATATCTGCACCGAGCTCTGCGTGCACATCTCTGAGCTTGGCTTTGCACTTGAGGACTATCTTGGCGGATTTGAGCGCGAGGATTTCTTCTCTTTTAGCGATACGGAAAAGCGCAACAAGCTCTACAAGCAAAGTTTTTATCATTTTATGGGTGAGATCGCGCAAGTTCTCGAACAGGTCGAGCCCGCTGTTGCGAGACTTTCAGCGCTGCTCGTTGCCGCGGACAAAGCAGTTGAGCTTGAAATGATAGCGCTGATCGGTGCGAAGCTTGAAGCCTTCCGCAGCTTTGAGGAAAGATTGAGAAGTTTTTCGGGGAGCACGCAAGCAGCATTAGCGAAGGAAACTGTCTCGCCTTCACTGCTCGTTGGCGAGGCGAGAAAATTAAAAATTGTAATAGAAGATTTTGAACAAAAGCTCAAGGACGCATAGATCTGTAACGGTCTATGCGTTTTTTTAGTAGCAACGAGTACAGCTTTTCTGTCAGCCGAGTCATTCTTCTCGCATTAAGCTCGCTCTCAAATCTTTCCCTCGCACCGCGCGAGAGCTTTTCATAAAGCTTTTTGTCCTCAAGCAAAAGGATCTTTTTTGCAAGCTCCTCTGCATTCCCCTGCGGATAGAGAAAACCGTTCACACCGTCACGCACCATATACGGATTTCCACCGTAATCACTCGCTATCGCAGGGATACCGAGACTCATCCCCTCAGATAGCGCGAGCGAGGAGGTCTCGGTGCCGACCGAGCAGTTTATATTGATATCGAAAAGGCTCATATACTCGGTTATATTCTCGCAAAATCCCGTGAATATCACGCTATCTGCGACACCGAGACGCTTTGCCAGAGACTCAAGAGAGTGTCGCTCACTTCCCTCGCCTACTATCAGAAATCTATAATCTCGGCAGCTTTCACAGATCTGCTTGGCTGCGCGCAGAAAGGTTGCGTGATCCTTGCATTTCTCAAGCCTTGCGCATATTCCTACGACGCGTGCGCCGTTTGGTATCCCGAGACGCTCTCGCGCAACTTTGATATCACTCTCGCTCGCTCTGCAGAGCGGTCGCGCGCCGTTTATTATCACAGAAATGCGTTCGTGCTCAACACCCATACGAACAAGGTCGTTCTCAACTATATGCGCGACTGCGATGATCCCGTCGGAGAAAGCACGCGATGCTACACGCACGACAGCGCGCACGGCGCGATGTTCGTAGATCTTTGAGAGTGGGAATGATGAGTGGCGCGTCTGTATTATCGTTGGCACACCCGCGATCCGCCCTGCGATGCGCGCGCTGAGGCAGGCGTGCGAGTTCAGGATATGCGGTCTGATGCGCCTGATCTCGCGCCACAGCTTCGGGATCGCAAAAATATCAAGCGAGCGGTCGGCACATCCATCGATCTCGATATATTTCACGCCAAGATCCTCAAGATGCGGACATAGCTTGCTCGCTCGCGGGAGAATTACGGTCTCGTCGAAGCGCGATCTGTCGCTCTCCTCAAGCCGTGCGAGCAGAAGCCTGCCCGCGCCGCCTATATTAGTATCGCTTATCGCTTCAATAACTCTGATCATTTTGCACCTCCCACTTTTTTGATAATTTTCCCCATAAATCAAAAAAGATACGCTCTCAAGCGAGAGCGTATCAAAAAATCAGAATATAAAATTACTTTCTCTTGAGCTTTCCTATAACTCGACCGCAGCAAACCGCCTCGGCATAGTCGCGAAGCAGAATATCGCCGTATTCCTCGTTGAGCGAGATAAGACGGTCACCGCCGAACTTCTTGAAGTATCCGTTGCCGTCAAGCACGAAAATTCCAAGCTCGCCGATCTCGACGCTGTCTGTATCCTCGACGAGAACTATATCGCCGTCGTGATACTTGGGCTCCATACTGTTACCGCTGATACGAAGTGCGAAGTCGGTGGAAGAAGTCTTTTCGTTGCTCGGGATACTGATCTCCTCCGCGATACTGTCGTCAAGATACACACCCGGTCCTGCTGATACAGGCAGATCGTACAGAAGGACGGTCATTCTGCCAAACTCGGATGATGCGGTCTTTGTCGTGTCGATCGCGGGAGTTGGAAGTATCTTTGCGGTACGAACGGGAGCAGTGATCGGCTTCTTCTCTCTTGCCGCTCTCGTGGGCTTTGCGGCAGGCTCAGAGAACATTCCGACACGGTCAAGCTCCTTCTGTGCAACGAGCGAGAGAAGTTCTTTTCCGTGGTTATCGAGCTGACGGTAGTCCTCTATGAAAGCGATCTCATCCGCGCTGAGCGTGTAATTATTCGTGTTCTCTGGAGTACCGCTGACGATATAATCAAGCGAGCAACCGAGAGCCTCTGCGATAAGCACCATATTGGAAAGCTTAGGCGAGTCGCTGATACCTGCGAGTATCTTGCTGAGCGTTCCGAGCGGTATACCCGTAAGCTCGGAGAGTTTATCATTAGTTATCTTTTTTTCACTTTTCAGCTTTTTGATTCGGCTTATGTAATCCATAGCGCCCTCCCTTTCCGTTTCTGGAATAATTATAGCACATTTTCTTTCTTTTGTAAAGGGGTTTTTGAAAATATTTTTCCAAATTCGAATAATATTTTTTGCTGTTCATTTTTCGCCTTGTTTTCGTATCCGCTCGGAAGTCCTCGCCGTCTCAAAGAAAAAAACGAGTAAGTATTACAATATATATCCAATATATAGGTAAAATACACAATCTTGACCCCTCGATATTGTGCAAGTCACCAAAACTGAAAATCTTACCCTTTTTGACATTGATTTTATAAGAAAAAAATGTTATAATATAAGATGTGTAGTACCGTCCTTATCGGTATACAGTTCAAACCACAGGAGGTTCATAGATAATTATGAAAAAACTCATTGCTCTCGCACTTTGTCTCATAATGATTTTGAGCGCCTTCGCAGGCTGTGCTTCTTCTAAGGAAGACGGTCAGAAGAAGGAAGAGGAAGAGGTCGATCCCGGCGCATACATCCGTATGTACATCACCGAGCCGATCTACAACTTTGACCCTGCTCTTGCTTACGGCAACGAAGCGGCTCTCCGCATAGTCAGCCTTTTGTACGATAATCTCTTCGTGCTCGGCGAGAACGGCAAACCCGAAAAGTCGCTCGTTAAGAATTACGATATCGACAAGAAGACAAATTCCATCACTCTGACACTGAGATCAGATACATATTGGTCCGACGGTTCTCCCGTTTCTGCAAATGATGTATTCTTTGCGTGGGAGAGACTTCTGGACTCCACCAAGTCATTTGATGCCGCTGCTCTTCTCTACGACGTAAAGAACGCTAAGGCAGCTAAGGAGGGTGACGTTTCTATCGAAGACGTTGGAATCCAGCTTCTTAACCAGACTCAGCTTGAGATCCAGCTCAACGAGAACGCAAGTATGGACGAGTTCCTTGTCAAGCTCACAAGCTACGCTCTCGCTCCTCTCCGCAGTGACATCGTAAGACGTGCTGAAAAGGAGATCGACTGGGCAAAGAGCCCCACAAGCTTGGTTACCAGCGGCGCTTTCCGTCTCAGAACTCTCTCTTATGATCCTGCAGAGGCAGGTCTCACTCTCGAGAGAAACTCCTACTATCAGAGAGACTTCATGAACGATGCTCCTGATAAGTCGGTTAAGCCTTACAGAATTATTGTTGATTACACTATGTCCGGTGAGGAAATTCTTGCAGCTTACGAAAAGGGCGAGATCTTCTTTGTCGGTGACCTTCCCCTCGATGTCCGTTCCACAAAGTCTCTTGAGGATTGGGCTGAAATGGGCGAAGTAAAAGATGCTCTCAGCACTCACTCCTATGTATTCAATCATAACGCAGTCGTTCGTTACTACGACGCTTCCGCATTTGCAAAGCTCTCCGCATATGGTGAGGACCTCAAGGAAGGAACCGACGGTGACAAGATCTTCGCAAAGGCTGAGGTCCGCAAGGCTCTCTCGCTCGCGCTTGACCGTGATGCCATCGCAAAGGCTGTTGTTTTCGCAGAGGCTGCTAAGGGTCTCGTTCCCAACGGTGTATTCGAGACTACCAACAAGAAGGATCTCTTCTCTGACAACCGTACAAACGCTATCGCTTCTACTGCTGATATGAACGCTGCAAAGTCTCTTCTCTCCTCCGCAGGTGTTGACGCAGGCAAGTATATGTTCGCTATTTCTGTTCCCGCTTACGACGAGGTTTATCTCAAGATCGCTGAAATGGTAAAGGCTTCTTGGGAAGAGCTCGGCTTCCACGTTGCGATCTGCGCGATCGAGAACATTGATAACACCGACAAGGCTGTAAGTACCAACGCGCCTATCCTCGGTGTAAAAGACGACATCTCCTACGAGAACTACAAGGCTGGTAAGTTCGAGGTAGCTCCTATCGACTATACAGCGTTCTCCCCCGTCGCTTTCTCGGTTCTCGCACCTCTCGCTAAGGGTTACTCGGGTAACGCAAGCATCGAGGAGCACGGAACTACCTTCTTCATCGCAAATCACATTTCCGGCTACGACAGTGAGGCTTACAACGCAAAGATCGAGGCTGCTCAGACATCCACCGGTGATCTCGAGGCTCGCGCAAAGCTTCTCCACGAGGCTGAGGATATTCTCCTTGAGGAAATGCCCATCATCCCCATTCTTCAGAACAAGTCCTTCACTCTTGAGAGCAAAGAGCTTTCCGGTACAGATTACTGCTACTACGGTTCTCCTATCTTCACAAAGACCAAGCTCAAGAACTACGAGGATTACATTCCCGCTGAAGAGGAATAATCAAAATTAAAACGTCTATCGGTGAAAATCGATAGACGTTTTTTTAGTCTTGTTCATTTTTCATATTTTCCATTTGCGCCTTGTGCTTTTTCCCTACGTCAAGCGAGCTCTTGTAGGTCACACCTCGCATTATGGTCGCCGAGCCGAACTTCGTCCGTATCGAGTCGACAGTTTTATCAAGCGCGCGCGCCTTCTCTTTCTTCTCATCACCGAAGAGCGACATCTGCACCTCTTCGTCATAAGTGATATTCGTAAGCGCTACTCCGAGCAATCGAAGTGGCGTTTTTCTGTCCCAGAGCTCCGAGAAGAGCGAGCGGCAGACGTCAAATATCTCGGTAGTTATATCGGTAGCCTCGTCGAGCTTGCGCTGATGCGATCGGTCGCGGAAGTCGTTTCCTCTGATCGTCACGCTGATGCAATACGCTCTCGCGCCGTCTGCGCGCATTCTCGCGGCTGTTGTATCGGCGAGAGCCAGAAGTATCTTGTTAGCCTCTTCAACGCCCGTAACGTCGTTTTCAAGCGTTGTGGAGTTGCTGTAGCCCTTTGCCTTCTCGGGATGGTCAAGCACGGGCGAGTCATCAATTCCGTTCGCAGCGTTATGAAGATGATCACCAAGCTTTGCGCCGACGAGCGAGTGAAGTATGCCGATATCAAGTCTTGCAAGTTCGCCGACCGTCAGAATAAAGGATCGCTCGAGCTTATCGGCGGTCGATGCGCCAACTCCGAAGAGCTCGCGCACGGGAAGATGCCAGAGCTTCTGCTCTATCTCGTGGCTAAAGAGCGTGTGAACCTTGTCGGGCTTTTCAAAGTCGCTTGCCATCTTTGCAAGCAGCTTGTTTGAGCCGATACCGATATTGACTGTAAATCCAAGCTCGCGCTTGATGCGGTCCTTGATCTCGTGCGCGGTGGCGATAGGATCGGGGTAGATATTCTTCGTGCCGTTCATATCGAGAAAACACTCGTCGATCGAATATTTCTCAACGATCGGCGTATATTGTGCACAGATGTCCATAAACGCGTGCGAGCATTTCTCGTAAAGACTGAAATCCGGACGCGCAAGATAAAGCTCGGGGCATTTGCGCAAAGCCATACCGACCGGCTCTCCCGTCTTGACGCCGCGCCTCTTTGCAGGTATTGATTTAGCAAGTATAACACCCGTTCTCTTCTCTCTGTCCCCGCCTATCGCGGACGGAATAAGGCGCAGATCGGGCTCTCCCATAGATACCCGCTTTGCCGCCTCCCAGGAGAGAAACGCGCTATTGACGTCAACGTGAAAAATCAATCCTTCCAAATCTCTTTCTCCGATTTATAAAATAGCTTTATTTCGTGAGCATCCAGACCGCGATCCTGCTCTCGTCGCTCCAAAGCTTGCCCGCAGACGCGTAGTCTGTAAGCGTTACTCTGCCACTCTCGGTGGGAAGCTCGAGCGATACGATCGCTCTGTAAGGAAGCTCGGTAGTGCATTCGTAGCCATCAACGTAGCCATCCTCGCGAACTAAGAACGCGGTAGGCTCGTCAAGACTGTATCCGAGTCTGCTGTCCTGCGCAAGCATCACGGGTCCACGGCGGAACGCGATATGCTTGGATGCAAGCGGATCCTCGCGGTCAAAGGTGGGGATCATATGATCCGCCTCCCAAATTATCTCGTTCATCAGCACTTGCGAGCCGTAAGGCGTGGGACGGATAGCCTCGATGCGCATATCAAGCTCAAGCTCAAGCTCGTCTCCGCTCTTCCATTCGCGGTCGATCTCAATGTATCCACCGACCTTCTTACCGACCGCCTTGCCGCCAAGCGTAACGGTAGTAGTTTTGCTCCAATACGGATCTCTTATACGGAGCACAAAACGCTCAGGAGCTTCCAAATTCAAGCGCAGAGCGACCTTAGCATCACGGGGGTAATCAGTAGCAGTAATAATCTCAAGAGCTCTTCCCTGCGGTGTTTTGCTGCTTGCGCTGCCGTCGATAAAGAGATTGAGCGCAACTCCGTCGTCAGCGCGACAGAGCTGAATCATAGGCAGAGTTCCGAGTCCTGCAGAGCCGATGCAAGCACAACAGCCGTAGTAGTGCATATCCGACATACGCTGAAGTCCGCCGATCTTTCTTCCTCTGCGGCCTGCGGTGAGCGGGCTGTAGCTGTCGAAAGGCAGAGGCTCGACTATCCAATCGGGATACTGCTCGATGACCGAGGGATCTATGATCTTCTCGGTGTTGATCGCGCCGAGATATGCGTTGTAGAACGAGATCTCAAACGCGTCGACGTATCTCGTGTCGCCCGTGAGAAGATATACGCGGTAGAAGAACTTCATCAGCGTAACGGTAACGCAGGTCTCCTGCATTATCGGATTGTTGGTGGTATTCGCCTGACGGACGCTCGAATGATCAAAGAGCTCGTGCGTGCATCCGCAGCAGCCGATAACGCTGAAGTCGCTCTCGAGCACCTTGTTTGCAAAGTTGACTATCGCAGTCTTGTATCTCTCGTTGCCCGTGATCTTGTAATACTCAAGAAGTCCCTCGAAGCAGGATGTCATCTCGTACGCCTTGGTCACGGGGTACTGATAAGGATAGAGCTCGTCCTCGTATGCGAGATCGAAGATATTGACAATATCGGTACATCCGCGATCTACTATGTAGGTGGCAAAGTCAAAATACTTCTGCTCGCCGGTGAGGTTATAGAGGCGTACCACGGGCTCGAGAATAGACGAGGAATTGAGTCCGCGCCAATTGTTTGTCGCCTTGTTGATCTCCTTCTTTCCCTCTGCCTTAGGACCGATATGAGCCATTATATAGTCGAGCTGACCGCGCATAGAAGTAATTATACGCGCGCGAAGCTCATCACTCTGACAGATATCAAGGAAGTACTGCATTCCGAGCAGAACGTACTTGCGGCACCACATATCCCAGCCGCAGAATTCGTTATTTAGCGGATAAGTGCTTATTCTGCCGTCATCGGATGCGGCGTTGATCATTCCCTCTATCGCATCTTCGAGCGTGTCGTAGAGCTTCTGATTGCGTGTGTACGCGTAAACGAGGCACGCGCCGCGCATCATCTTGCCCCAATATTCGCCCTTCCAGCCACGATCGCTGTCTGCGTCCGACTCGAACTGATAAACAAATCTCTGCCAATGCTCAGGCGAGATAAGCTGAAATTCCTCAATAAATTTAAAAGCCGCGTCGACAAAGCCGTTGTAAGCCGCGCGTCTGTTGTCATAGGTATATACTTCTCGGTTCATAGAACACCTCCATAGATCTTTAAGCTCATTATACCACATTTTTGCCCTTTTGGCAATAGCATTTATCGTACAATGCTCGCGAATATTAAAAACCGCCGCAAAAGCGGCGGTTTGGGAATAATTTTAATTGGGGGTCCACTCTACCATTTCCGTATAAGGAAGAAGCGCGGAAAGCTCTTGTGGAGAGACGTATTTCGCACTCGAATTATGCATATCATACAAAATGTATGCATAATCTCTAACGTTTGAAAATAACAAGTCTTTTTCTCGATACATCCATTCTATACTCAATATGCCGTATATTTTTCCGTCGACTTTTCTGTAGCTTGCATCCAAATACAGTCGAAGCAGCTCCTTGTCATCGATATCAAGATTCGGTGGAAGTGGAATCTGTTTTTTATACTCCTCAACTTTGTTTTCAAGGTGTATCGCCATATTTTCGATATCTTTCATATCATCATCGATATATCGTACTCCTGTGTAAGTGACTTCTTCGGTATCAAGATTGACTATTATCGTTTCGTCAGTAGAGCAACCGTTAATGTAGCGCTCGTAAATAACAAAATCTTCTGTAAGCTGCATTTGTGCGAAGACACCGTTCTCAAACGGTTTTACGTACTCGAGTACAGCCTTCACAGTTTGATTAGAAGAATCCAAAGTAATAAGCTTAGGAGGGGTATAGTTGTCATCAAAATAATATTCCAACCGATCGTAATATGCAACGATAACGTCGTTTATCGAGTCACCGCGCTTAACTATAAGATTGCCCTTCTCCGGTTTTTCCAAATACCGCTGTGCAAACTGATACCCAAAGCCCCATTTTGGATTTTGCCACAGACTCTCATCGAATACGTCGTCAGTAAAAGCAATTACACTACCCAAGTCAGGACGATCACCATACATACAACTTGAAAATATCGGAAGTTTCACTGGCTCAATTTGATTATTCGCACAATTTTTGAGCAAATAATCTTCAGTCCCGATCTGTCCCATAGACATCAACAAATAATCATACTGCGACATATCTACAAAAAGCGATTGAGGTATAAGATATAGGAATTCGTGAGGCATATTTTCGCCGTTTATTACCTCAAGCACCTCCATTTTTATCAAGCAGTACTTATTATTGAAGTAATCAAAATTATAACTGAATTTGGAATATACGTATGGATAATTTTCAACCACTTTAGCCTTTACGACAAAACCGCCTCCACCAAAATCAAAAATTGGCGGTTCCCCTGCAAGCTGCCCCGAAGATGCATTTCCTACAATAAATGCAGAATTGCTTCCGCTTAACTTTTCGGGAGAAAGCGTAGCGTCGAGCGTAATAGGCTCATAGTCCACTATAAAATCATTTTCCTTGTCACTCTCCTCTGTTCCCACGGGAGCTTCGGGCTCGTCTTTTCTAAACATTATAGGAATGATCACCGTGCAAAGCATGAGTGCAATACACGCCGCGACGGCGATGCATCTCAGAATTATCTTTTTGCGTGACAGAGGCATTTTTGTGGGTGCAAAATCAGCCGCTTCTTCGATATGTCGCGAGCTGATGTTGTCCAAAGCCTCGGATATCTTTTCTCTTTTTTCCTTCATATCGTGACTCCTTTCTCGCTAAGATACCGCCGCAGTTTTTCCCTTATGCGCAAAAGTCTGGCGCTCACGGCATGCTCGCCTATTCCAAAGCGCGCCGCGATATCCGAGATCGACTCCGAGAACCAATATCGGCGCACGAACATAACGCGATTTTCTTTATCCAAGCCATCAAGAAAATCGTCAAAAAGCTCTGCGAGTCTATTCGCGTCAAGCTCGTTCTCGACGGTAGAAGATGAAGCAAGGCAATCCTCAAGCTCGTCAAGTGCCACGTCGTAGTAGCTATTGCGCTTCTCGGCGGTATTTTTATGATATTTCTTGATAGCAAGGTTTCGGGTTATCCTACATACATAGCTGCGCAATTGGTCGGGTCTTTTAGGCGGTATTGTGTTCCACGCGCCAAGATAGGTATCGTTGACGCACTCCTCGGCATCGGGCTCGTTTTTGAGTATATTGACGGCGATCTTTTTACAAGTATCTCCGTACTTTCTCCCAAGCTCAATAATTGCATTTTCCGAGCGCTCGTAGAACAATTCGATTATTTTGCTGTCTTCCATATACTTCACCGTCCTTTCGCCTCAACTATATACTACGCTTTTATGTAAGAATATCACGCAGGATCTCAAAAAAAATAGAAATTTAATAAAAAATGGGGACTGCGAACAGTCCCCATTATATGTTTTAAAATTAGTGGATGATGCAACGCTCGGTGTCCTTGTCGAAGATGTGGAGTCTGGACATATCAACGTTAACCTTGATCTTGTCGCCTGCTCTCGACTGCGAACGAGAGGATACACGTGCGATGAGAGAAGTGATATCATCATCTTCCTCGGGGTTACCAACAGTGAGGTAGAGGTAGATCTCTGCACCCATAAGCTCGGTAACGTCAACGTTAACCTCGAAGGAGTGCTCGGGATTAGCTGCAACTGCAGACTCAACGTCGGAAATAGCCTCAGGACGAAGACCAACGATAACTTCCTGACCGATGTAATCAGCAAGCTCGGGAGCATTTGCCTTCTCCTCGGGAAAAGCGAGAGAAACGTTCTGGAACTCGAAGTTTACGCCGTTGCCGTTCTTAACGAGCTTACCGTTGATGAAGTTCATCTGAGGTGTTCCGATAAATCCTGCTACAAAGATATTGCAAGGATAGTCGTAAAGTCTCTGAGGAGTATCAACCTGCTGAATAAGACCGTCCTTCATAACGACGATTCTGGTAGCCATGGTCATAGCCTCGACCTGGTCGTGAGTTACGTATACGAATGTGGTTCCAACTCTCTTGTGGAGCTTTGTAAGCTCGGTTCTCATGGCAGCACGAAGCTTAGCGTCGAGGTTGGAGAGAGGCTCGTCAAGCAAGAATACCTTAGGCTCACGAACGATAGCTCTACCGAGCGCAACACGCTGCTTCTGACCACCGGAGAGTGCCTTCGGCTTTCTGTCGAGAAGGTGGGTGATATCAAGAATACGAGCAGCCTCTTCTACGAGACGCTTGATCTTCTCCTTGGGAACCTTGTTGAGCTTAAGTCCGAAAGACATATTCTCAAATACCGACATATGAGGATAAAGAGCGTAGTTCTGGAAAACCATCGCGATCTCTCTGTCCTTAGG
>JAGBIA010000101.1 GCA_017935225.1 Clostridia bacterium | reverse complement strand
TGTTGTCCTCGGGGAAATGGCAGATATAGCGGTTCTCTTCGTCGATGTCAGCTCTTGCGTGGAGACCCTTAATGAAGTCTCCGCTCTCGCCGAGAGCCTCAAGAACGTTGGTGCCAACGCGAGTCATGATAAGCATATTGAGTACAACGTAGATAGAGTCGGTAAGCTCGATGCCGTACTTAGCAAAGGGAGATCCGACGATACTCATAGAGTAAGGAATAACGTACATGGTTCTGCCCTTCATAGAGCCCTTGTAGAGCTTGGAGAGCTTTGCGTAGCACTCCTCGGGAGCCATCCAGTTGTTGATGTTACCTGCGTCTTCCTTCTTGGAAGTGCAGATGAAGGTTCTGCCTTCAACACGTGCAACGTCGTTTACTGCGGTTCTGTGGAGATAGCAGTTGGGGAGGAGCTCTTCGTTGAGCTTGATCATCTCACCGGTGGAGCAAGCCTCTGCTCTGAGTGCCTCTGCCTGCTCGTTTGTGCCGTCGATCCAAACGATCTTATCGGGGCAGGTCATAGCAGCCATCTCGTCGATCCAATTGAGAACATACTTGTTTTGAGTCATGTTTCTACCTCTTTCTTATATTAGAATTTTTTAAAAAACACGTTTTGTGCCGCCGAAGGCTCTCGTCTATTCTTTAACGAACATCAAACGACCCATCGACCGCCATTTTATATTTTAAACTATTTTCCCCTCTTTTGCAATAGTTTTTCTGCAAAGGTTACATTTTGTTCACATTTATTTTTCGCACACGATATATATGATTTCCTCTTGAACTTTAAAATGTTCTGTGATACAATAAATATGATTTATATAGCATATTTGCTATGCAACCGTGCAATACTATTTTTATCTAAAGATCTCAAAAAATACACATCTCAAGGAGGATTTTATGAACAAACCTCAGATAATCAAATGTTGTGCGCGACAGATACTCGACTCGCGCGGAAACCCGACCGTCGAAGCGTCGGTATTCCTCTGTGACGGCACCGTCGGAATGGCAAGCGTTCCTTCGGGCGCATCGACAGGAATATACGAGGCGCACGAGAAGCGCGACGGCGACGCTACGCGCTACCGCGGTCTCGGCGTAGGTGACGCGGTCTGCGCTGTCAACCGCACCATCTCGCCATCGATCTCGGGAGTCTGCGCATCCGAGCAATTCGAGCTCGACCGCCTGCTCGTGCGGCTCGACGGCACAGAAAACAAATCCAAACTCGGTGCAAACGCCATTCTCTCGGTCTCGTTAGCCGTTGCGCGCGCCGCGGCAAATTGGTATCACATCCCTCTCTACCGCTATCTCGGCGGTATCGATGCTTGCCGCCTGCCCGTGCCGATGATGAACATTCTCAACGGCGGAGCTCACGCGGCGAACAACGTCGAAATTCAGGAATTTATGATCGTCCCCATCGGACTTCCCAGCTTTTCGGAAGGGTTACGCGCGGGAAGTGAGATCTATCACGCGCTTGGCAAGATCCTTCGCGAGCAGGGGCTTGCATCGACTGTCGGAGACGAGGGCGGCTACGCGCCAAACCTTGAGAACGACGAGCGCGCGCTCGAGCTTATAGTCTCGGCTATCGAGGCGGCGGGATATTCTACCGACGAGGTCAAGATCGCGCTTGATGCCGCCGCGTCTGAGTGGTACGACGAGAAGAGCGGCTACAGAATGCCCAAGCGCGATCTTCCCTTCTCTGCCGATCAGCTTATCGAATATTGGGAAGGACTTTGCAAAAAATTCCCGATGATAATTTCCATCGAGGATGCGCTCGATCAGCGCGACACTGAGGGATGGGTAAAGCTGACGGCGCGGCTTGGCAAAAAAATAATGCTCGTCGGCGACGATCTTTTCGTCACGAGCACCGACAGACTTGAGGAGGGCATCCGCGTAGGCGCGGCAAACGCGATACTGATAAAGCCAAACCAGATCGGCACACTCTCCGAGACGCTCGAGGTCATCCGCACGGCAAAGGAGAACGGATATAAATTCATCGTCTCGCACCGCTCGGGCGAGACAGAGGACACGACGATCGCCGACATCGCGGTCGCGACGGGAGCAAAATTCATCAAGACCGGTGCGCCTTGTCGAAGCGAGCGCGTGGCAAAATACAACCGTCTGTTGCGAATCGAGTCCGCGCTCGGAAGCTCGGCGAGGTACGGCTTGAACTAAAAGCTTCATACTGATGCAAAAATCGGATCGCCCTGCGGTCCGATTTTTTATATTACAAATTTTATATTTTTTTACAGATTTCTTATAGCATTTAGAGATTTTTTGTGATATAATGGTCTTACAGTAGGACTTCCACACAAAATTTTAATCGGAGGACGATATTATGAAGAAATACGGTGTGCAGATGTTCGGTCTGCGTGACATTACCCCCACCGATCTCAGACTTGCGCTCAAGACGGTTGCGGATATAGGCTACAAATACGTTGAATTTGCGGGATTTTTCGGTCATAGCGCAGAAGAGGTGCGCTCATACCTTGACGAGTTCGGTCTCGAGGTATGCAGCACTCACACGGGCATTGACAAGATAACCCCCGAAAACATTGAAGAGACTATCGCCTACCAAAAGGCGCTCGGCAACAAGAACGTAATTATGCCTGGCATCTGGCTTGGCACGCGCGAGGATCTCGACCGCACGATCGAGGTCATAAATTTTGCCACCCCCAGACTCGCCGCAGAAGGCATAAAGCTCTCGGTGCACAACCATTTCCGCGAGTTCGAGCTTACCGATTACGGCGCAGTAGCGCACGAGGAGCTTGAAGAAAAGACTGCTGTCGATTTCCAACTCGACACCTTCTGGGCGTTCTACGCAGGCAAGGATCCCGTCGCGCTTATGGAGCATTATCACTCTATCGGCAGACTCACTATGATCCACCTCAAAGACGGAATGAAGGACCGCTCGGGACGAGCTCTCGGCGAGGGCGAGGCACCCGTTGAGGCGGTGCTTGCAAAGGCGCTCGAGCTTGATATTCCAATCGTGGTCGAGAGCGAAGGGCTTGATCCCACGGGCGCAGAAGAAAACGCGCGCTGCTTCGAATTCCTCAGAAAATATCACGAAAACCACTGAAAAGTTAGCTTATACCTTGTTTTCTCTTCTTTTCTTGAAAGAAAAGATGCAAAAGAACTTTTATAAAAAGGATCACCCCAACCTATCTTCCGGTTGGGGTGATTTTTTTATTCTTCAGTTGCTTTTTCGGTTACTTCTTCTATAACTTCTTTGGCGACCTCTGCGTCAAACTCGCCCTCGTCTGCAGCTTCGACAAGTGCTTCACCGACTTCCTCGGCTACCTCTTCGGAGCTCTCGGCTACCTCTTCTTTCTCCTCTTCTTCCTTAGGCTCGTGGATATACGCGCCCGTAACAATAGCCTTGCGCTGCGCCGCCTTCACGTCCTTGCAAAGCACAGCCGAGAGTATCATAAATACAATCTCGAGGACAAATATAATTCCGATCGCGACCGTGCAAACGATATGCGCGGAGAGCTGCTCGTCGCTAAGCGAGATGCCAAAGCCCATATAGTTTACAATGAAAGGCAGGGCGGCAAGCACGAGTCCGACGATAACGGTAAAGAGATGCGTATCCGACTTTGAGGATGACATACACGCAAGTCTTGTCAGACTCTTGGTCAGATAATCAAAGAATATCACGAGTGCCGTCACGTAAAGCGCGAGGAAGACAAGCTCGATAAGCGCGCTCTGCGCGTCAGCCGTACCGTATTCAGCCGCCTCTCTGACAAACGATGGGATAAGATTTGCCTTGCCAATATTCATATAGAACACGCCAAACGCGCCTACCGCCGCAAGCGAGAATATTTGAAGCAGATTGATGTATTTAAGTTCTGCCTTCTCGTAGACCTTGAGTCTGGATGCGATAAGGCTGACGGCAAGACCGCCAAGGCAAGCGGCGAATATTCCGATAACTCCCTTGCCGAGCTTGACGTCGGGCACGAGCGCGACGATCAGCAGGATTATCGGAAGCTTATGGGTAATCTTCGCAAAGGACTTTCCTATTCTGTGGAAAGCCTTACCGGGATTGGTTATATTTTTGAGTATCGAGATAAGGCATATAAAAAGGTTGATCACGCAAGAGATCGGTATTGCGAACACGGTGTAAAGTATGAACGCATAGCAAGCTCCGAGCACGAGATTTGTCTGTAGTGCCGAGATCACAGCGGCGATAAGGCAGATGAGATCTACCGCACCCTGTGACACGTTGCCAAGCGCCTCAAAGGTCTTTCCGAAGAGCGAGGCTACCATAGACACTATAAAGCCTATCGCACCGCCGATAGATTTAAGAATAAACGGCAGGCTCACCTCTACCTTTTCGGGTATTACGAATTCTTCCTCGCTTGCCGAGGAGAATATCTTATCGATAAACGATGTCATATTCTCATTGAGGTTGACCTCAAGCTCAAATACTGTTCCAAGGCTCGCCCAAAGCAGAACGATCATAAGTAAGAAGCAAAACACGGTCTGCAGAATAGAAACGAGCTTAGGGCTGAATATCTTTTCAAGAGTCTTCATTTTGATTACCTCCAATTGTTTTATAAGTTAATTATATCACCGACAACTATTTGTTGTCAAGATATTTTATTCCTTACGCATAAGAAAAGAACCGTTGCGAGCAACGGTTCTTTTCTTATTTACGCCTGAACTTCTTCAGTAACAGTTTCAGCAGCCTCTTCGGTAACTACTATCTCAACGTCCTCGACGATCTCGGGCTGAGCTTCAACCTTCTGTACGTCTACGTTATGATAGCACTGCATACCCGTACCTGCGGGAATGAGCTTACCGATGATAACGTTCTCCTTGAGTCCGACGAGGTGGTCGACCTTACCCTTGATAGCTGCATCGGTGAGGACCTTGGTGGTCTCCTGGAAGGATGCTGCCGAGAGGAAGGACTCGGTCTGGAGGGATGCCTTGGTGATACCGAGAAGTATAGGCTTACCCTCTGCAAGTGCAAGCTCTTCGCCTGCATCAATTCTCGCCTGAATTCTGTTGTTCTCTGCCTCGAATTCTGTCATATCGACGAGCGAGTCAACGAGAAGGTCGGTGTCTCCCTTGGAGGAGATACGGATCTTTCTGGTCATCTGACGCGCGATGATCTCGATATGCTTATCGTTTACGTTACAAGACTGAGAACGGTAGACCTTCTGAGTCTCCTTGATGATATATTCGTAGATCTTATCGAGGTAATCGCGATTGCTCGGGTCGCTCGGATCATCGAATATTCTCATAATATCAGCGGGAGCCTTGCTACCGTCGGTAAGGGCATCGCCCTTTGCTACGGTATCACCAACGCTGACGGTAACTCTCTTACCGAAAGGAATTGCGTGACGGATAGTCTCGCCACTCTCTTCGTTCTTGAGGTAGATAGTATAGGTGTTTGCAACGTCGCCTGCCTCGATACGCTCAACGGTACCGTCTGCCTCTGCAAGCACGCTGGTCTTCTTAGGTGTTCTTGCCTCGAAGAGCTCTTCGACTCTGGGAAGACCCTGAGTGATATCCGATCCTGCGACACCGCCCGAGTGGAAGGTACGCATCGTAAGCTGTGTACCCGGCTCACCGATAGACTGAGCCGCGATGATACCGACAGCCTCACCGACCTTAACGGGATTACCGGAAGCAAGGTCAGCACCGTAGCAGTGAGCGCAGATACCGCGCTTTGCGTGACACTGAATTGCGGTTCTGATATAGACCTTTTCAATGCCTGCGGCAACGATAGCGTTTGCCTGCTCCTCGGAGATCATCTCGTCGTCGCCGACGATGACCTCACCGGTTCTGGGATCGATGATCTCACCAATGGTGTAACGACCCATAATTCTGTCCTGAAGGTTTTCAAGAACGGTGTTGTTGTTCTCGTCAACGATCTGCTCTACCCAAGCACCCTTTGTGGTATCACACTTGTCCTCGTAAACGATGACCTCCTGCGATACGTCAACGAGACGACGGGTAAGGTAACCCGAGTCTGCGGTACGGAGAGCGGTATCCGAAAGCGACTTACGCGATCCCTTTGCACCCATAAAGTACTCGAGGATGTTAAGACCTTCACGGAAGTTGGATTTAATAGGAAGCTCGATGGTCTTACCGTTGGTAGCGAACATAAGTCCACGCATACCTGCGAGCTGTCTCATCTGTGCGATAGATCCACGGGCTCCGGAGTCCGACATGATCTTGATCGGGTTGTAGGTGTCAAATCCCTTCTGGAGAGCGTCGGTAACCTCGTTTGTGGTCTTCTCCCAAACCTTGATGACGTTGTTGTAACGCTCCTCGTCGGTGAGAAGTCCCTCGTCGTAGGTCTCGTTGATAGCGTCGACCTTCTTCTGAGCTGCCGCGATGAAGTCTTTCTTCTCTTTCGGGATAGTCATATCGTAGACCGAGATAGAGAAGGAAGCTCTCGTGGAGTACTTATAGCCCATTTCCTTGATGCTGTCAAGCATCTCGGCACAGACTGCAGAGCCGTGCTTCTTGATACAGTAGTCGATGAGCTTACCAAGCTCCTTCTTCTTGACGACCGTCTGGATCTCAAGTTCGAAGAGCGAATCCTCGGTGTCACGCTTGATAAATCCGAGGTCCTGAGGAATGGGCGCATTGAAGATAAGTCTACCAAGCGTTGCGTCGATGAGCTTGGTCTTCTTCTCGCCGTTGATCTCCTTAGTTACACGGATCTTAATAGGAGCGTGGAGTCCGAGTGCGCCGTTGGTATAAGCCATCATTGCCTCGTTGAAATCACGGAATGCTCTTCCCTCACCCGGCTCGCCTGCCTTATCCATGGTAAGATAGTAAGAACCGAGGATCATATCCTGAGAAGGAACCGCAACTGCGCGGCCGTCCATAGGCTTGAGCAGGTTGTTTGCGGAGAGCATCAAAAATCTTGCCTCTGCCTGAGCCTCGGCAGAAAGCGGAACGTGAACAGGCATCTGGTCACCGTCGAAGTCTGCGTTGAACGCGGTACATACGAGCGGGTGGAGCTTAATAGCTCTGCCTTCTACGAGCACAGGCTCGAATGCCTGAATGGAAAGTCTGTGAAGTGTAGGCGCACGGTTGAGCAGAACGGGGTGCTCCTTGATAACGTTCTCAAGTGCGTCCCAAACGCAAGGATTCTCGTGAGCCTTTTCGATCTTCTTGAGCGCGTCCTTAACGCCAATTCTCTGGATCTCCTCAAGTCTCTTGACTACGAAGGGCTTGAAGAGCTCGAGAGCCATCTCCTTAGGAAGACCGCACTGATAGATCTTAAGCGAAGGACC
>JAGBIA010000014.1 GCA_017935225.1 Clostridia bacterium | reverse complement strand
TCGGCGAGCTTCCCACTGCTATGTGGGTGCTGACCGCGATAATGGCAGTTGCCGACGTGGTAATGGCAATATTCATCGTATGGATCATAATTTGGCTCTTCCTCCACCTTTTCTTCCTTCGACTTGTGTCTGATAAGCCAAATTATGATCCATACGATGAATATTGCCATTACCACGTCGGCAACTGCCATTATCGCGGTCAGCACCCACATAGCAGTGGGAAGCTCGCCGAGCGATCTTGCGAGCACCCATACGGGAGCAAATGCCGAGAGGGCGGTCGATCTCTTCTTCTTTACAAGAAGGAGAAGCGCGATAGCCTCTACTATTCCAAGCGCACAGAGCGTTATGAGAATGGGGCGGAGAAGATCGACACACGCATCGTCATCCTTGATGCACGCCGCGTCTGTAGCGCGGTCGATATGGTTGAGAGCCGCGCTCTTTACTCTCTTGACATCGGCGGGATTATCCGCATCGTTTACGGATGCGAGAGTGTCATTGACCTTCGCTGCAACGTCGTCTTTTACAGCCTGCTTTTGTGCATCGTCAAGATATCTGAAGTCATCGACGGTTGCATCAAATTCCTTTTTTGCATCCTCGAGCTGCTGAGCGGCTTCTGCCTTTGCAACACTCAGATCCTCTGCCACGGCATCGTTTTCCATCTTTGCAAGAAGATCTGCCGCATCCTCGCGTGCATTTTCGATGCCCTCGGTGTTCGTAGCTGCGTTGAGATCTGCAATTGCATCCTCACGGATAGCCTTGAGCTGTCCGAGAAGTGCTTCTTTCTTCGCCGCGTCAAGATGCTCAAGTGCTTCTATCGCAGCCTTTGCGCTTGCGTACTTATCGTTTATCTCACTCTGCGCGGCGGAGAGCTGCGCAGCCTTTGCGGAGGCATCCTCTCTGCGTGCATTATCTGCGATCGCGCGAAGCTGATCGGCGCCATTGACTACCGCATCTGTGATAAGATCGGTGGTAGCCGCAGACTCTGCGGCGGATTTTGCATTAAGGAGCGCATTGGTTATATTATTTTTGAATGTGGCCTTCTGATTTGCATTCAGATAAGAGGTTGCCTCGATAACTGCGAGGACCTCATCATAGGTCGCGTCGAGTCTTGTTATTGCGTCCTCGATCTGATCTGCTCTTGCCGCTTCGTTTTGCGCTTTTGCTTTTGCTCTCAACTCGGCAAAGAGATTCATCGCCGCGTTGTCTGCGGCATCAACACCCTCTGCATCGGTTGACTTATTAAGAGCATCCTTTGCGGCTACCTTGATATTGGAGAGGTCGACCTTGAGCGTATCTCTCTGCTCGCCCGAGATGTATCCGTAGGATTCGACGATCAGGAGAGCTTCTACGTATCTCTCGTTGATTATATCAAGCTCTTTTGCCTTCTTTGCTATGAGGTCAAGCTTTGTCTCGGCATCCTTGAGAGTTTCCTCTACTGCCGCCTCGTCGGCGTTTTCAATAGCCGTGCAAGCCTTTTTGTAGGCAAGCTCAGCTTCGGCAAGGAAACCGTCGCGTTCTTCGTCACTGAGATCGTTCTGTGTGCCTATGATTTCATTTATCGATGCAAGCTTGCTGTAAAGAGACTTCATAGCAGCGGACTTGGTTGCGGTTTCGCTCGTAATGGCTGCGAGCTCGGCATTGAACTCTGCGATCGCCGCATCCTTTGCTTTTGCGTCCTCGGCTGCTCTGAGTGAGTCGATCGCGGGCTTGATAAGAGTATCGAGCTTTGCGATGAGAACTTCTTTTTGCGTGCTTGTGAGTGCAGAGTCGGAATTGATAGCCGCCCTTTGCTTTTCAGCAGCATCTGTCGCAGTTTGAACGTCGAATTCCTTCTGGATATCGAATATCGCCTTTTCGGCTATTGCATCAAGCACTTCGGGGTCGGTGTTCTTTGCGATATTTGCTTTGGCATCCGCCTTTATCTTGTTTACGTTGTCGATTACAGCGCCAAGCTTGCTCTCGTCGATCTCTCTTATCTTTGCTTCAATTCGAGCTTCTGTAGCCTTGCGGTCAAGCTCTGTGGTGACTGACGCGATGATCTTGTCTGCATCGCCCTCGCCTGCAAGTATTTCTTCGCAAGCGTCGGTTGCAGTCGCCTTCAGATTGTTCTTTTCGTCTGCGTTGAAGCTGTCGTAGTAGTCCTTTGCGAGTATCTCGTCGTAGTTGTCGAGGATCTGATCAATTCTCTGTGCTTTGCCTGCGATAGCATCGCAGAGCTCGGAAAGATCGCCGAGCTGCTCGGGTGTGAGCGCGTCGATCTGGTCGTTGAGCTTCTCACAGAACTCGTCTCTCAGCCCTCCGCCGCCAAGCACTTCTGCGACCTGCTGCTTTGTGATCTCTTTTGAAAGTTCGGTGAGCTTCTGTGCGGCAAGGATGATGTTCGCATCCTGCTTAGCCTGCTCGTTAAGACCGAGAAGAGCCTCGATCGCCTCATTTATCGTTTCTTTGTCTGCGGGAGTGATCTTATCTGTGGGGATCGAGGTCGTGCCATCATAGATAGCCTTGAATTCTTCGATCTCAAGCTTTGCCATAGTATCGTTATATCTGGAATCGAGATTCTCGGTAGTTGCCGCATTGAGAAGATCGTCTCCGTCAGTGTAGATACTGTCAGCCTTTGAGGTATCAGCCGAGTCGCCCATATGCTCCTTGATGGCATCCACCGTGTCAACGTACTGATCGTAAAGATCGGTGCGCGCCTCTGCTTTGTTAAGCTCGTGGTCGACTGCCGCGCGGTCTTCGGATCTGTCGAATATTCCGTCAGCCGCGCAATATTCATCCTCAAGCTCCTGCATACGCAGATCGTCCTTGTGCTTCTTGGTCGCGATGTAATCAGCAAGGTCGTCCTTGGCTTGCGCGCGGTAGAGTTCTATGTCATAATCTTTAAGCAGGGAAGAGATATCTGCGACCTCGTCATTGGCGGATCTCTCGACGATCGCGTCAGCGCCTGCCTTGAGTGACTCGTAGTAAGCCTTTTCGTAATTCTTTCCGTCGGACGCAAGCTCGGTCAGTGCCTTCTCGGTAGCACCGAGAAGAACTGCGTTTATCTTTTCGATCGTGTCGCACGCATTGTCATCAACGTCTGCGAGCGCTTTGTTGTAATCCTTGTTGTCCTTGAGCGCATCCTTGCCGTAGAGCGCTGTAAATATTTCCTCGAGCTCTGCGGAAGCCCGGTCCTGAGCTCTCTGGAGCTCAACTTCGAATTTTGCCTTTGCGAGTATCGCCTCGTATTCGGGGGATGTCAGCGAGGTGTCGGTGCACTTGGTGATCTCGACCTTAGCCGCCTCGACCTTGGCGATGACCTTATCCGAATCGCCCTCGATCAGAAGATCGTCGAGCTTCTCAGAGTAGATGCTTACGTGCATACGTGCGCAGAGTCCGGAATTGTCGAAATGCGCGGTGTTCTTTTGCTTGAGCGCGGTGGGGTCGGTCGCGTTGAGTATCTCCTCGTGAAGAAGATTGAAGGTATCTGTCACTGCCTTTGCGGCTTCGGCATCAAGCGAGTCGACGTGAGAATAGTATATCCAAGCCAAGTCGTTGAGCGCGATACCCTGTTCATAGATAAGATTTATGGTGATCGCGGTCGCTTCAAGCGCAAGCTCGGCATCGCTGATCATATTCAGCTTGATTTTGTGAGGTACGAGAAGGGAGTTTACTTTTTTTCCAACCTCAAATGCGATGTTCTCGTTTTCTATAACTCCAAGCACGGCATATTTCTCTATCTGGTTCTTCAGGTTCTGTTCTTTTATCTCCTCAGGCGTTGCGGCGAAGACGCTCGTGCAAAGCAGAGTGAACAGAAGCATAAGCATCAGGGACAGCGCTGATATTCTGTAAATTACGTGGGGGTTTTTGGTCATATTTTTACCTCCATATGATAATTTGTATTGAGCTTGTGGCATAACGGCAATTTGCCACTGATCACAACATATTGTGCGTGACGTGAGTGCGCACAACTATATATGTAATATTATACTATTTTTTGGTTAATATGTCAATAAATTTTATAATAAAAATGCAGTGAAACTGAAATTTTTTTACTCTGCGTCAAAATCGGGAGTATACTGCGCGCTCGAGGAATCGCGGCACTGCTCAAATCCGACAAATCCGAGAGAATCCGCCTCGGCGCAGACCGTAGAATATTCGAAAGATGTCAGCTTGCGGTGGAGATTTTTGTAGGGGGTATCGAGTGCGAAATCGGGTGTGTACTGACTCATAAGGCTGATGAGAATATCCTCGGGCTTTGCGATCGCGCGCAGGCGGTGAAGCACCTCAATGCTGTCGGTGCGGTGAGATGGCAGAACGAGATGGCGCACGAGCACGCCGCTCTCGAGCAGGCTTGGCTCGTCTTTTGAGTATCTATATCTGCCGCGTTGATCGATCATCTCGCGTATGGCAGCCTCCGCTACCTCGGGGTAATCGGGCGCGTCTGAGTAGCGCGCCGCGAGCTCGCTTGATGCGTACTTGAAGTCGGGCATATATATGTCGATCAGCCCATCAAGTGCTCTGAGCGTTTCCACGCGTTCGTAACCCGAGGAGTTGTAGACTATCGGTATGCGAAGATCTCCGCTTGACTTGAGCCTTTCAAGAAGGGGCAGAAGCGTGCCGATAAAGTGCGTCGGTGTGACGAGATTTATGTTATGCACGCCGCTCTCCTGTAGCTCAAGTATGCGGCAGTAGAGCTCATCCGCGCTCATTTCCTTACCAAGACCGCCCTCGCGGCTGATGACCTTGTTCTGACAGAACACGCATCTGAGCGAGCACCCCGAAAAGAATACCGTGCCCGAGCCGCGAGTTCCGCTGATGGGCGGCTCCTCGAAGTGGTGGGGAGCGATCCTTGCTACGCGAAGCGTCTCGCTCTCGCCGCAGAAGCCGTGCGCAGAGGAACGCTCAATATTACATTTTCTCGGACAGATATTGCAGATCATTTTGTACCTCGCAAAGTGTTTTTTCTGGATATATTTTACCACATTCAAGCGTCTTTTTCGAGTCTTTCTTTAAAGTGTGGGTAAAATTTACAAAAAATTCATCAAAGCGGTAATCTCTATGCGGCTTTTTGTGATAAAATATAAGGAGATAGCAAAGATTTTTTAAGAGGTGACTCAAATGGAAAACAAACAGAATATTGCAGAGATACTCTGCGTTGGAACCGAGCTTTTGCTCGGAGATATAGTGAACACAAACGCCGCATTCCTCTCGCGCGAGCTTGCCGCGCTTGGATTTGCAGTCTATCATCACAGCGTGGTGGGCGATAATCCCGCACGGCTTCGCGACGCGCTCTCGCTCTCGCTTTCGCGCTCTGATCTCGTCGTTATGAGCGGCGGACTCGGACCGACGAAGGACGATCTGACCAAGGAGACGGTCGCGTCCTATTTCGGACTTGAGCTCGAGATGCGTGAGGACTGCCTTGAGGAGATCCGCTCCTATTTTGCCCGCACGGGAAGAGTGATGAGCGAGAACAATGCAAAGCAGGCGATGATCCCACGCGGCGCGCGCGTGCTTACAAACAGATACGGCACAGCACCCGCGATCGCCATAAGCGAGCAGGGAAAGACCGTAATAATGCTCCCCGGTCCCCCCGTTGAGCTGATACCGATATTCAGAGAGGAAGTTATCCCTTATCTGCGCGAGAGGGGAGGCGAGACGATATTCAGTCGCAACGTCAATATCTTCGGAATGGGCGAGTCTGCCGTCGCGCAGAAGCTCGACAGATTGCTTTGCGAGTCGCAAAATCCTACCGTCGCACCCTACTGTAAGGAGGGTGAGGTAAGACTTCGCGTCACTGCGCGCGCAGAAAACGAGACTGTCGCCGCAGAGATGTGCGACCGCGTGGTCGAAGAGATATTGCAGAGCGAGGTCGGTCAGTTCGTGTACGGCATAGATGCCGACAGTATGGAACACGTGCTTGTCGACAAGCTCCACGAGTATAGACTCACGCTTTCGGCGGCGGAGTCCTGCACGGGCGGACTTATAGCAAAGAGAATAACCGACATTGCGGGCTGCTCGGACGTTTTCTTCGGCGGTTGCGTGACCTATACCAACGAGGTCAAGCAGAGACTGCTCGGAGTGAGCGCGGATACGCTTGACGCTCACGGTGCGGTCTCGGGCGAGACTGCGATCGAGATGGCGAGAGGAGTCAGAGCGAGAACGGGAAGTGACATCGGAATTTCGGCAACCGGAATTGCAGGTCCCGGAGGCGGCACGGATGAAACTCCCGTTGGTACGGTCTACCTCGGAATATCGACAAAGGACGGTGAAAACTACAGAAAGCTCTCACTCTCCTCGCGCAGAAGCCGCGAATTTATCCGCATCGTTGCCGCTACAAATGCGTACGATATGGTCATAAAGTATATAACGCTCGGAAAAATTTAAAAAAACACAATATTTTTAAATTTTTTTGCGTATACCTATTGATTTTTTTGCAAATATGTATTAAAATAGTTAGGAATGTAAATTGTCACAATATTAACGAAATATATCGCGCACGGCGCGGAAAGGCAGAAAAATGAAGGACATAAAGAAGATTGGCGTTCTCACCTCGGGCGGAGATGCTCCCGGAATGAACGCGGCTATAAGAGCAATAACAGATAAGGCACTTGAAGAGGGCATAGAGGTAGTAGGTATTATCGGCGGTTACAGCGGACTTATCAACGATAAGATCATCCCCCTCACCTCAGAATTCGTAAACAGCATCGTAGGACTCGGCGGCACCAGACTCTACTCCGATCGTTGCCTTGAGTTCAAGACCGAGGAGGGTATGGCTAAGGCTATCGCTACCTGCAAAAAGCACAATATCGACGCGATCATCGCGATCGGCGGTGACGGCACCTTCAGAGGAGCTACCGACTTGTCTCTGCGCGGCATTCCCTCTATCGGAGTTACCGGTACTATCGACAACGATATCACCGCAACCGACTACACCGTAGGCTTTGATACCGCGATGAATACCGTTCTCGGCGCACTCGAGAGATTTTCGGATACCTGTGAGTCGCACGCACGCTGCAACGTAGTTGAAGTAATGGGCAGAGACTGCGGACAGATCGCGCTTATGACTGCTATCGCATCGGGCGCTATCGCGGTCGCTATCCCCGAGGTTCCTTTCAATGAAGAGGAAGCTATCGAGAGAATAAAGAAGGCAAGAGCGGCAGGCAAGAGAGGTATGCTCGTTGTCGTCAGCGAGGGTGTGTTCTACGACGAGGGCAACGGCATCAAGGTTCCTTACGGCGAGTACTTCAGAGCCAAGTGCGAGGCTGAGACCGGTGTTGAGACCAAGTTCGCGCGCCTTGCGCATATGGTAAGAGGCGGTCACCCCACTCTTCGCGACAGACTTACCGCATCGAGAATGGGTGTTAAGGCTGTTGAGCTTATCGAGGAGGGCAAGAGCAACCTCGTAGTTATCGAGGAGGACGGCAAGTACGTTCCTATGGATATCGTGTTCGCGCTCACCACCGACCGTATGTATAAGAACAAGCTCAAGGACGGAGATCTCGACAAGTACTCGGCTGAAGAGATCGCACAGATGGAAGCTATCTGCCAGAAGCGCCGCGATGAGATCGAGGAGCTTTACAAGATAGCTAACGATATTGCTATCTGATCTTAATATTCTAAAAATCCAAAACGGTCTTCGCGCAAAAGTGCGAAGACCGTTTGTTTTTATGTTTAAAGAGTGCAGATCAGTCGCTCGATCGCGGCGTAGCCCTGCGGTGAGAGCTTGAGCGCGAGGTCAGCCTCGGAGCAGAGAAGCAGAGCGCGCTCGAGCTTCTCTTTTGTCTTGCCCGATGCGGCAGAGGCGTAGAGCTTAGCCTTGTATTCGTTCATTTTGAGCGTCGCAGCTATCTGCGCGGGCGGCATTCCGTCGCTCTGCAGAGCCTTGACCGAGACGAGATCACAGATCACGCGCGAGACCTCGGCTAAGATTATCACGGGCTCTACGCGGCGGAACTTCATTACGCTGAGCGCGTCGATCGCCGCAGAATATCTTCCGTCGAGTATCGCGTTTGCAAGCGCGTAGGCATCCGAGTCTATGACAGATGCAGAGACCTTCAGCACGTCCTCGGAGCTGACGTGATCGCGTCCGTTCTGGAGCGCGTAGTAGGAGAGCTTCTCGGTCTCGGACGCGAGATCGAACATCGACCTGCCCGCACGCTCGATAAGTGCCGAGCAGACCTCGGGAGTCGCGCGCACGCCGTGATGCTCAAAGTGCTTTCCTACCCACGAGACGAGTCTCGCGCCCGTGACCGCGTCAAAGCGGACGGGGGTAAGATATTTGGAGAGCTCACTAAAGACGGTAGACGGGCGCTTTGGGAGATTTCCTTCGTCGATAAGTCCAGAGGGCACCGAGATGATCAGCACGTTGTAGTCGTAGTCCTCAAGAGTCGACAGCACCTCGTACAGTTCGTCAAGCTCGTTTTGCTTCATCGCCGAGATAGCAAGTCCGTTCAGCGTGACGATCTTGTAGTCCGACATCATAGGAGGCGGCATAAGAGCGGAGAGCAGGGCAGAGGGCGTGTAGTCTATCGGCGCGATCTGCACGTCGTTAAATACCGCGAAGGTCTCGTCCGCACATACCGCCTCTCTTGCCGCGCGCAGAGAGAAACTCTTGAGGTAGTCCTCTTCGCCAAAGAAGAGATAACCGCCGCGAAGCCCGGTTTTCAGTTGCTTTCGGAAAATATCCTCTTTTATGATGTCCATGTCGCACCGCCTTTTCTTCAATATATATATTTTATCACAAAAATCGCATATTCGCAATAATATTTTATCAAAAAGGTAAAATAATAGAAAAAGACAAAAAAATTTTAAAAAATATCTTGACAAATCGAAGGAAATGTGGTTAAATATAAGATGTCATTGTGTAAAAGCGTTATTTTGGCTGTATAGCAACACGCTTCCGGAAAAAGTTCCGGATATCTCACAATCCGGAATAAAGACAAATTTAAGGAGGTGCAGGAAATGCTCAGAACTTATCAACCCAAAAAGCGTCAGAGAAAGAAAGAGCACGGCTTCAGAAAGAGAATGGCAACTGCTGACGGCAGAAACGTACTTAAGAGAAGACGCGCTAAAGGCAGAAAAAGATTGACCTATTGATCGTCGAACCTTGTTCGATAGCCTGACACATAAAAACCGCCGGTGTCCTCAAAAGCAGAAGTGACTGTTTTTTGCGCGCATCGGGGTTTTTGGTATTAAGGCAGAAAAGAGTGGCAGAAGATGAAGAATATCGCAATAAGAGAAAACCATCTTTACAACAAGACCTACAAGCGCGGCAAGAGCTACGTCGGAAGATACGTCGCGGTCTACGTACTGCGCGACCTTGCCTCAAAGCGACTTGCAAAGGCAAATCCCGAGAAGAAATTCGTCAACCGCGTAGGACTTTCGGTCTCAAAGAAAATTGGCGGCGCCGTCGTCCGCAACCGTGTCAAGCGCATAATCCGCGCAGGATTTGATACGCACAAGGCAGGACTTAAGACGGGCTTTCTTATTGTTATAAGCGCGCGCAGCGCGGCGGCTAAGAAAAAAAGCACCGACATCGCGCAGGAGCTTGCCGAGGCTTTTACCGCTCTTGGAATGTTTGTCGCAGAAGCGGCAGAAAAAAACAAAACAGAAGAGTAAAAAGAATGAAGCATGTTTGCATTTGGCTTATTCGCTTTTATCAAAAGGCTTTGTCGCCCTTGAAACGAAATCCGACGTGTAGGTTCACACCTACGTGTTCAGCCTACGCACTTGATGCGTATACGAAACGTGGCTTTTTTGTCGGTACTTATCTTACCGTGTGGCGAATACTTCGCTGCAATCCGTACTGTGCAGGAGGGTACGATCCCGTTCCCGAAAAGCACAAAAGAATTCCTAAGTACCAAAAGGATACACAGGACGAAGAAAGCAAACAATACGACAATAACAATGACGACTCCGACAAAACAGGAGAGGAGAAAATTTAATGGATTTTATTACAGTTCCGATAGGTTGGCTGCTTAAGTTCTTCAGTACTATATGCGGAAACAGCTATATCCTCGCGATATTGCTTTTCTCGATAGTTATGGAAATACTGATGGCGCTTATTTTCGGTATCAAGCAGCAGAAGAATTCCATCAAGCAGGCTCGTCTGCGCCCCAAGGAAATGGCGATACGCAACAAGTACAAGGGAAGAGACGACAAGCCCACTCAGCAGAAGATGACTCAGGAGATCCAGGAGCTTTACCAGAAGGAAGGCTACAACCCCATGGGCGGTTGTCTGCCGCTTCTCATTCAGTTCCCGCTTCTCATCGCGCTCTATAAAATTGTCATCAACCCGCTCAAGTATATCTGCGGACTTACTGACAATGCTATAGGTCAGATCGCCACTATTCTCGGTATGGATACCACGAGAGGCACTATGTCCTTCCTCGGTCCGATCGCGGATAAGGGTTATGATGCGTTCAGAAACGTTGAGGGCTTTACTGCAGAGATATTCGAGAATATGCCTAACCTCAAGGCGTTCGGCGGAGCGTTCGATCTGTCCGTAATGCCCAGCAGCTGTATGAGTCTCGACGCGCTTAAGGTACCTGCAAATTGGTTCGTTATCGCGGTTCCCGTTCTCACCTTTATCGCTTACTTCTTCAGCATGAAGCTGACAAGAAAGTTCTCTTATCAGCCGGTCGATGCCGCTCAACAGCAGCAGATGGGATGCTCCAACAAGATGATGGACATCGTAATGCCGCTCTTCAGCGTATTTATTTCGTTCGGCGTTCCCGCGGCGCTCGGTATCTATTGGATATTCAAGAGCATTCTCGGTGTTATCAGTAAGGTAATACTCTTCTATGCTATGCCTATCCCCAAGTTTACCGAAGAGGACTACAAGGCGGCTGAGAAGGAAGTAAACGCAAGAATGGACAAGAGCTCTAAGGTAGAGAAATCCGGTAAGGCAGTGCGTTCGCTGCACCACATCGACGATGAGGATTTCGAGGACACCAGAGAAGCTGCACTCAAGCACAAGGACGCGCTTGCGGCACAGGAGGCTGCCGAGAAGAAGCCCTCCAAGAAGTCAGGACTCGTTTCGTCCGCACCTCTCAAGAAGGACGACAGAAACGAAAAGAAAGATGACAATGCGGATGAAGAAGCATCCGATAAGTAAATTTCAGACGGAGAATTAAAAGTGAAGAAAGAAGTTATAGTAAGTGCAAAGAGCGTGGAAGAGGCTGTTGCAAAGGCAGTGGCTGAGCTCGGCGCACCTTCTGCAGATAAGATCGAATATACGGTCGTTGAGGAGGCAAAGAAGGGCTTCCTCGGAATTGGCGCTACCGATGCGAAGATCAGCGCAAGCTACACTGTCGGTAACGAGGAAAAGGCATTCGAGTTCGTCAAGAAGGTCCTTGAGGATATGAACATCGAGGCTGAGGTCACGATGGCTGACGGCGAGGCAGGCGAGAAGAGAATTACCGTTACAGGTGAGAGCGCAGCGATCCTCATTGGTCACCACGGCGAGACTCTCGACTCTCTCCAGTATCTTGCAAGCCTTGCGGCAAACAAGAGAATTGACGGTAAGAAGGACGAGTACGTAAGAATTACCGTTGACGTAGAGGGCTACCGCGCAAAGAGAGAGGAAACTCTCCGCGCACTCGCAAGAAGAATGGCAGCAAAGGTACAGAAGTACAAGAAGAGCGTAATGCTCGAGCCTATGAACCCCTACGAGAGAAGAATTATCCACTCGGAAATTCAGAATATCGCAGGTGTGTCGACCAACTCCATCGGCTCGGAGAATAACAGAAAGATCGTTATTTTCCTTGACGGAGACGCTGAGTAATAATTACAAATAATAACCGCAAAAAAGTCACTTGCCGCGAAGGCAAGTGACTTTTTTGCGCTAACAGCCTTTTGTCTTTAATTGTTCTTTCCTTGAAAGATTGTTCTCCAAGAAGCAGAGTGTGATGTGCGCGAGCGCGCAAGTGAGAGCAAGGAACGCGAGAGGTGCGGGGGCGAGAGTGTAGAACTGTCCGCCGACCTGATACATCACGTAGATCGCAGGCACGAGCGCGAGTATCGCATCGATGAAGTATACGTTGTAGAGGATCAGGCTTACCGCCAGCAGAATGAGGAACATCGCGCCGAGCTTCGTCATTATCTCGACGTCTGCCTCGGTCATCTCAAAGAGGATGCGGTGCTGGATGTGTCCGATCTCCTTTGCATCCTCGGGCGGTGTCTGCGCGCCCTGCCACATAACGTAGTAGCAGAAAAATGCGCCCGCCGCGCTCGATATCTTCGCGGCGATCGAGGCTCTGTGCCGCCCGTCCTCGCGGTCGCGGATGAGGCACTCGGCAAAGTTGCCGATCACGTGGAGCGCGCCGAGAATGAGGAACATTCCTATCTGCTCCTTCAGCATATCGTGCTCGTACATATATGCGATGAGCGTGGCAGGGACGAGCGAGATCGCAAAGCAAACGTAGGGAAGTCGCGCGAAAACTCTGCCAAGCAGTGCCGAGAGCAGAAGAAGGAAGATGAGAGGTAGTAGCAGGGTATAGTCGTTGTAGCTGTCGGGCGTCAGGAATTGCTCGAGCTTGCCGGGGAATTCCTCGCTCACCGCCTCAAGCGTCTCACCTGCCGTGTCGGTCGATATGCTCGCAAGAGACTCGGGCGGCTCTTTTGGCTTGAATACCATATATTTTCTTATAAAAAACACTCCTGCGACAAAGGCGGCAACGCCCGCGCAAAAGTCGGTGAACTTCTTGAAATAGCTCATCAGTATTGACTCCGATCCTGAAATTTCGTCATAGCGCCAAAATGAAAGTGCTTACTTAGTAATTATACATTAAAATCCGCATTTTTTCAAGGCTTTGCGGGATATTTAATTCGAAATTGTAAAAAAAGATAAAGAAATTGAAAATAAAATCAAAAAGTAATTGCAAAATCGGGCGCAAGATGATATAATATAGCTGTTGAAATATATTTATCTTTAAAAGGAGATACTTTTATGAATACTACAGAAATGAAAAAATATATCGCTGACGGCGGTATCAACGCGACTCTCGCACACGTTTACGGCGATGCGGCAGTAGAGGCACAGAAGGCGCGCTACAGCAAGGCTATCGACGAGTTTGCGGCTATCTATGGCGCAGAGCGTGATATCACTCTCTACTCTGTTGCAGGCAGAAGTGAGCTTTCGGGTAACCACACCGACCACAATCACGGCTGCGTAGTTGCCGCTTCTATCGACCTTGATATCATCGCGGTAGCATCGGCACGTGAGGACAGCGTTATCCGCATCAAGTCCGAGGGCTTCCCTGAGGACGTAGTTGATTTCGCTACCTACACCGCTCCCGTAGAGTCCGAGTTCGGCACTTCTGCGTCTATCATCGCAGGTATGTGCGCAGGATTCAAGAAGGATGGCTACGCTATCGGCGGATTTGACGCATACACCACCTCCAACGTTCTCAAGGGCTCGGGACTTTCTTCCTCCGCGGCATTTGAGGATATGGTTGGTAATATCCTTAACCATATGTACAACGACGGTAAGGTCGACAACGTAGAGATCGCAAAGCTCGCACAGTACTCCGAGAACGTGTTCTTCGGTAAGCCCTGCGGACTTATGGACCAGGTCGCTTGCGCTGTCGGCGGCATCGTTGCTATCGACTTCAACGATCCCAAGGCTCCCATCATCGACAAGGTAGCGTTCGATATCTCGGGCGCAGGCTACAACCTCTGCATCGTAAATACCGGCGGAAACCACGCTGATCTCACCGACGATTACGCATCCGTACCCGCAGAGATGAAGGCAGTTGCCGCACACTTCGGCAAGGCAGTTCTTCGCGACGTTGACGAGAGCGGATTTATTTCAGAGATCCCCGCACTCCGCGAGAAGCTCGGCGACCGCGCGATCCTTCGTGCGCTCCACTTCTTTGCTGAGAACAAGAGAGTTGCTTCTCAGAAAGCAGCCCTTCTCGGCGGCGACCTTGATGCATTCTTTAGCGAGGTTCTCGCATCCGGTAAATCCTCGTTCTGCTATCTCCAGAACGTATACACCTCGAAGAACCTCTCCGAGCAGGGACTCTCGCTCGCACTCTGCCTCGCTGAGAAGTATCTTAGCGACAAGAGCGGCGCGTGGAGAGTACACGGCGGCGGATTTGCAGGAACTATTCAGGCTTACGTTGCCGCAGAGGACGTTGAGGGCTTCAGAGCCATTATGGACGGCGTATTCGGCGAGGGTAAGTGCATAGTTCTCCGCATTCGTCCCGAGGGCGCAGTAAAGATCGCGTAATCGCTTGACGGAGGCATAGATATGGAGAAGAAGGACAACAAAGGATTGTTGCGCCTCTTGTCAACTCTCGGACTTTCACTTCTGCTTCTTGCCATCTATTATTTCTCGATGTCATTCAGCTTTTTCCCGTTCGTTATGTTCGGATATATGATAGCCGAGGCGGTTCTCGTCGTCGTGTACGTCTGCTATAACAGAGCGTTTTCCTGGAGAGGCGTGAGCGAGGATATGCTCCCTGAGAAATGGGATGCAGAGAAGAAGAGCGGATTTTTAGCCGAGTGCAGAGAGAGACAGAGAAGATCGCAGTGGATGCTTGTGGCAATAATCTCATTCCTTGTGACCTTTATCTGTGAAGCACTCTTGCTTTTCTTGCTTCCGCTCGTTAAATAACGGTTGATGAAGAAGGAATACAGAATAGTAAGCTTATATTCGGGCTCGGGCGGCAATTCCACCTTTATCAGAGTAGGCGATGATGCCATTCTGATAGACGCGGGAAAGAGCGCCCGAGCTCTTTGCAGGGCTCTTACGGATATAGGCGAGGATATTGATAATATAAAGGCGATATTCATCACTCACGAGCACACCGATCACGTGTCCGCACTTGAGGTGATCGCCAAAAAGCACGCTCTGCCGATACATATCACCGCAGTTTCGGCTGAGAGATTTGACGGGAGAAGCACGCCCTGCTGTCTCTCGAGAATGATGACGCACGGCATTGAATTTTGCGAGCAAGTGGGAGAGCTTAAGATAAGCTCATTCCGCACACCGCACGACAGCAGAATGAGCGTGGGCTACAGAATTGAATTTTTCGATGGGGAGCAGAAGAGAGCCATCGGCTTTGCGACAGATATCGGTTATATTTCGGACGAAATAAGAGAAAACCTTTGCGGCTGTGAGGCGGTCGTGCTTGAGTCAAATCACGATCTCGATATGCTTATGACAGGGCCTTATCCGAGAGATCTCAAGCTGCGAGTCGCCTCAAAGAGAGGGCATCTTTCAAACAGAGAATGCGCGGATTTCGCGATCGAGCTTGCCGAGAGCGGCACACGCGGGATATTGCTCGCGCACCTCAGCAAAGAGAACAATGAGCCGACGTTGGCGCTCGAGGAGAGCGAGCGTGCACTTGGCGGACTTGGCGTCTGCGTGCGCGTTGCCGATCCCGATCTGCCCGTGGAGCTGAAAATATTTGACGGGGAGGATGCAGAGTATGTTGAACGTGAAGTTTATAACCCTTGGAACACTTAAGGAGGCATATTTGCGCGATGCCGCGGCTGAGTACGAAAAGAGACTCGGCGCGTTCTGCCGCTTTGAGCTCGTTCAGCTCAAGGAGGAGCGACTTTCGGACGATCCGTCGGATAGCGAGATAAAAAATGCGCTCTCAAAGGAGAGCGAGAAGATACTCGCGCTGATACCGCCGCGCGCCTACGTCGTGGCGATGTGTGTTGAGGGTAAGCAGTTGACCTCGCCCGAGCTTGCAGAAAAGCTTGAAGAGATCAGCGCAAGAACGAGCGACGTGTGCTTTATCATCGGAAGTTCTTTCGGACTCTCGGACACGGTAAAGCAGAGAGCCGACCTTCGCCTGTCGGTCTCGAAGCTCACCTTTCCGCATCAGCTTATGCGCGTGATACTGCTTGAGACGGTCTATCGCGCGTTCAATATTCAAAAGGGAACGAAGTATCATAAGTAAAAAATCCGACGGATATGCGTCGGGTTCTAAAGGACAGTTTTAACTCTATAGGATAGCAGCGAGATAGCGGTTACCGACAGAGGCTCCCTTGTGTAAAGTCCGGCTTATTGTTTGCCTGCAAGTGCGCACTTACTCACCACCATAGGTGGTTGTGCGAAATAAACAATATACCGCCGAGAGTGACCAAACGGTTACTTTCGGCGGTGTGTTTGTTATTTCAAAATAATGTGCATACCAAGTGAAGATTTGCTCGTATCTTCTGGTAGTTTCAAAACATTTTCATCAACCAAATCGTGAATTGTCATCATTCTCGTAGCATACAATTCCATTCTGATGTTATATCCTATGTTGTCATGCAATACTTGATGGCTATATTTTTTGAATATCTCCTCAACCTTTTCATACAGATTAGCAAAATTCTTAATAAGAAACTCATAGTTTTTGTGTTCACGGAAGAGTTGATGAATCTGTCTAAGTTTTTCAATTCTGATAATGAGAATATCGGGAATCATATATCCATCGTCAGAAATATGTGCATACCTACCGTTAATACCATCCCATACTCTTTTTTCAATATCGGTAAATGAAGATACTTTTCTGTTTTCCCTTATGCAATTACACATAAGCTCCATTTCCTCGTACTCAGGTTCGCCGCATTGATTCCACAAAGAATAGTCATTGTATTTATAAGTCCAAAACATATTTTGTTCATTGCCGCATCCATTGTGTCCCATAACAGTATCTTCGGGAAGGTCAGTTAATTCATAACCAACAAATCCCCAGGTTTCTCCGTTTGCACGTTTGGGCGGTTCGTAAATGTTTTGCGCCTTTACCGAATTTTCAATTAAATAATCAATGAGATCGGGAACCAACCACCAACGAATTGTATTATCATCAATGTGATCGCCTGCAATTCCCAGGGAACGAATTTTGGTCATTCTGTCGTCCATAAACTCTCTTATAAGATGACTTCTTTCTCTTGCAGTCTTTCGGAGAGCATGATAGACTTCTATTCGACAATCTTTATCTAATATAAAGAAATTAGTTATATATTTATCACCTTGCTTCTCAAGAAGTGTTGCGTGGTGAAGGATATTAACCTCTTCCTCCATGTAAGGGAGTGCTACACCAAGTTCCATAGATAACTCTTCAATCGTTGAGGGGTTATTGCTCGCTTGTAGCAAAATGTTGTTTGGAATTTTTCTGTTTACAGCTTTCCAAGGCAGCCCGCTGGGTTGTGAACCGCTTGCGGCGAATGTAATTTTTTCGGGATTATAACTGCGTTTTCCAAATTCTCTTGCCATATCCATACCTTCTTTCAAAATTTGTCTTGCACGGAGAAGTCGAGATTTCACCGTGTTCGTGGAAAACGAGAGCGATTCTGCAATTTCACGAACATTTTTATTTTCGATGTAGTAGGCAACTATGATGTTGCGATAATCACTCTTAATGAACGCCAACTCTCGTCGGAGCAGAGCCATTTGCTCTGTATGTATCATTTCATCAAGGATATTTTCGCTTTCGTCCTCGAT
>JAGBIA010000100.1 GCA_017935225.1 Clostridia bacterium | reverse complement strand
TAAATTGCCACTGGTCATAATCTGAACGATGTAAAACACAATATATAGGCATTCCGTTTTCATATTTATATGGGATTGCAAGTATTTGAAATGGTGCTCTCATAACAATCTCCTTTATCACAAACTACAAATTAACATCAAACAATTTCCATGCTCCTATTATAGCACAAAAACCGCAGAAAATCAATCTGCGGTTTCTATTTTTTCTGTCGGTGGGTAAACTGTCCTTTAGAGGGCAACCCTATTCTTCGTCTTTTTATTTATTAAGGAAGGATTACATTTGGAAAGGTGGGGGTTTCAGTCGAGGTGTTGCCGCTCTGCTTGAGCTTGAGAGTATAGGACTCCTCGGTGACAAGCTTCGGTAGTATTCTCAGAATCTTGGTGCTATAGCCCTCCTGATCTTCCGGTACCGCATATTTGCGGCTGAGCTCGTTGTATTCCTCGGCACTGATCTCGACGCGCTTGCCGTTCTCGGTTCTAAAATAGGTGATCTGCATCATTGGGGGAGAGAGCTGCACGCCGAAATGCTCGACAGTCTCAAGTCTGCCCTCGCCGTTCACGCACTCGACCTTGCCCTGACAGATGATCTGTCCGTCCGCGTCTATCCACGCGCCGTCGGGGTAGCTTCCGAGAAGCTCGACTCTGCCATCTATCTCGCCCATCACCGCAAACACAACGTATTTCTGATAGGACGTGGTGACCGTCTCGGGCGCATCCGCGCCGCCTACCGTCGATCCGTCGGTCGTGACTATCGAGTCAATGCCCGAGTAGAACGCGGAAAAAGTATTCTCGCGCATAAGCAGAAGCTCGTCCTTGCCGTCGCCGTTGAGGTCCTTGAGGCAGTATGCAAACAGAGTATTGATGTCGTGGTCCTTACTGTAGGTCGGCAGATTCGAGATGCAAAGCCCGATAAGCTCGCTAAGCGTCTCTTTTGCGCCCTCGTCCGAGATCTTGAAAAGATTTTCGTAGCGATCTGCGTACTTGTTCTGTATCTGTAATGCGCTGAGTCCGAGTGTGTATTTGTGCAGATAGCCTTGTCTGCAGATCTCGGATATGCCGCGCATAGTCAGAAGCACGGATTCGTAATCTTCAAAATCTGCGGGGTAAAGCTGCTCGATAGGCGAGGCGCAAGCGATAACTCGCTTGATATTGCTTGCATTGAGATCGCACCAATCGACCGTGGGGGCTTTGGTCTGCTCGACAAACTCTAAAAATTCTTTTTCGCTGACTTGTGTTGAGACCTCTTTTCCCTTTGAATCAAGCTCCCAGATAAGATAAGTCTTGCCTTTTCCACTTTCGTATATGGTCCATAGCGGTCTGAGCGCGGAGCTATCGTTAAAGCTCGTAAGATCGGGCAGAGCATACAGCCCGTACACGCCTCCAAACTCGGACTCGGTCGCCATTTGAACAGTGACGGTTCCGTTAGTGTGAAGATCGCGTATTTCGGGGCGGGTACAGAGGGTAAGCGAGACGTCGTGCGTCTTTTCGTCGTAGTAGCAGATAAGCGAATCTACGGAAGAGAGCAGGATCAGGGTGTTTTCGTTAAATCGCGTGAACTGACGGTATTTATTCGCATCTGCGCGGTATTCGTTGCTCGTCATTACGCTGTAGAGCAGAGCGTCGAAGGCTTGATCCGCATTTGGAGTTTGCGGCGCGGCAAGCTCGATATACTTCGGTTCCTGCAGACCGATGCCAATATAGTTTTGATCCTCTGGCGGCTCGGTCGCGTTCGTTTCGGGCGGCACGGTCTCGATCGTGGACGGGGTAACAGACGAACAGCTATTGCATCCGCCCGCGCATCCCGTAAGCAAAAGAACGCAGATGAGCGCGAATATCAGAATTATATATCTTTTCATCAAGCTACCCTCCCATAAGAATTTGCCAAAGGCTCTGAATATATTATACCATTAAGAACAGATCATGTCAATAGAGTGGTGAAAAGACGCGGCGCGATATGCTTTTGTATCTGCGCCGCGGTCGCCAAACTAATCCTCAAACGTGATCTCGCCGCTCTCGATGTCGTGAATGAGGCGCGCGATCGCGTGCTCCTCGTTGCTGACCGTGACGCGATCAGCCGCCGCGAGTGCCGCGGGAGATGAATTTGCCACCGCGACGCCGACGTGTGCCGCTCTGAGCATTCCGACATCGTTGTCGTAGTCGCCTATCGCAACGGTGCGCCTCGGGTCTATCCCGAGATGCTCAACGAGCTTCGGGAACACGCTTCCTTTATTGATCCCTTTGGGCAGGATCTCGTAGAGCGTCGGCTCGGAGCTGACGTAGTCAAACTCGTCCGCACGAGGATGAGACGCGAGCAGAGTTGCGAGCGCGCGGATGTTGTTCGTATCAAGATCTGCGAAAACTATCTTTCCAAACGGCTCTTCTATCTCGCGATAGGGCTTTGCGAGGTTCGGAACTCCCGTGATCCTGCGGAACTCCTCCATCGCAGAGTTGTCCTTGCAGAAATAGACAGGACCGAGCGTGCTGACCTGAATGCCAATGGGGAGCGCGCGGTCTACCGCGTCAAGCATATCGCAGACCGTGCGCGACATTTCCACGTACCACACGTACTCTTTAGCTTCGCCGTCGTAGAGTCCGCCGCCGTTAAGACAGCCAAATGGCGCGTTCGGATTTATTTTTTGGTAGATATCTGTCGACGAAACAGGCGGTCTGCCCGTGATAAATGTGAAATAACCGCCCTCGCTCTTGAAATACTCGATCGCCTCGAGATTTTCGCGCGAGATGCTCTTATCGTCCTTCAGCAGAGTGCCGTCGAGGTCGGTGCAGATAAGGATATTTTCAAATTTTTTCATTTTACTTCAAAAGGTAGTTAAGTGCCGATTGGATGTGAAGATCCCACCAACGCCAAGAGTGGTCGCCCTCGGACTGCTCGTAGAGGTGGTCTACGCCAAGCTCGCAAAGGAGCTCGTGGTAGCGGATATTTGCGTCAAGCAGAAAATCCGAGTCGCCGCACCAGAGGTAGAGCCTCGGGAGAGTCTTGCCTGCCGCAACAGCCTTGCGCGTAAGGTCGAAAATATCGTTCTCAGTGCCCGCAAGCTCTTCGCAGAGCTCGAGGTCAAAGCCGAAATCTCCGCGCCACTCAGCAAGATCATACGGCTTTCCGCGGCTTACGAGATCGACCGCGCCCGAAAGAGACGCGCAGTAGCCGAAGGACTCGGGATAGTGGAGCGCGATCTTGAGCGCGCCGAAGCCGCCCATCGAAAGACCTGCGACCATATTGTCCTCGCGCTTATCCGACATTCCGCGGAAGAACGAGCGGCAGACGCGCGGAAGCTCGAGAGCCACGAAATCAAAATATCTCGCACCGTAGGCGGTGTTGGTGTACCAGCTACGCACGACGTTCGGCATAACTACCGCGATGCCGCGATCGTTCGCGTATCTCTCGATCGAGGTGTGTCTCGGCCACGCGGTGTGGTCGTCCGAAAGTCCGTGCAAGAGATAGAGCGTTTTGTACTCGCTCTTGCCCTCGGGGATAATAACGTTAAGAGTCACCTGCATACGCAGAGCCTCGGATCTGTAGTGCATTTCAAAAGAAGCCATAATATACCTCCAAGTTTAGTGTTAAGATAATTATATCACAAAAATCTAAAAACCGCAATACTCGGCTTGAGTATTGCTGTAATTATTTTAATTATGTCAGATCTTGAGCTTTGCGTAAGCGTCGTCCATCTTTTCCTTGTTCCAGCCAAGTCCGAGATATCCGTTCTTTTCCCAAGCCTCGCGCGCCTTATCAAGCGCACCCTCGGGAGGACACCAGGGAGAGAGCGTGCGAGGAGGCATTCCCGTATCGTCCTCGCCTTCCTTGCGGAAAGGAGTCCAATAGTCGTTCTCGTACTTTTTACGGTCCTCTTCGTCGTCAAACTTCGGAACGTCGTAGCAAGCGCCGCCGTTGCAAGCAGACTTCCAAGCGAGGATACCTACAGCCGACATAGCGCAAGCGCGGTATACGTTGAGGTAGGGCTGCTCGTTCTTCTTGAGAGCCTCTGCAAAGTAGTACATTACCCAGAAGTCACCGCCGCCGTGTCCTGCAGCCGCCGCCTGAGAAGCAAACTCAGCAGGCCACTCGGGCATATAGGAGCGGAACTTGGGCTGATCGCCTCTGTCGCGACCCTCGTGCCATACGGTGATGCGGTCGTCGCCTCTGTCCTGCTCAACAGCACCCTTTGTGCACTGCAGGCGGGTGATCATAGAGTGCGTACGGAACGCGCCCTGAAGGGTTCTTACGACTGCGCCGTTATCCATCTGGCATACGATAATTCCGCCGGGATCCTGAAGTCTTACCTCGTTTCCGCGGTAGCTCTGGTCCTCGATCTTCGGAACGAATCCGTTGACCTTGGTAGGAATAGTATCGGTGATCATCATAACGGGAGCGATCGCGTGAGTGCAGTAGTAGGTCGAGGGGATCTGATTTCTCCAGTGGTATTCACCGGGAGCGATTCCGTAGGGCTCGTGCATAGGATGGCAGTACTCGCCCTCGCCGTAAAGCAGCTCGCCAAGTTCACCCGACTGATAGAGGCGGCGCATTTCCATGCGCTGCTTCGAGAAGGGGTAGTTTTCGGCGATCATATATATCTTTCCGCTCTCCTCAACTGCGCGGCAGAGCTCAACGCCCTCGGCAAGAGTGCCCATAGCAACGCACTCGGAGAGAACGTGCTTGCCCTTGCGGAGTGCCTTGATAGCGAACTCAGCGTGCTCGTGGAAGTAGTTTGCGAGAATTACCGCGTCGATGTCTGCCTTTTCAAGCATCTCATCGTAATCGGTGTAGGTTTCGAGAGTCTTATCCTCGTTATCGTTCTCGCTCTTGATTATAGCGAGCTTCTTGGGGTTTCTGTCACAGACAGCCATAAACTTCATATTAAACGAGGGATCGGGGTGCATAAAGGTTCTTCCTCTGCCCGTACCAACGACGGCGTATTTAATAGGTTCCATAATTTTTCCTTTCCGATGATAAGATAAATTGGGCGAATGCCCTCTTGTATTTCCATTTTACACCATTTGCACTTGTTTGTCAATAAAAAATGCAGAAGTTTTCAAAAAAACATCAAAAGCTGAGGCTCTTGGGTGGGTAAGTATTTATGTGCTCGATTATTTGAAAACGTAGAGCAGGAATTTCTTTCCTGTAAATCCGTTATATTCCTTCCAACCAGTTATCTCGGTCTGCTCGCCGATCTTCTCGAGGAGTTTCTTTGCGAGATCGGATTTCCAATGCTTGCGGCGGAAGCAGAAGACGAAAGGACTGCCGTCAACCACGCACTGAAGCCAAAGCTGTGCGCTTCCCACACCGAATTCTGCCTGCTTGAAGCTCGTGAAAAGGACTTCTTTTTTGACTTCAAGAACATCGTTGGTGAATATGATCGAATTTTCGGTCAGCTCACCGAAATATCCCTGAAAGCTGATCTTTTGGGGAAGGATGCTTCCTCCCTGACCTACGACGAACTCAAGAACTTTCTCGGGGTCTATTCCGTTCTGCTCACAAAACTGCTTTTTAGTGTACATAATTTTCTCCTTTATAAGTTATTATTTTCTTTTTTTATCATAAACAATGCTACCCTCGATCTTCTCAAGCTTGAGATCCGGGTACTCAAAATAGTCGAAGAGCGAGAAGTGGCGATCGACGGGGTAGGAGTCGAGGTATCTGAAAATTCCGTGCAGTATCTCCTGTCTGTCGTCGTCCGTGCCGCCCCAGAAATGAAGGACGAACACGCTTGAAAAGAAGCTGTCGCTGACCGTCTTTCTGACGAGGAACACTCGGTTGATGATGCCCTTTGTATCAAGCGAGTGCATATAGGAAAGGATATCCTCGAGCATCTCGGGGGGCATATCGTCGCGCGTGAGTCTGTCGCTCTTCGAGAGATAAGCCGTCTTGGCGGTCTCGTCCTTGTTCTTCTGCGCGATCTCTACGGCGCGCTTGCGGTACTCGATAAGCTCGCTCTCACGTCCCGTAAGACAGAGGAAATTGCCGATAAGGTCAAGTCCCTCGTCCATATAGTTGGGATTGAGCTCGATGGTCTTGTACATAAGCTCAACGCCCTCAAAGTCGTAGCGTGTGAGCATAAGAGAAGCCTTTTTGAAGAGTGCGAACGCGATCGAGTTTGCGTCGAGCGTGTCGATCGCCGCCTGACATATCTTCTCGCCCTCGCTCACGCGTCCGATAAAGAACATCGCCGAGACTGCATCCTCGTATTTTCCCGCGACGATGGGGGAGCCCTCAGCCTGCCATTTCTCGATCGCCCCAAGCGGCTCGAGGTAGGCATTCTTGTGTCCTTCCTTGTATTCGTCCTTGTGGAGCTCGTAAAGTCGCGCGTCTACGAGGTCTATCGCCGCCTCGACCTCGGCAGCAAAGGCGGGCGCGCCGCTCTTTCTGAGGATCTCTGCCTTGTCGTAGCCGAAAGCCTCAAGGCGCATTCTTGTGGTCGGGTGGGATGCGTTGTTTGCAAGTATCTCCTTGTAGATCAGCTCGTCCCAGAATTCGTGTCTTTCTTCCATTCTCGCTTTGAATTTTGTGATTATCTCGCGTGTCGCATGGAGAGAATGCTCCTCGCGAGCGAAGAAAGGCTCGAAATCGTACGCGTCGCTCTCCCAGCCGTATCTCGTGTCGTACGCGAGCTTGAGCATTACCGACGCTCCCGCCTCGGCACTGCCGTAGCTCGCAACGTCGCTGTCTGCATCTTCCTCAAGTATGAGCGAGGCGGCGGCCTCGAAGAGTGTTATGTTGAATAAGTATCTTATGTCAAAGCCGATAAAGAAAAGCGATGTAAACGCACGCAGACCTGCGGCATCCGTGTGAAGAGCGTCGACTCGCTCGGCGTATGCGCGCTCACGAAAGAGCGCGGAGTGCTTCTCGGATGCGTGTGAGAGCTCGTGCAAAAATACGCAGTAGAGCTCATCCTCGCAAAGAAGGCTGAGAAGTCCGACACCGAGAAGGACGAAGTTTTCCTTATCGGTGCGGAGGATCGATGCGTTGCAGTTGGGGATAAGTATGATAGTCAGCTTTTTATTGCAGCCGAGTGTCTTTGCGGCGCGGTCGGCAAGTGCGTATATCTCGGGGTAATCCTCGCGCGTGATGACGATATCGTCCTTCTCGGGAGTGTACTGCTTGACCTTTTTCGATCTGCAGAGTACCGAGAAGATCAGCGTGCCCGACCAAAGCACGAACACCACGCAAAGCAGCTCTGAAACGCGGAGCAGAATGCCGCTGAGAAATGAGCTTGCGATAGCGCAGACAAGGAGTGCCGCCGAGTAGATATAGGTCGCTCTGCGGAGCTTTGTCAGCTTGCCGAGCGTCGCATCAAAGGAGCGGTGCGCCTCTTCCTTGTGCTCGAGAAAATATTTTTGTCTGTCCGCGATGCTGGTCTCGTTTACCCAGCGCAGAAAGCTGTTTTTCGAGAGCGCGCTTGCCGACAGCATTATCAGCGGAAGTCCTGTAAGAATTCCGAGAACTACAAAAAGTACGGTGGTCGGTGCCGTCATAAGCGCGTAGGCAAATGCGGGCAGCATAATCACGAAAGCTAAAACGTATGAAAGTATAAGCATATTTCACCTCGCAAAAAGTCTTTATATATAAGTCGCCAAACGAAAAAGCAAGACAGACCGATTGGTCTGTTTACAGGAAATCCAAGAAGGAGAGATTTGAAGGGCTTCACCCCCACTCGTCGAAATAGTCGTCTCGGGTGTGTACGCGGTAGCGCCCACCCGATACTCCTTTTCTCCTCCCATCTCGCGCTCCCTTCATCCGCCACCGGCGGCGGTCGCGCTCGATGCCCTTGCCGGTGAACCGGCAAGGTTCAAATCTCTCC
>JAGBIA010000099.1 GCA_017935225.1 Clostridia bacterium | reverse complement strand
TCGTCCTTTTCCTGTTGGTAGGTAACGTATTTTATTAAATTTCAAAAACTGTCCTTAAAAACACGCACCTTATCAAGTCGCAATTTTTTTATTTTTTATTTTGTGTTTTAAACTTTAGGAAGCCATCTATCCTTCTCGGGAGTCCAGGTCATAAAGTCGGTGATGGTCATATTGGTCTCACCTGCAACGTGGTTGGCAATTCCGTTCTTGAAGAATCTCTGGTTGAAGGATACACCCGAAACGTTTGCTCCGCCGCTACCGTCGTAGTGACCTGTGCTTACGGGCCAGAGTACGATCTCTACGCTCTTTACAAGTGCGTAAAGCGGATCTGCATCGGTGTTGGAGTAACCGTGGTGGGTAAGCTGAAGGATCTCAGCGTCAAGCTCGTCGCCGTAGATCGAGACGAGTGCGCGGTTCTCGTTACCCTCGGAGTCAGCGAGCATAAGCGCGCTCTTGCCCTGGAACTCAACCATAGATACTACGGATGCGTTGTTGTGGGACTGAATGGACTCGGGAAGAACGATATCCTGCGTACCGAGAATGGTAAGCTTGAGGTCTGCGAAGTAGAAGGTCTGTCCGGGATGAGCCTTTACTACGGTCTCGGGCATCCAGCGGTCGAGCGAGTCGGGTACCCAATTGATTCTGTGCTCGATTCCGGATGCGATCATCTTCTCGTCAGAAGGCTGGCTGTAGATGACCTGCTTGATAGTGATAGCCTCTCTGCATTCGGGCTTTGTGGACATATCCATAAACGAACCCATATGGTCGTTATGGATGTGAGTGAGAAGCCAACCTGAAATTACGATATTGTCAGGATCGTCAGCAAGCTCCTTAAGTGCGCCGAAGAGCCACTTCCAGCTTCCCTTGTTGCCCGAGCCCTCGTTGGTGATACCGCCGTCGATGATGAAGAAGGTACCGTCGGAGAGCTTATAGATGTAGCCCATACCGCCGGGATAACCGGTCTGTCCGATACCGATAGCGGTAAAGGAAGGAGCTGTGGTCTCTTCATAAATGTTATCCTCCTCAAGTGCGGGAAGATTGAACGGGCCGAGCTTATCGACCGTAATTCTTGCCTCAGAGGTGTTCTTGAAGAACATAAGGTTTACGATCTGTGCCTTGGTAATGTAGGTATAGAATACGTTATCACCGATCTTGTTTTCGGTATAGAATGTAAATCCGGAGTCCTGAAGAAGCTGTGCGTAAGCGTTGAACTCGGAGAGGTTGGTGTCCTTAACGATGTTAAGGAGCGAACCGTGTCCGATGTCTATATCAGCCTTATCGAATACTGCGTCGTTGTACTTGGGAAGATCGACATACTCGTCAAGAAGGCTTTCATCGTAACCGAGGATATCGGCAGAAGAAAGAGTTATGTTCCATGTCTCGTCGATAACGAGCTCACCCGAAGCAGCCTTGGTCTCGATGAGCGCGGTGATCTTCTGAAGAAGCTTGATGCCGCCCTTTGCGGAGGTGTAAGCAATAACGTACTTGTTGCCGACTACCTTTGCGACAGCAGAGGTATTCTCAAGCGTTGCGTATACCTGCATAGACTCGGAGTAAGAGGTATTACCGAGAAGGATAGCAGGGGCATCTGCGTTTTCTTTATCAAAGTCGGTGGTGATAGAGGGTGTCTTTCCAACCGCCTTCTTGAGCGCGTTTCTGAGCTCCGCATAGAAAGTGGTATCGTCCGTGTCAGCGATATCCTTACGGATAAGGCTTCCGACAAACGCACCGTCAACGAACATAGGAACGGTTCCGTCGACTACGGGAACATTCGGCTTATCAGTGGGTTTATCTGTAGGATCGTTCACTCCGTTCTGGCTTTCCTTTTCTGTGGGCGCATCGGTAGCATCGGGAGTTTCCCCATTATTGCAAGCCACCAGAGCCATCAAAACCATCACGAGAGCAAGAGCCAACGCGAAAAATTTTATTTTTCTCATAATTTTCTCCTTTGGTACAAAGATTTGTAGGTATATTATACCATATTTCCCCCTGATTGTCAACGGGTTTTACATTTTTTACATAAAACAGCAAGCACCGACGCATACGCATCGGTGCTGATGGTTTAATAATTCATATGAAATTGAAGTGCGCCAAGTATCTTCTCTTCTGCCGCCTCTGCGCTGTCAGCGACTATCGTGCATCCTGCGGCACGCGCGTGTCCGCCTCCGCCGAAGCGCGAGCAGACTGCCGCCACGTCGACGTCATTCTTTGAGCGCAGCGATACTCTGTAGCTGTCCGTCGGCTCGGGCTGCTTGATCACGATCGCGACCTCAACACCCTCGATAGAGCGGATAACGTCAATAAGCGTATCAAGCTCCTCTGCGCTCACACAAAGGCTTTCGCGAAGCTCGTAGTCAAAGAGCAGAGTTGCAACTCTTCCGTCCTCATAAAATCTCGCGCCTCTGACCGCCTCGCTCTCAGCAACGAGCTGACCGAAAGGTTTGGAGTCGTAAAGCGAGGAGCAGATAGCCGCATGATCGACTCCGCTCTCTACAAGATCAGCCGCAATTCGCATCGCACTCGGCGTGGTATTTGAATATTTGAAGCTGCCCGTATCTCCGCTTATCGCGGCGTAAACGCAATTCCTGACTCGCGCGGGGATCTCGTCGATAACCTTGCGTGAGAGAAGGATCTTTGCAATTCGGTAGATTATCTCACCCGTGGCGGATGCGGTCGGATCTATATAGTGATCCGCGTAAGCTCTGCCGCGTGCGTGGTGATCTATCATTATATCCACGTCGCGTCTGAGCCTGCTAAAAAGCGAGCCAAGCTGTTCTGGCGACGCTGAGTCGACCGAAATTATGCGCTCGTAGTCGATGACAAGCCCGTCCTCAAGAAGCACGCTTCCCTGCGCGCCGTCGGCAAGGAATTCAAGCCTTGCTGGTATCTCGTCGGCGCAGGCACACCACACGGGCACACCCATAACGCGCAGAAGCTCGCGCAAGGCAAACGCCGAGCCGACCGCATCAGCATCGGGGCGAACGTGAAAAAGTATGAGCGTGTTCTTTATTTTCGGCAGCTCGTCAGCGATCTGCTCAAGCGTGAGCGCCCTGAATCTGTCAATCATCGCTTTCCTCATCCTCTTCGGGCGTGATCTCAATGCCGTTGAGCAGCTTAGAGATATGCGCGCCGTGCTCGATCGAGTGATCCTCATAGAAGCTGAACTCGGGAGTCATGCGCAGATTGAGTCTCTGCGCGATCTCGCGACGGATATAGCCCGCGGACGACTTGAGACCCTTCGCGATCTCCTTCTTGTCTCCCATCATAGCCGAGTAGTAGACCTTCGCAAACTTCAAATCTCCCGTTACCTCGACCGCGGTGATGCTGATAAAGGCATCCTTCAGTCTGGGATCCTTTACCTCGCGAAGCACCATCGAGAGATCCTTCTTCATTTCGTCGTTTATTCTTCCTCTTCTGTAATTAGCCATAATTATCCTTTTAGTTAGTTTTGTTTTGTATTTTTCTCTTCTTTTTTGAAAAAAAGAAGCAAAAAACTTCTCTGTGGTGTTGGTTTAGGGTGCGTGCGTAAATTGATGTGATATTCCCTACAGTGATTTTGGATATTTGTAGGGGTAGCGAGCACACCGTGGGTATAAATCTGATTGCGAGGTGCAAACACGCGGACAGCAGGCTACCGCGTGTTTCTTTTTTATTGTGAAGGCAAAGAGCTAAATCTCTATAAGAGCGCCGTAGGAAAGTTTTGATCAAACTTTTTCAAAAGTTTGTCGTGAGCCGACGACGAAACGTCGGTCGCTCGTCGCAACGAGCGAAACCTTCTAAACGGTGTTTTCTTTTTGATTTTCACATCGGCGCGTCCTGCGGACGATGAAGCCGATGCGAAAATAGGAAAAAACAAGGAGTATTGAGCACGCGCAGCGCGTTCGTGCTCAAGACGACTATGTTTTTGACCGTTAGCTTTTTCTTTTGCACCTTTTGCGTCAAAAGAAAAAGCGGACTTGAGATAATATATTTTATAAAAACGTGGCATATATATAAATATTATAACACATTTTACCCCTATTTGCAATAGCATATAAATAAAAAAGAAGCCCGAAATTCATCGGGCTTCGATTTATAAGCTTTTTACTGTGCAGCGTCAACGATAGCACTGAACTTCTTAGCAACGAGCGAATCACCGCCGATAAGACCGCCGTCAACATTGGTCTTTGCGAGGAGCTCTGCTGCGTTTCCGTCGTTCATAGAGCCGCCGTACTGAACGGTAACGGTCTCTGCAACCTCTGCGCCGTAAGCCTCAGCGATAGCAGCACGGACAAAGCCGTTGCCTTCGTCAGCCTGATCAGCGGTAGCGGTAACACCGGTGCCGATAGCCCAAACGGGCTCGTATGCAACGATAACGTTCTTGAGCTGCTCTGCGCTTACATTGGTAAGAGCCATCTTGGTCTGGTACTTGAGAAGCGTCTCGGTGTAGCCAAGCTCTCTCTGCTCGAGAGTCTCGCCAACGCAAACGATAGCCTTAAGACCTGCCTCGAGAGCCGCGAGAGTGCGAAGGTTTACGGTCTGGTCGGTCTCTGCGAAGTACTGACGTCTCTCGCTGTG
>JAGBIA010000098.1 GCA_017935225.1 Clostridia bacterium | reverse complement strand
TGAACCACGCGACTATCGCGTGGTTTTCGGTTTACAAAAAACGCTTTTGCCGCGGCAAAAGCGTTTTTTGTTTACTGAACTTTCTTTTTGAAATTCACGTTGAGAACAACGATCGCGGCGCAGACGCAAACGATGCCGATCACGCCGAAGATGTCCATTTTCTGTCCAAGCACGGCAGTTCCGAAGACGCATGCCATAAGCGGCTCGCTAAAGGCGAGTATCGACGCGATATCGGGCTTGATCCCCTCAATTCCCTTCGAGTAAAGGAAGAAAGGAATGACTGCGGTGCAGATCGCAAGCAGAAGGTACATAATCAGCGTCAGCGGAAGATTTTCGACCTCGAGCGTGAATTTAACGATCTCCCACGGCTTCGAGATCACAAGCGCGCCAAGTGCCGCAAAGAGAAAGCTGAGCGCGGTAAAGGTGAGCGTATCCTTGTTCTCCTTCATAAAGAGCGAGGTGAAAATGCCGTAGAGCGAATATGTAAATCCCGACATAAGACCGAGGAAGATACCGAGCGCGCTTATCTTCGATCCCGATGCTATTCCCGAGACCAGCGCGCAGCCCACGATCGCGATGATAAAGGCGATGATCTTCTGCGCGTTCATCTTTTCCTTGAAGAAAAAGAGCGACATTATCATAACGAACAGCGGCGCGGTATAAAGCAGTATGACCGCGACTGCCGCCGAGGTCTCTACCATACAGCTATAGTAGAACATACCCATCGCAAGCACCGAGCCGATACCCGACACCGCGCACAGAAGCCAGGATCTGCCCGATATCTTATAGAGCGAAAATCCTTTTCCCTTGATGATCAGCCACAAATTCAGCACGATCGCCGCGAAAACTATTCTGATTGCGGTGATCTGCACCGAAGTAGCGGGCGTGTGCGTTTTGAGATAATCTACGAAAAGGCAGGAGCTGCCCCAGAAGACACCCGACAGAATTACTATAAAAACGTATATCTTATTTTTCATTTGTTTCCCTCTTTTTTTAATGCAAGCATCATTTTAACACTTGAGGGAGATTTTGTCAATATATTTTCAAAAAAAGTTGCGCGGCGAGCCGCGCAACTGAATTTTTATCTGATTATTTTGCTTCAAAGCTTCCGCTCTGGTTGCCGATCTTTACGTCATAGGTCTGACCCTTGACGATCTCGGGCGAGCTTACGACCACGACCTCAAAGTCGAGTGCGATCTTCTCGTAGATAACCGTCTTGCCGTCAGCATCGGTAACCGTGATCTCAGTTCCCGCTGCCTGCGTACCTGCGTTGATGCTAAGCACGCCCTGACCTTCGGAGGTCGGGAGGCTGGGCAGCTTAGAGGAGCCTGCCGCAACGAACATACCGCCGCTGATAGTTCCGCTTACGTTATAGTCAAACGCCGCGTGACCGTCCTTTGCGGATACGCTGATAACGACGAGTCCGCCGCTCATTTCAAATACTCCCTTGACGTCAAATCCGTCGCCGCCGTCTGCGGTAACGAATATCTCTCCCGCGGTGATCTTGAGAGATCCCTCGGTTGCGGATACCTCGCCGCTTCCGTCAGCTCCGCCTGCCGCGTTGATCGCATCATCCTTGGAGTTGAGGGTATGCTTACCGCCTCTGATCTCGACGTGCGCCGCCTCGTAGCACTCGTAGCTTTCCTTTATTGTGACGTCAGCCTTGACTGCGTAAATGCTGTTATTTGCGTTGAGCGCGTCGTCTCCTGCCTTGATCTCAAGGCTTCCCTTTGCGAGAATGATCGAGCCGTTTACGTTGATCGCGTCATCGGGAGTCTCGATCTTGATCGTTCCGTCAGCAACGAGCAGATTGCCGTCTGCCTTGATGCCTCTTGCGCTGGGAGCTGTCTCTGCGCTAAGATCTGCGCCTACGCCCGCAGCGATCTCAAACTTACCTGCATCGATCTGAACGTCAGAGGTTGCGCTGATCGCGTCGCCGCCTGCCGAGAGATTATAGGTACCGTCGCAGATGATAACGTATCCGCGGGTGCTGTCCTCGGGGTTCTCTGCGCGGATAGCGTCCTTACCTGCCTTGACGGTGACGGTCGCCTGAGTAATTCTTACGCTGTCGTTAGCATCGATCGCGTGACCGGATGCCGTTACGTTATACTTACCGCCTGCGATCACGAGGTCGTCCTTGCCGACGATGCCGTGGCCTGCGGGAGACTCTACGGTAAGCGAGCCTGTGCCGTTAAAGGTTATATCCTGCTTGGAGAAGATAGGAGCATCGACGTTGTTATCGTCGGTCTGCTCGAACTTTCCGCCGTTTTTGACAGTATTGTTAGTGCCTGCCGCAAGGGTGATGAACACCTTATTTGCGTTCTTTACGTAGATAGCCGCGTGGGTAGAAGAAGTAAGATTTGCGTTGTCGAGAACTATCTGGATCTTTGCGGTGTCGTCCGCATCAATAATGATAGTACCGTCGTTGAGCGTTCCGCGGATTATATACACGCCCTCTTTGCTGATAAGAGCCTTGCTTCCGCTGACACCTACTACGTTCGAGGATGCACTGATCTCTCCGCCGTTGCACTTGATGATAGCGCACTTGCTCTCATCGTATGCGCCCGCGAGGTCTCTTTCGGTGAACATATCCGCAAAGTTTCTTGCAAATCCGGTATCAATTCCGTCCATAGTGGGATCGCCCGCAAAATCAAGCTCGGGTCTCTTCGAAGGAGTCTTGTCGTCGGGATCCTTGGGAACTTCAACTACGTTGCCTTCCTTGTCGGTCTCGGTAGCGATGGGATCGCCGTTTGCGTCGGTAGCCTTGGGTGTCTCAGAGCTGCCGCATGACGAAAGCATCAGAAGTGCTGCAAGGCAGAGGCAAAGCAAGGATAAAAATTTCTTCTTAAATACCATATTCCCTCCTTAGAGCTGATGATCAGACGAAGCCTGTGTGGAAACGCTGATCTCAAGATTGCCGTTTCTCTCGCGGATGCGGTCGATGAACTCGTGTTCCTTTGCAGGATCCTTAAGAGAAATTATGTATGTGAGTCTGAACATACTGCCCATATTGGTGGTCTTTACCTGAACGAGCTCGTAGCTGCTCGTGTATTCCTTGAACATCTCGTCGAACACGCCGGTGTAGTCGAGATCCTCAGGAACTGTGATACGCATGCTCTTATACTTCTCGGCGTTCTTCTTGCAGCCCATACCGAGCAAATTGTAGATAATAAACGCGAGACACATAATAATTGAGAAAAGGAATGCGAATGCGATATATCCCATACCTGCGATGAGTCCTGCGCCCATAGCCAAGAAGAGCATTACGATCTCTTTTGCGCTACCGGGAACCGAACGGAAACGAACGAGGCTGAACGCACCTGCGACTGCAACGCCCGTACCGACGTTACCGTTTACCATCATAATTACTACGCAAACTACTGCGGGCAGAGTTGCAAGAGTAATAACGAAGCTCTTTGTGTATCTGGAACGGAACATATAAGAGAGTGCCATGATCAGACCGATAACGAGTGCTGCGCCAAGGCAGAAAAGAAAGTCGGTCAGGCTTATTACCGCGGTAAACTCTGTATCAAAAAGTCCCTTAAAAATATCGTTGAAGACAAACATGGATTTAGACATAAGTGTAGATCTCCTTTGCTTTGGAATTTAGATTGGGAAAAATCAGCGTTCGGTACGCAGTACCGTATTTGGAAAACGAGGCTCGCGAGATACCGAGCTCGGTCAGCACGTGTGACATCCACAGCGGCATTCCGCCCGAGCACTTTATCTCCATAAGCACCTTGCCGTCCTCAAGCAGTTTATCGCCGTACGGCTCGGAGCAAAGCGAGAGATCGTTTTGCCTACAAAGTATGTTATCGTCGAAGGTCACTCTGAAGTCTCCGCCGTTCTTTTCAAAGAATGCTTCCCTTTCGTATGAAAGGAAAACCGCAGGGCGAAGCTTTCCGTAGAAATCACAGAAGTAATTTATCTCCCTGATTATCTGCGTGTCCTTCGGTGCAGTCTTGCGGTCGCATATCCACGCCATCGCCTCGCGCTCTGTCATAGATACCCTTCGCTTATAGACTACCTTCTTATATTTCTTTTTCAGCTCGACGAAGACCGTGCTGTTTTCATCGGCAAGCTGGTAACTTCGTATTCTTAGCTTTTCTTTGTATACAGGCTTTTCTATCGAGCGCCGTATCAGGCGGTAATTATCCGTATCAAAATATATATTTCTGATAGTGGTACGCCCATATTTATCAAGAGCCATATATGGCTCCATAGCCTCGAGTATTCTTTGCTTCTGTTCGAGCGTCAGCATATACTTCAGCTCGTACCTTTTAAAGACTGTTTGGTATGCCACGATTTCCTCCGTAAGATTGCTATATATGTTATACTATATATAGTTAAAAGCAAACTAAAGAAAATAGATTTTTTATTTTTTTGAGATAATTTAAAATAAATCGTTTTTATTTAGTTAAAATTAATGAGGGGTTGTTATAATGGTCTCGTAAGTGCGATCGATTTCATTATAACACACACTAAACACACACTATCGCACGCTCAGGAGGAAAAAACATGAGAATTCTTGTCGCTGAAGATGAGATAGCACTTGCAAGTGCCCTTAGAAAAATTCTTGAAAAAAACAACTATTCCGCTGACATAGTACACAATGGAGTAGATACCATAGAGTACATAAAGTCAGGAAATTACGATGCTGTTATTCTCGACCTTATGATGCCCGAGCTTGACGGCATGGAAGTCATCAGAAGGGTTCGCGCAGCCAAGAACGACATTCCGATACTCGTTCTCTCGGCTAAGACCGACATTGAGGATATCGTCCTCGGTCTTGACAGCGGAGCGAACGACTATATGCCCAAGCCCTTTGATGCACGCGAGCTTATCGCAAGAGTACGCGCGATGACCAGAGTACAGACCTCGACAAACGACTCCAAGCTCTGTTTTGGAAACGTAACTCTCGACAGAGCGACCTACAAGCTCTACACCGAGAGCGGTAGCATCCGTCTTGCAAACAAGGAATTTCAAATTATGGAGATGCTTCTCAAAAATCCTGGTCACGTTATCACTTCCGATTGCCTTATGGAACGCATCTGGGGTCTTGACGGACTCACCGAGATGAACGTTATCTGGGTCTACATCTCCTATCTGCGCAGAAAGCTTCTGACGCTTGGTGCAGACATCACCATCAAGTCCATCAGAAACTCGGGTTACACGGTCGAGATGGCTGAAGAGGCTAATGTTTAAAAGGTTGAAGAGCAGGTTCATTCTACTCTCGATGGTTTTACTGTTTTTATTGCTGTTTACCGTCGTGTGCGCGATGAATCTGCTCAACTATTATTCAGTAGTCGGCAGAGCGGACTATCTGCTGTCGGTTATCGACGAGAATGGTGGAGGATTTCCCGAGGTCTTCCCTGACCCTAACGGCAACGGTCCTATGCTCTCGCCCGAGATCCCCTACGAGTCGCGTTTTTTCACAGTCTCGGTTGATACGAACGGAGAGATAACCTCTATTGATACCAGCAAGATAGTAATTATTAACGACGAAGACGTCGACGACTACGTAGCGCGCGTACTCGCGAAGGGGCGCACACACGGATTTATCGAAATATTCAGATACTACATGACCGAATCCGAGTCGGGCTGCAGAGTTTCCTTCCTCGACTGCGGCAGAAAGTTGGAGGCGATATACACCTTCGCATTCTGGAGTCTTGCTATGTCCTTCCTCGGATACGTCGCGGTGTCGATCGTTCTTATGACCGTCGCGCACAGGATAATGAGTCCCGTGGCGCAAAGCTATGAAAAGCAAAAAAGGTTTATCACCGACGCAGGTCACGAGCTCAAAACTCCGCTTGCCATTATCCGCGCAAACGCGGACCTGCTTGATATGGAATTCGGTGAGAACGAGTCTATCGAGGAGATTCGCAGACAGACCGTTCAGATGTCCGAGCTTACCGCCGATCTCGTATTCCTTGCGAGAATGGAAGAAAGCGGGCAGAACCACCTTACTATGACGAATTTCGGACTCTCCGAGATCATCGAGGAATGTACCTACAGTTTTGAGCGACTCGCCGCGTCAAGCGACAAGACTCTCGCGATCGACGTTCAGCAAGGACTCCTGGTAAACGGAAATTCAAAGGTCCTTCGCCAGCTCTGCTCTATCCTGCTTGACAACGCGATCAAATATTCCCCGTCCGGAAGCACTGTCAGCGTCTCGCTCTCAAAAAAAGGACGGTACGCTGCGCTCACAGTCGAGAATACCACGGCAACCCTCATTCCCGAGAAAGATCTTGAATTTCTGTTCGAGCGTTTCTACCGCACGGATTCCTCTCGTAACTCAAAGACGGGCGGAAACGGCATCGGTCTCTCGATAGCCAAGAGCATCGTCGATGCACACAGCGGAAGGATAAGCGCGTCGCTCACTGCGGAAGATCATCTGCAGATAACGGCTACGATCCCTCTCGCAAGATCCAAATAACACACGGAGGCACCCTCGGGTGCTTCCTTTTTTATTACTCCTCGGACTTATCCTCGGGAGCGTCTTCGTTAGTTTTCTCGGTTTCCTCTTCGGTAGGCTGATCCGCGACGGGCGTTATATCTGTTTTCGTATTTTACTCTGGCAGGACTCTGAAGTTAAATGCCATATTTTTGTCTCCGATGTCAAATTTCTTGCGAATATTATACACTATTTTGTCTTATTTGTCAATCCTTTTTTATCAACAGCAATACAGTTTTTTATTTTCGCAAAAAATATCCCCCGTGGCTCTTGATAAAAAGGAAAATGTATGATAAAATATTGATAGTAATATTTTGATTGGAGCATTATGAAAAAAGATCTTAAAAGAAAGCGCAGTGTCGCGCTCGTTCCCGAGTACGTGTTTGAGTCATATCTTTACGTGCGCCCCGAGTTTCTGACGTCCCTCGGCATACGCGCGCTTCTGATCGACATAGACAACACGCTCGCGCCCTACGAGCAGGATCTGCCCGACGAAAACATAATAAATTGGTTTTCCGAGATGAAAGAGGCAGGTATCTCTTGCGCGCTCATCTCGAACAACGATCACACGCGTGTCGAGCTCTTCAATTCCCTGCTCTCTCTGCCTGCCTACGCCAAAAGCGGAAAGCCCGGCAAGAAGACGCTTCTCCGCGCTATGCGTGATATGGGTGTCGACGAGACGGTGACTGCAGGACTTGGCGATCAACTTCTGACCGACACACTTGCGGTCCACAAGCTCGGAATGATCTCGATCATCGTCCCCCCCATCAACGACAAGCGCACGCTCTTCTTCCGCTTCAAGAGGCGGATAGAGCGACCTTTTATGATAAAATACTATAAGCGAAAGGCAAGATCAAACAGAAAATGAAAAGAATAGAATACGCGACCTTCGGACCTGGAGGAAACAGCGAGTCCTTCTATGCCGATGGCAAAAAATCTACCACCGATGCACCCCTTTGGGTGAAGAATTTCGGTCTTGACGCATACGAATACGAGGCAGGCAACGGAATTGCCGCAGGCGACGCAACGCTCAAAAAGATCGGCGACGCGGCACGCGAGTGCGGAATTCTTATGTCGCTCCATACCCCGTATTTCATCTCGCTCTCGGGTGTCGATCCCGAAAAGCGACTCAAAAGCATCGACTATATAAGCCGCTCGCTCCACGCAGCAGAGCTTCTCGGAGCTGACACGATAGTTATACACGCGGGCAGCGCGGCGAAGATCACACGTGAGGAGGCTATGAAGCTCGCGGCGGACACGCTTGAGAAAAACCTCGAGGTAAACGGAGGAACCGACATCCGTATGGGCATCGAGACGATGGGCAAGGTCAATCAGCTCGGCAATCTTGACGAAGTTATCGAGCTTTGCAGACTTCTGACGAAATACCACCCCGTCGTAGACTTCGGTCACCTCAACGCAAGGCACATCGGCTCTTATTTCACCGACTGCGACAGCTATCGCGCGGTGTTTGACAAGATCGCGAACGTACTCGGCGACGAGTACGCGTTCAATCTCCACTGCCACTTCTCGAAGATCGAGTACACAGGAGCGGGAGAGAAGCGACACCTCACATTTGCGGATACGGTCTACGGCCCCGAGTTCGAGCCGCTTGCCGAGGCTATCATCCGCGAGGGAGTTGCACCGAGAATAATTTGCGAGTCCGACGGCACTATGGCTGAGGACGCGCTTAATATGAAAAATATTTACAAGCAAAAAGGAGAAAATATATGACACAGCTTCAAAGATTTCAGGATGCGCTGAAAAACAGCGAATTTGACGCGGCGCTTATCTCGTCCGAGCTCAACCAGAGATATATCTCGGGCTTCAACTACACCGACGGATACATTCTTATCGGTCGCGAGAAGGCTTACCTTCTGACAGACTTCCGCTACATCGAGGCGGCTCACGCAGAGGTGAAGGATTTTGAGATCCTTATGCCCGATCGCTCTATGCTCACCGAGATCGCTGAGCTTATCGGCGAGAATGGCTATAAGAAGATCGCCATTGAGGACGCTGAGCTTTCTTGCAAGATGCTTGAAGCATTCCGCGAGAAGATGCCCGAGGGCGCAGAGTTGGTGTTTGGCGCATCGGCAATTCTTACAAAACAGCGTATGGTCAAGCTCCCCTACGAGCTTGAACGCATCGCAAAAGCTCAGGAAATTACCGATCTCGCATTCGAGCACATTCTCGGATTTATCAATCCCAACGTGACTGAGATCGAGGTCGCGCTCGAGCTCGAGTTCTTTATGCGCCGCCACGGTGCTGAAGCACTCGCGTTCGACACTATTGCAGTTTCGGGCCCCGCTTCCTCTCTTCCCCACGGCGTTCCCACAAACGTCAAGCTCAGAGCAGGATTTCTCACTATGGACTACGGTGCAAAGTACGAGGGATATTGCGCTGATATGACCAGAACCGTTGTCATCGGCAAGGCCGACGCAGAGATCAAGAAGGTATACAACACCGTTCTTTCGGCACAGAAAGCGGCTCTCGAGCAGATCCACGGCGGAATGCTCTGCCGCGATGCTGATGAGATCGCGCGCTCTATCATCCGCAACGCAGGCTACGGCGAGGCATTCGGTCACAGCCTCGGTCACGGTGTCGGAATGTTCATCCACGAGTCTCCCTCCCTTTCGGGCAGAGCACCCGAGACCTCTGTGCTTGAAGCAGGCAACGTAGTAACCGTCGAGCCCGGTATCTACCTTGCAGGCAAGTACGGTTGCAGAATTGTGGATATGATCGCAATCAACCCTGACGGCTCTGTTCGCGACTTTACCAAGAGTCCCAAGGAGCTTATCGAACTCTGCTGATCTTGAAAAACATAAAATACGCTATATTTGATATGGACGGCACGCTCGTCGACTCGCTCTCATTCTGGCCGACCATATGGAAGAAGATCGGCAAGAAGTATCTCGGAATAGACGGCTACGATCCCGACCCCGAGCTTGCCAAGCGCGTCCAGACGATGCTGCTGTGCGACGCCGCAGTATATCTCAACGAGGCTTGTTCGATCGGTGCTGACAACGATGAGTTCAAGGAATACATCTGCAATCAGCTCAATGACTTTTACAAGACCGTGGCAACCGTAAAGGAAGGCGCGTTCGAGCTTCTCGAGCATCTGAGAGCCAGAGGAGTCAAACTCTGCCTTGCCACCGCGACGCAGTCCGAATACGCAAGGACCGCCTACACGACACTCGGGCTTGACAAATATCTCCCTGTCTTCATCTCCTGCACCGACATCGGCAAGGGCAAGGATCAGCCGGATATCTACCTGAGAGCGATCGAGCTTCTCGGCGGTACTCCCGAAGAGACTTACGTGTTCGAGGACTCCTACGTCGCACTCAAGACCGCCATCACGGTCGGCATACACCCCGTCGGAATATACGACAAATACAATTTCCATAAGGATCTTGAGAGCATATCCGAGATCTACTTAGGTCCTGATATGACTATGAGAGATCTGATAAAATTTTTCTAATAAAAAAACATCCGAGCGTTCATTCTGAACTCTCGGATGTTTTTTATAAGCTAAGTTCTCAGGTCGTAGGAAAATCGAATTCACCTTGGGCGTAGCTATCAGCGTCTGCGGGAGCGGTAACTTCGGTGGTTCCAACGTTCTCAAAGATAGACTCGGAGTGAGTATTCGCAACGACACCCTCTACCTCCATCGAGAAATCGGTCTCCATTCTGAGTATCTTTCCGTCCTTGTCGAAGTATACCTTATAGTCAACGTTCTCTGCAAGAGATGCGTTAAGATCTGTTTTCTTAAAAAGCTCGGAGTATTCCTCGCCGCTTACGGTGAACGCGATATAGTATTCATCGCCGTCAGGCTTGATGGTGATATCAACGAACCAGCTCTCAGGAATATCAAACACCTTGTCCTCGTTTGCATCGTTGCCAAGGAAATTCTTGTAGTAATCCTCTTTGGAAAGTTCGGCTTTTATCTTCTCACCGTTTTTCTGGGTGTATACTACACCGTCTACGTACCAGCCTTCCATCTCTGCGCCTTCAACACCGCTGGACTTGAAGTAGGCGTTGTCACCGTCGACCTTCTGGAAAACGGTCTGAGTAACCTCGATCTTCTCGCCTTCGATCTCCATGCTGATGACCTGCTTTGCGGTCATAGTAAAGTTGGTCGCCGAGTTCAGAAGCTCAAAAGCATCCTTGTAAAGCTCTTTGGGAAGCTTTCCGCCAAGCGTCTTGAGATTTCCGTTTTCGTCGGTCTCATCAAGAACGAATTCTCCGCTCTCGTCGGTCTCGTCGATAACGTCCTTGAGAATATCCTCTGCGTCACAAGCAGAAAGCATAAGGCAGCTCAAAAGAAGAGTTGCACACATAAGAATTGCCAAAAATTTTTTCATAATGATTCTCCTTTATAAGTATTTACCATTCTCGGTACTTACATTATAATCCTTTTTCTTGTATTTGTCAAGTAATTATCTCTATAAAAAAGCTCAGCCTTTGCAGTTTTGAGCTGCAAAGGCTGAATTTATCATTGGTTTTTATTTTACGTTAAGGTAAACCGTCATATCACTCTCGCCGCGGTTTGCAAAACAGTGATATGGGATGAGTCTCACCGTTCTCGGCTCAAACTTGCGAGAATAAGGCGCGTAGAGCTTATCGGTCTTCTCGTCGACTCTCAGATATCCTTCACAGTCAATGACCTCTCTGCCAAGCTCATCGCTGTAGGAGATCTTCGCGTCTGCGATCTTCTCGGAATCAAGATAGAGCTTATGCACGCCGTCTGCGTTGTCGACCGCCTCGGCGCAGTAGATCATCGGTCCGTAGCGGAGTGCCGCCTTGCCGAGATTGCGAACTACGTTGACAGAGGATGCAACGAGCTCAGGTGTAATCATAAGCTTTACTTCAAACTCGCATGCCTCAAAGCACGCGTAGCCGTTCTTTACGGTGTGATCCTTGTTCGTTCCGAAGCCGTGGCACCACTCGGGAATGCGGACTCTTACGGGAACGTTGGTCTTTATCTTAAGTGTGGAGTCGTAAGGATAATTTGTGCTGACCTCGACGCGCGCGCCGTCATTTTCGTACACGCTATCGGCGAACTGATTGATATACACTTCTCCGCTCTTCTCGTCGAATGAATACATATAGTTACCCATCGAGGAAAGAAGTCTTACGATATTAGGCGGGCAGCAGGAGCAGCCGAAAACCTTCGGGCGCTGAGTGATAGGCCAACGCTCAGAGTAGTTGAGCATATCAAGTCTGTGTCTGTCGGCAAGATAGATCTCAAGAGGATTTTCGTAGAAGAACTTGTCACCGTCGAGCGAGACACCCGAAAGCATACCGTTGTACATCTCAAGCTCGATAGCATCGGCATACTTTGCCGCGTTCTCGGGGTCAAGTGCCATCATTCTCTGCGCGAAGAACATAAGTCCGATAGACGCGCAGGTCTCGGCATACGCCGAAGCGTTGGGAAGATCGTACGCAACGGTAAATGTCTCTCCGCGATAAGCAGAGCCGATACCGCCCGTGATATACATCTTCTTTTGTGTGATATTGTCAAAGAGCGCTATGCAAGCCTCCTTGAGCTTCTCGTCGCCGCTCTCGAGTGCGAGATCAGCCATTCCCGAATAAAGATATACAGCGCGCACAGAGTGACCGAATGCTTCCTTCTGCTCGCGTATCGGCAGATGGTTCTGCGCGTAGTAGGGCGAGTCGAGAATATCCTCCTCGGTATTATCGGGGAGTCCGCGATTTTCAAGGAAGAAGCGGCAAAGCTCAAAGAATTTCTTCTTTCCCGTGGTCTTGTACATACGGTAGAGCGCGAGCTCGATCTCCTCGTGCCCGGGAGTCGTAAATGCCGCGGAATGCTCCTTGACAAAGACCTTCTCTATGTAGTCGGAATACTTCTCCATTATGTTCAGAAATCTGTCGCGTCCCGTCACCTCATAGTAAGCGCAAGCCGCCTCCATAAGATGTCCCGCGCAATAAAGCTCGTGCCAATTTCGGCAGGACCAGCGCGCCTCGGGCTTGACGACCGTAAAGTAGATATTGAAATATCCGTCCTCACACTGATTTCTCTCAATATCGTCGATAAGGTGCTCGATCTTCTCCTCGAGATCGGGGCGATCCTCACGTGAGAGCACGTAAGCCGCACCCTCCATCCATTTTGCAACGTCCGAGTCCCAGAAGAAATGAGGCTGCTTTTCGTCTCCCTCTTTCCACTCAAACTTGAACGCATCTATTCTGCCGGTCTCGTAAAATCTGTCGTATACGGCGTTTACCGTGACCTTGCTGTTAAGCTCCTCCATCTGTTTCCAGAAGCCGCCGCTGAGCGTTACGTTGCGGTAATTATATTGCATAGTAGTCTCCTTTCTCTTTGATACGTTAATTATATCACGCAAAAAGGCGATATCAAATTGATAAAAACAAGATCTTTATTGTCAATATCACTCTTCCGAGGAATGCTCTATCTCCTTGATATCCTCGACGTTGTATGGCGTCGACTGATATACGAAATAGTTGAGCCAATTGGAATATAGCAGATTTGCACAGCTTCTCCAACGGACTATAGGCTCTGCTGTATCATCGTCATTCGGAAAATAATTTTTCGGTATCTCGATAGGAAGTCCCGCGTTCTTGTCGCGCATATATTCCTTCTTGAGCGTGTCGCCGTCATACTCGGAATGTCCCGTAACGAAGATCTGTCTTCCCTTGCCCGTAGCGCAGACGAAAACTCCCGCCTCTTCCGAGCTTGCGAGTATCTTGAGCTGAGGAACTGCCTCGATATCTTCTCTGCGGCAGGTAGTATGTCTTGAGTGAGGTACGACGAAGGTGTCGTCAAAGCCGCGGAAGAGGATCGAGAGCTTGTGGTCAAGCTTATGCTCGAACACACCGAAGAGCTTCTTTTCAAGCGGATATTTCTTTACACCGTAGTGGTAGTAAAGTCCTGCCTGCGCGCCCCAGCAGATATGGAATGTACTCGTTACGTGTGTCTTCGTCCACTCCATAATGCGACAAAGCTCGTCCCAATACTCGACCTCCTCGAACTCCATCTGCTCGACGGGCGCACCCGTGATGATCATTCCGTCGTATTTCTTATGCTCGACCTCGTCAAATGTCTTGTAGAACGCGAGCATATGCTCCTCGGAGGTATGCTTCGACTTGTGAGTCGCGGTCTGCAAAAGCTCAAGCTCGACCTGAAGCGGCGTATTGCCGATAAGACGCGCGATCTGCGTCTCGGTGACGATCTTCTGCGGCATCAGATTGAGCATAAGGATCTTCAGAGGACGGATGTCCTGAGTCATAGCTCGCGTCTCGGTCATAACGAAGATATTCTCATTGAGAAGCACCTGCGTTGCAGGCAAAAGATTTGGTATTTTAATAGGCATAGTGCCCTCCTAAATTTTAGTTGAGTGCGTCAAGCGCCTGTTTGATATCCTCGATAAGATCCTCTGCGTTCTCAATTCCGCAGGAAAGGCGAACGAGATCGCCCGAAATGCCTGCCGCAACCAGCTCGTCCTCGTTCATCTGACGGTGTGTTGCGCTTGCGGGGTGCAAACAGCAGGTTCTCGCGTCGGCAACGTGAGTCTCGATAGCGGCGATCTTGAGGTTACCCATAAACTTCTCTGCCATCTCGCGTCCGCCCTTGACGCCGAAGCTTACAACGCCGCACGTGCCATTAGGCATATACTTCTGTGCGAGATCGTAGTACTTGTCGCCCTCAAGGCTCGGGTAGGTCACCCAGGAAATTCTGTCGTCAGACTTAAGGAACTTTGCGACTGCGAGACCGTTCTCGCAGTGGCGAGCCATTCTTACGTGCAGGCTCTCAAGTCCGAGATTGAGCAAAAATGCGTTCTGAGGCGACTGAATTGCACCAAAATCACGCATAAGCTGAGCGGTTGCCTTGGTTATAAACGCGCCCTCAAGTCCGAAACGCTCGGTGTAGGTAACGCCGTGGTAGCTCTCGTCGGGAGTGCAGAGTCCGGGGAACTTGTCGGGGTACTTGGTCCAATCGAACTTGCCCGAGTCAACGATGCATCCGCCGACAGCCGCGCCGTGTCCGTCCATATATTTCGTGGTAGAATGCGTTACGATATCTGCGCCCCACTCAAAAGGACGGCAGTTTACGGGGGTTGCAAAGGTGTTGTCGATGATCAGCGGAACGCCGTGAGCGTGAGCTACCTTTGCGAAAAGCTCGATATCAAGAACTGTGAGCGCGGGATTTGCGATAGTCTCGCCGAACACCGCCTTGGTGTTCTCTCTGAATGCCGCGTTAAGCTCCTCCTCGGTCGAGTCGGGGGAAACGAAGGTAAAGTCAATTCCCATTCTCTTGAGAGTTACAGAGAAAAGGTTGAACGTTCCGCCGTAGATAGTGGAGCTGGCGATCACGTGATCGCCGCAGGATGCGATGTTGAAGATCGCAAAGAAATTCGCCGCCTGACCGGAAGAAGTCAGCATAGCCGCAGTTCCGCCCTCCATATCGCAGATCTTAGCCGCAACGCTGTCGTTGGTGGGGTTCTGAAGACGTGTGTAGAAATATCCCGAAGCCTCAAGGTCAAAGAGCTTGCCCATCTCGGCGCTCGATTCATACTTAAAGGTCGTGCTCTGAATTATCGGTATCTGTCTGGGCTCGCCGTTTCCGGGGGTGTATCCGCCCTGCACGCATTTGGTCTATATTTTGTAGTTTGACATATCTGAATCTCCTTTTTGGATAAAAAATAACTATACAGATACAATTATATCACAAATAGCGCGATTATTCAAGGAGTTTGATTAAAAGTCTAAATAAAAATTTCATTATTTAAAATCCCCATTGACAAACGCTGAAAACTTCGATATAATTATTATAACAACTAACACTTTGAAAGGTGGATAAAAATTATGAATAACATTCCTCGTAACGAGCATCCGCGTCCCGACAGACACAGAGACAGTTGGCTTTGTCTCAACGGCACTTGGGATTTCGAGATCGACAACGCACTTGTTGGCGAAGCAAAGAAGTTCTTCGAGCGCAAGAGCCTTGACGGCAAGATTACCGTTCCCTTCTGCCCTGAAAGCAGACTCTCGGGCGTTGCTCACACCGATTTTATGAACGCAGTATGGTACAGACGCGACCTCCCGATCCCTGCTGATTGGGCAGGCAAGAACGTCATCCTCCATATCGATGCTTCCGACTACGAGACTATCGTTTTCGTAAACGGCAAGTGGGTGGGCACACACCGCGGCGGATACACCTCGTTCCAGTATGATATCACAAAGTTCCTCGCAGCAGAGGGCAACTACGTTACTATCTGCGCAAAGGACGACGTCAGAAGCGAGAAGCAGGTTGCAGGTAAGCAGTCTCAGCGTTTCGGCTCTTACGGCTGTATGTACACCAGAACCACGGGTATCTGGCAGACCGTTTGGCTCGAGGCAGTAGAGGCAGCTCACGTTACCTCGTACAAGGTATTCGCTAACATCTCCGACCCCTCCGTTACACTCGACGTACTTACAAGCAACGTATCCGTAGGCGCAGAGCTCAATGTTAAGGCTTACTATGAAGGCAAGCTTATGGGCGAGGCTTCTGCAACCGTTGCTTCGGGCTCTACCACCGTCAATATCGCACTCGCCGAGAAGCACCTCTGGGAGTGCGGCAACGGCAGACTCTACGACCTCAAGTTCGAGCTTACCAAGGACGGCAAGACCGACGTGATGGACGGCTACTTCGGACTTCGTGAGGTTGCTCTCACAAGAGACAAGGGACTTATGATCAACGGCAAGACCGTGTTCGGTCGTTTCGTTCTCGATCAGGGCTTCAACCCCGAGGGAATTATCACCGCTCCGGACGACAAGCACCTCATTTTCGACATCGAAGCTTCTATGGCTTGCGGATTTAACGGCGCAAGACTTCACCAGAAGGTATTCGAGCCCCGCTTCCTCTACCACGCTGACCGCCTCGGTTATATGGTTTGGGGCGAGACTGGTAACTGGGGACTTGACCACACGCTCCCCGAGGCTATCTACAACTTCCTGCCCGAGTGGCTTGAAGAGGTAGAGCGCGACTTCTCGCACCCCTCGGTTATCGGATGGTGCCCCACCAACGAGACATGGGACAAGCACGGAAGACAGCAGTTCAATCCCTTCCTTGACAGCATCTACGACATTACCAAGGCGATCGACAAGACCCGTCCCGTGATCACCTCGAGCGGTTCTTACCCCACCGAGCGCACCGACGTTCACGACGTTCATGACTACGAGCAGGATCCCGTAAAGTTCCGCTCCTACTACGCCGAGATAGATAAGGGTATCGTCCGCGACCAGCTCAACAGAGGCAACAGAGTCGGCCGTCAGGTTTCCAAGACTCATCTCCCCATCTTCGTCAGCGAATACGGCGGAATCGGATGGGTAATGAAGGAAGATGCAACCGCTTGGGGCTACGGCAAGAGCGTTGAGGGAGAGGAAGAATTCTTCCAGAGACTCGAGGGCCTCACCGACGTTCTTCTTGAGAACAAGGACATCTTCGGCTTCTGCTACACTCAGCTCACCGACGTTGAGCAGGAGCAGAACGGACTTCTGACCTACGACCGTCAGTTCAAGTTTGATCCCGCAAGATACCACAGAATTTTCTCTAAGAAAGCTGTAATTGAGGACTAATTTCCACAAAAGATATAAAGCCGACGAGGGTTTTCCTCGTCGGCTTTATAATTTTAAATGCAACCTGATGCACAAAAGCTGCAACTCAGGCAATCATCCTTGCTTTTTTATTAGCTTTGATGTATAATGTAATGCGATAGGAGGGTGAAAAATGAAAGTTACAATTGACAAAAACGAATTATATTTAAACCCCGAAATAATCGTAAAATGTAGAGAGATCGACGAGGTACTTCAAGATATTATTTCATACATCGGAATTGCTGACAAAAATATGATTGGCGAAGTGGACGGAGAAATATTTTTCATTCCGCTCAACAGTATTCTTTATTTCGAATCTGTTGATAAAAACGTATATATTTATACTGACAAGCAGGTTTACAGATCATCAGCAAAGCTCTATATATTGGAGGAACAATTGGTTGACACCTACTTTGCGCGAGTATCTAAAACAACGATTCTTAATCTAAAAAAGCTTAACAGTGTAAAATCGGCTAAGAATGCCAAGCTCGAAGGAACGCTTATTAATAAAGAAAAAATACTTATTTCTCGGCAATATGTTGCTGGGATAAAGAAAAGATTGGGGGTATAATTATGTTTAAAAAAATTATGAAGAAAAGTTTTGCAGATATTTCTGCATCATTTTTGATCATTTTAGTGTGTTTTATCTTTGCTTCTTTTTTTCCTACTTTTATGGAATACACCGCAGCACAGCGACTGTTCTTTTATGATTTGTTGGTTAGAGTTATTTTAGGTCTTTCAATTATCGCTTCATTAGGAATTTTCTCACACCATTTTATTATGCACTCAGACTATTTTCCGATATCTAAATCAGTTCGTAGAGGTATATCCGTACTTGTCGTTATTTTTCTCACGGCATTTGTTAACTTGTCTGTTTTTGCTGTTCTACCCAAAAACTATGTTTTGATCGGTATAGCTTTAATTGTTATTCTTGGTGCAACGGGAATGATCGTGGGATTCATCCTTGAAGACAAAACACAAAAAAGAGATATAGAAGTCATAAACAAACGTTTGAACGAAATAAAGGATCGCGTAAATGAAAAAGCTTAAGTTCGAACCTCAAAGTCTGCTTTATCTAATATCAACATATTTTTGCTCCCTGCTGCTTGCATATTTTTTAGAAGAGTTTACTCGGTTTTCAGCATTGTTTGATCTGAAATTCTTTGCAGAACGAATAAATACCGATGATCCTTTGGTTTGGGATATAACCTTTGAAGTATGCTTTTTATTAGCTTACGTAATATCGCATATTATTTTCTGCATCTTATATAGGTCAAGGCACAAAGAATTTATTGAGAATACAAAAGGATTGATAACTAAAGCAGGCGGTCTAATATATCACTTAAAAAATCATTGGATAAGCGATACTATGATCATTTGTATTCAAATAATAGCGTACTTAGCTTTGTTTTTGAGCAAAAAATCCTTTTGTCCTACGGCTATTATTTATAGATTTTGCGGTTTTCCACTCGGCTTTATTGCAAGTGCTGTTTTCTTAGTGGCAATACATCTTGCACATACGGTCTTAGCGCAGTATAATTGGCGAGTCAGTCACTATATGCACGAGTAAAAAGGAGAACTAAGATGATAGCAATTATTTTAATCGTTTTAATTCCCGTTCTGGCAATCGTTATTTCTGCATCTGTATTTTCTTTTGTTCGTGCATTTATTGATAGAATATTATTTTATAAACAAATTAAACAAATTTGCAACGAGCAAAATTATAAGATAATCTTTCCAAGAAAAATTTTGGCTTCATTTTTCAGATACAGTAATAAACCGGATATTATTATTGAAACGACAAATAAGAATTATTTGCTGCGTTTCATCACCTGCAAAAATAAAGCTTTGTTTTATAATTTTCCCACACCCGAATGGTATGTTTCTTTTGAAAAGATAATAGCCGCACCAATAAACCCGACGGGAAAATTCAAGCATCTTCCTGCGTTTAGTGAAATATATTATAATGCTAACGTTGAAGCTGATCTTGTTATGGTCTTTACACCTTATCTACCTAAAATTTCTTATCTGACCGAAAAAAACGCTAAACGTGAAATATTCGAAAAAACAGACACGATAGGAGAATGGTTGGTTTTCAGTGCTAAAGACTTACTGAATGAACTATATATGATCAAAAAAGGTTGACCGGATCTCAGTCAACCTTTTATTTTTATCAAATTTATCAGAGTCTCTCAAGCATATGTACAGCCTGCTCAAAGCTGCCTCTCTCACCCGTCCAAACGAAATGATCGGACATTATGCGGCAGTCGGTCACCAGATAGCATCTCATTCCCGCCTCGGTCGCCGCCTTCATATCGTCGCGCTCATCGTTGCCGATCATCAGGCAATTTTCGGGAGCTACGCCGATCTTCTCGCAAATGTCGCGGTAATAATTGGGATTGGGCTTGCTGAATTTAGAATTGTCATACGAGGTTATGAGGTCAAAATCGCTCTCCTCAAGTCCGATCCAGCTTATGCGCTCAAGCTGTGCCGCCATCGGAAATACGGGATTTGTCGCAAGCACGACCTTTCTGCCGTTTCCGTGCGCCGCATCGATCATATCCCTCGCGCGAGGATTCGTGCCAACGTGTTCCCTTACCTTCTTGAACGGTCCGAGATAGAATTCGTCTGTGATCGAGATGAGTTCAGTGCGCTCTTGACCGATCATCTTGAAGAAATTCTCCCAAAAAGCTTCCTTATTATATCTGCTTCCGTCGTTTCTTATCATAAATTCGGTCGCGCCCATCGTTGCCTCGACCATAGTGTTCGGAGCTATTCCGTAAGGAGCGACGAACATCGAAAGTCGCTTGAGATATTCCTTGAGAAATACCGACTGATCCATTGGGAGAAGAGTTCCGTCCAGATCAAAAAGAATTGCCTTGATTTCAGCCTTGGTTGCCATAAAACTTAAGGTTCCTTTCATACGTGCCCTGATTTTCGCAAAAAAAAGGAGCAACTCCAGGCTGCTCCTTAGCATATGCTCATTGAAAACCGAACAAAGCGTTATTGATGAGTTCGAAAGCGAAACCCAAGTAATTAAAATCGTTATTGAACCTTTAAAGTTCAAGCCCTCGGTCTATTAGTATCGGTCAGCTAAACACATTACTGTGCGTACACCTCCGACCTATCAAACTTGTAGTCTGCAAGTGA
>JAGBIA010000097.1 GCA_017935225.1 Clostridia bacterium | reverse complement strand
GTGGACACAGAAGCAGTGCTTGTCAAGAAAAAAGGACGAGAAATTTCAGCAATTTCTCGTCCTTTTCCTGTCGGTAGGTATATTCAATTTCATACTGCTCTATCGCAAGCACCCGTGAGGGTATGCAAATTATCGGCAAAATTGAAGCCACCACATTTTTCGTGGTGGCTTTTTTATATGCGGAAGCAAAGGAAAGCCTCGCAAGAGTCTAAGATAAATTATTTGGCGTATTGATTCAATCTTTCAACAATGGAAATAAAACGAGGATCTTGACGCATACCGTCATAGCGACCATGCTGTAAGCGATCCAGCATATAGTAGCAATGAGTATGTTCTTTGAGCTCATGGAAATCTCTGTTTTTCTCGGGATAGACTTGAGTATCAACTAAGAAAGATGTGAAATGCTTGCCGTGATCATTCTGATAAGATATATCGTAAGATACGGCATGATCGCACATTTTTTCAAGAGATTCCATAGCATCCTCGATTTTGCCAAGCGACATTTGGTAGGTGGAGATCAACCAATGATTAAAGGATATCCGGTTATGATGGAACATAAGATCATCGCCATAGATCATCAAGTACAGTTGATTAGAAATGCGGAGCATTTCGATTTTACTTTCCCATGTGGATGGATCATTAGGAAGATCCTCGTTCAGTACAAGATTACGAATAGCAAGACCGAGGGCGTCAGTCAGTTTATCAATTTCATCTTGAATATAAAATTTGGTGTTTCCGTCACCAATTCCGCTCGAAAGAGCCGCTTCGCGACGGTATTTCATAGGTGTCAGCCGATTAACCCACTCTTTTGCTTTTTCAGACTGTTTGACTTCTCCATACAGTGTGATAAGAGTATTGATAGCGTCGTATCGTGTATTCTCATCGTTACATTCGTTGGCTACCGATCCAAGCAACGATTCGATCTCCTTGAAAAGCGCCTCATCATGCGTTTCCTCCCATACAAAATACAGGCACACCGCAAGATGATCTCGAATCTCATAATCGTTCGGATAATGGGCAAAAGCATTTCTTGCATAAGCTACTCGCTCTTCAACAGAACCAACTTCTGAAAGGCGTTCCATCTCCTTCTTGATGTTGGCGAGCTCTTGTTCTCTTTCAGACAATTTATATCCGAGAAGTTCATCTGTGCTGACTGAGAAGAAATCAGCCAGTGCAGGTAGGAGTTCAATATCGGGATAACCGCCTTCGGACTCCCACCGAGATATCGCTTGAGGTGTCACCCCTATGGCAGTGGCAAGCGTTTCTTGTGTAATATTATTTTCTGCGCGAAGTTTTTTGATAATCGCACCTATTTTAAGATTCATATCGTACCTCCAAAAAGTTTATCACCGGTGTAATTATATTATAGCATAGTTTTCAGAAAAAACAATTATCAATTAGTTGTTAAAAATATAAAGCAGTACTTTACATCGAAAAGAAGCAAAATACTGCTTTATGGTAGATACCCAACTATGTATTTTTATTCGGTCTTTAGTATTCTTGAGCTATTGATAAGCACTGCGAATGCTCCGAAGTTATGCAAGATCGAGCCTGCGAGCGCGCTGATAACGCCGAAAGCCGAAAGTCCTATCATAAGTGCGCTGATGCCGATTGAAAGCACGAGATTTTGATAGATTATAGACTTGGTCTTTCTCGCGAGCTTTATTGCAAACGGAATATTGAGCAGATTGTTGTTCATAAGCGCGATATCAGCCGACTGTATCGCAAGATCCGAGCCCATCGCGCCCATCGCGATGCCTACGTGCGCTTCCTTGAGCGCGAGTGCGTCGTTTATACCGTCGCCAACCGCAAGTACCGAGCGTTCCTCTTTGAGCGACTTGAGCGATGCAAGCTTATCCTCGGGCAAAAGCTGAGATTCGAGAGTGTCAATTCCCACCTGCTCGCAGATGCGCTCTGCGGCTTCTCTTCTGTCGCCCGTGAGCATTACCGATTTGTCAATTCCAAGCTCGCGCAGACGCTCAATTCCCTCCTTAGCCTCAGCTCTTGCCGTATCGTTGAAGCAGAGCGCGCCAAGCAGATGTCCGTCAGCGGCAACGTAGCTGACAGAGCCCAAAAGCCCATCGTATTCTTCAATTTCGAGTCCTGACGAGCGCAACCAATCGAGATTTCCGAACATAACTGTGTGCTTTCCGTCAGCAGAGCTTCCCATCATTCCCTTGCCCGAAAGCTCCTTGACACCGAGTTCTTTGTTATATTCAATTCCTTCTGCGGCACTGACGAGCGCTCTTGAGATCGGGTGTGTGGACGCGCACGCAACGCTTGCCGCAGCAGAAAGAAGCTCCTCTCGCGACACGCCGTCCGCGGTGCGTATTTCGGTCAGCGAGAGATCACCGACCGTGAGCGTACCCGTCTTATCGAACACGACAGTGTCGATCTCAGTAAGCTCTTCAATAAACTTGGAGTTTTTGATAAGTATTCCTCTCTTTGTCGCCGCCGAGAGTGCCGCTATCATAGGTGCGGAGCTGACGAGCATCTGTCCGCAGGGGCAGGATACGACGAGTATTGCGATCGCCTTGGAGATATCCGAGGTAACGAGCGCAACTGCGGCGGAGATCGCGAGAATGAGCGGAATATAGTACTTCATAAAGCGGTCGATTATTCTCGACTCGGGAATAGAAATGCTCTCGGACTTCTCGAGAAGCGCGAGGATGTTTGAAAACGAGGTGTCAACGTATTCCTTTTTGACCTCGACCACTATTCTTCCGTCGATGTTTACCGTGCCTGCGTAAACGCTGTCACCGACAGTTGCGTGTGCGGGCTGAGGCTCACCTGTGAGCGACTTCTGGTCAATATTCGTCTCGCCTTCGACTACGACGCCGTCTATAGCTATTCCTGCGCCCGGCTTTACGACGATCCTCTGACCGATACGCAGAGTCTTTGCGTCGACCGTCTTTTCTTCGCCGTCCTCAAGCAATATCGCACTGCTCTGTTGCATTCTGCGCAGACCGTCGATGACGTCGCGACCGCCCATAATACTGCGCTCTTCCAGGAGATGCGCGATATTGAGAATGAGCGGAATGAGTGCCGCGAGAATGAGATCCCCCGAGAAATAGCACGCAAGGATGGCTATCGCGACGAGCATCTCCATAGCATTCGAGAGGTTTTTAGAGAATATCCCTTTTACCGCCGCGCACAGCACGGGAATTCCCTCAATGAGAAAAGCAACCGTGTAAAGAAGCGCGGATACGGTGGTTTTCGCGGGAAATATCAGCGAATAGATAATACCTACTGCAAGACACGCAAGTGCGATGGCACCGGAGATTATCTCTCGTCTGAGCTTTTTCTTTCCCGCTTCGGTGAGGTTGTTTTTCGAGAGTGCTTCGAGGCTACTTTTTGCTATGTTATCAAGATTTTCCATATAGCCTCCTATTTGATGATTATGGTATTATCTCCGTCTTTTACTACGTAGATCTTACCGATCTTTGAGAGTATCGCGGATGTTTTTTCACTATGAACTCTTGTCTTTACGACCTCGGGATTTGCCTCGAATTCCTCAAGCATACCCCAGAAGCTCGCAAGATCCGCGTTAGCGCTTGAAACGCTCTGCGCGTGCTGACTGTTGGCATCCGACACGGTTGCGTTTGCTTTTGCACGTGCCTTTATCAGCGTATTGTCGCGATATTGATTTGCTTCTTTTATCATCTTTTCAGCATTTACCGATGCGGTATTTACCTGCTCGTAGATGCTTTTTACCTCTTCAGGCGCGGAAACCGTGGTAAGCTCAACTGTCGAGAGAGTTATTCCCGCTCCGTTCTTATTGAGGTTCTTTTGCGCGAGAGATTTAACCTCGCTGCTGTATTTTTCTTTGCCCGTAGTCATAATATCATCAAAGTCCGTGCAAGCGGCACGCTCAAGCATAGCGTTACTGACAGACGCGTCGATGATACTGTCGACGTTATTTACGTTCAGTGCGTAAGCAACGGGATCTGTTATCGTGTATTTGACTGAGACCTGCATTACTGCGATATTGCTGTCTCCCGTGATAACGTATCCGTTGTTGCGCAGAGTGGTCATATATCCGTTCGTGTAGTGAGTCTTCACCGTGCGCTCCATCACCGTCTCAGTCGGAACTATCACGACCTCGTCAATGATATACGGAAACGCAAAGAGGATACCAGGCTCGTGCACTTGCTCCTCGTAGGTGTTGCCCACGAGCTTGCCGAAGCGCAGAACGAGAGCCACTTCTCCGCTCTTTACAAAGCGAATGCCCGAACAGCATATGAAGATGACGACGGCGATGACAAGCACGACGAAATAGCGGCTTACCGAGCGCAGAACGTCCTCAAATACTGCATTCTTTTTTTTCATCAGCTCTCTCCTTTGCTATATGCAACGAGTATCGCATTGACTGCCGCGACGAGATCGTCAGCCTCCTTAGTCTTGCCTTCGGAGCGAAGAGTTGCGATGATGTATGTCAGATCCTCGACGACCTTTTCGTCAGAGCCACCCTCGACCTTGTTGCCGTACTCAAGAAGAATATTGAAGGGATAGGAGTCAGCGTCCACAACGAGAACTGTTCCCTCGTTTACAGAGTTTACGATGGTGTCAAGTTCCTTTAAGAACTTATAAAGCTCTATGTTCGCGCTCTGTGCGTTTGCATAGATGCTTGCGACCTCTTTCTCGGCTTTAGCGCGGATCTCTGCCGCCTTTGTGATGCCCTCGCCTTTGATCTTCTCGGCTTCTGCATCTGCAGAGGTGGTTATGTCGCTGACCTGCGCCTCTGCATCGGCAAGTATCTTATCGATAACGCCCTGACGTTCAGCACTTATATTGGCAAATATCGCCTGAAGGTTAGCGTCGGGATAAGAGATACGAAGAATGCTTACGTCGATGACGGATATTCCGTAGTTTGCCTCGCAGTTGCTCTTGACAAGCTCGAAGATCTTCTGCTGTATCTCGTCGGTCTTGATGTCCTCGTTCTGCGATGAGATAAGATCCGAGAGATTATACGTACCCATTACGCTGTTAGTCGCGTTCTTGATCTGATCCTTGATATAGGAGTCAACGGTTCCCTTTGCACCTACCGTGTTGTGATAGGTAAGCGGATCCTTGATCTCCCAGGTCGCGTAGGACTGAAGGATTATATTCTTCTTGTCCATAGTGGTCGTCTCGTGGTTGTTGGATTCGAGATACTGTACTCTGTTATCGTAGGTCACCACGGTCTCAAATGGCCAAGGGAGCTTGAGATAGAGTCCTGCCTCGGTGATCTCGGCTCTCGGCGCGCCAAAGCGAAGGATTATTGCCGCGTTGCTCTCACGAACCTCGCAGGTAAATCCAAAGTAGAACACGACAAGCAGAACGAGCGCCGCGATGACTATCTTGAGCACGAGAAAGCCTACCGAGGAGCCGTCGCCCTTGTCTTTTTTATTTTTGATCTCGGCATTCTCGCCGTTTACTATCTTTTCTTTTTTCATGCTATTCCCTCTCATTCCGTCAGCGGTATGCCGAGATTGCCAAAGTAGATCTTTGAGCTGTCGACACCCTCACCGACTATAACAAGCCTTGCTTTTCCGTATGCCTCGGATACAGCCTTGAGGTATTTATAATAATGATACGCATCGGGATTTCCTGCAACCGCCTCAACGCTTGCGTTGAATTCGGATACGTCGGCGGTTGCGGATGCGACCTTGTTGTGATATTCTGCGTTAGCCGCGTTGATGCTTGCATTCTTCTCTGCCTCTGCGTTAGTGACCGTCACGTTTGCATCAGAATTCGCTTGCTTTATCATCGCCTCAGCCAAGATCTCCGCGCCGACTACCTCCTGATAGATCGCGGCGATCTCAAGCGGCGGATGTATGCTCTCAAGCACTACCGACACAAGCTCAAGTCCGATATCCTGCGCCGTTAGCATCTTCTGAAGCTCTGCGGTATATTCCTCGGTGAACTTTGCGCGGTCGACTGCAAGCAGATCTTCAAGGTCGGCAACGATTATCTTCGAGGTTATCAGCTCATAAGCCTTTGCCTCGAGTATTGCCGCGGGAGACGAGGATGCACGCAGATATTTGGTGAGATCGTTTATCTTGAACTCAAGTCTGAGGTTGACCGAAACAAGCTCGTTGCCGTTTCCGAGCAAAAGCTTATGCTCATTTGTTCCGTGACTTCCCGTCCATAGATTGTCCGAGTCCTCCTTGGCGGCATATCCTACGGTTATCTTATTTATACTTTCGGTATCATAGATCTCGACCTTGTCGATAGGATAAGGCAGAGTCATATGGAGTCCGGGTGTAAGCGTTTCGTTTGAAAGTCTGCCAAATCTGTAGACCGCTCCCTGCTGATATGGCTCGATCTGCACAAGTCCCGTTGACACCCAGAAAAGCAGGAAAACGAGGATCGCGGTGTATGGGAGCACAGTCTTGACAAGCTTCATACTCCAGAGTCCACGCATCGTAATGCCCGTGTTCTTCTCAAGGAAGGATATAACTCCCGTGTCACGCTTGCCGATGCGTGCAAAAGGTAGAGGAATTATAAGTCTGGGAGAGGTGAAAAGCTCTCTGCGGATAAGCAGAATTACTACCGACACGAGTGTCAGAACCGCAACGTAGAAGAATATCGCAGAAATTATCCATATTGCGTACTTCTGCAGATTGCCAAATCCGAGCAAGGATATGACCGACACTACCGACACGGTAATAAAGGTCACGCGGAGCAGATAGAATACCGTTCTGACGTTTGCGAGAGTTGCCGCATTCCTTTGCGAGTCGGTCTCGGTGTGCTTGCACCATTTATCGAATATGACCGACAGAACGAACAGTACGACGAGCAGAACGGGTTGCCAGAACGAGAGCTTGAAGAGCGATGTCGCGCGGCGGAGCATCATAGCAAAATACACGGTTACGCCGCCTACAGCTCCTACAGTTAGGACGAGCATAGCTATCTTGCGTATCTTGTTATATGCGAGGGCGATCGCCCATACCGTCAAGCGCGCCGCAAAGCCCGCGCGTGCGGAAAACTTTATCTTATTTCCTTCCTCGTTCTCGGGCTTCTCGGGTTTTCGTTCGTAAACGGAAATGCCCAATAGGGCAACTACCGCGCTTATCGCAACGAGCATACCGAGGATCAGTGCGACCAAAAGAAACGGGAGATATTTTGTTGTGGAGTAGATAAGCACAAGCAGAAGCGTGATCGCGCCAATATATATCAGCGAGAGCAACGACGGCAATATGCTTTTGATAATGCCTTTATTTTTCATCTTTTTCTCCATTATAGCCGTTTTCATAGAACTTCTTGGCATCGAGCAAGAGATAATTTGTTTGGTCAATCTCGATCGTCTCGAAATCGTCGGGCGTGCCCTCATAGTAGACGTAAGCAAGGTTATTTACGTCCTTGAAGGAATTAAGAGTAATTTCCTTGAGAGCTTTGGGCAGCGTGATAAGTCTGAGATGAGCACAGGCATGGAACGCGGAAATTCCGAGTGTTTCCACCCTCTGACCGAGCTTGACGGAGCTGAGCGACACGCAGCCGTAGAACGCAAAATGCGAGATTCGCTTTACGCTATCGGGGATATTGACAGAGACAAGTCGGTCACAGCCCTGAAACGCATATGAGTCGATCAGCACGACACTATTGCCGATGCTGACATTGGATACCGTCGAGAACAGAAAGGCTCCGCTGCCGACCGTGTAAACTCCGTCACCGACCTCGACGTCGCAAATACTCTCGTTATTATAGAAAGCAGGTCCGATATGTTTGATATTCTCGGGAATAGTAACGCAAGCGGCACTTCCGTTGTATCTGTACAAAAGTGAGTCGCCTACTACGACGAATTCGTCGGTGAGAGTTTGATCCCAAGGAGTTTCATTAAATGCATCGGGGCCAATGCTCCATAGCTTCTCGCTGAGCTTAACACTTGCAAGCGCGGTGCATCCGTCAAACGCCATATCACCTATGACCTCGACGGTGTTCGGTATAGATAGCGACGTTATCGAGGTATTGTACGCAAACGCGCCGGGAGCGATCGCAACGACCTTGTTTCCCTCGATCTCATCTGGGATCGTTACGCTTGAGTCGCTACCGCTGTACTCGGAAATAAGTGCGGTATTGTCGTTATAAATACAATAGGAGTAATCACCGTACTCATATGTGGTGCTGTCCTCGATTTCGCGCTCGGGCATAACAAACGCTTCTTTTTTCTCCTTTGAGCAAGAGAATAGCGCGATTGGAAGCATGCAGACAAGGAGCAGGAGTGAGAGGTATCTGAAAGTATTCTTCATGTCTTCCCTCCTTATTCCTTATCAAGCTTCTGCTTGAACTGTACGTAGTGAACTGCAAGCTCGAGATCATCTATTGATCTTTCGATACTATCCCACGCACTCTCAGATCCTTCGTATCTTATCTTCATCTCGGGGCAGGACGAGAACGCCGCAGAGCCGATCATCTTAACGCTCTTTGAAACGTAAAGATCGAAGAGTCGGTCGCATCCGCGGAATGCCTGAGCTCCGACCTCGGTGATGCCGTCCTTCAAAATTACTCTGCCGAGCGAGGTGCAACGCAGGAATGCCTTGTCGGGAATTTTCTCAAGTCCGCCGAGATCCAATCTTGTCAGCGCGCTGCAATACGAGAATGCCGCGTTTCCGATGCTTTCTATCTTCTCGGGAAGTGCGACCTCGGTCAGTGCGATGCAAGTGCCGAACGCTTCGTTTCCGATAGTCTTAAGGCTTTCGGGAAAGCTGAAGCGGGCAAGCGATGTGCACGCGTAAAACGCTACTTCGTCGATATAGATAAGAGAATCTGTACCGACCACCTCGCAAAGATACTCACAATCGTAAAATGCGCTTGCCTCTATCTTTTTGACTCCACCGCCAAGATCGGCTTTGATAAGCTCGGAGCAACCCGAAAATGCGCTCTCACTTACTTTCTCTACGGTTTTCGGGAGAGTGAGAAGCTGAAGCATCCCGTCGTCGCGGAAAGCCTCGCTTGCAATCTCGACTACCGTGTATCCGCCAACCTTTTCGGGTACGGTCACGATAGCGTCAGGCGTCTTTATGCCCGTAATAGCCGCGGTCTTGTTTTCATAAACGCTGTATATAAATCCGTCTTCGCTTACATTGTCCTCGGAAATTATTGCATATTCCGTATCGTCAAATCCACCTGCACAAGCCGAAAGCGCAAAAACGCAGAGCAAAAGCAGAATGAAAAAACAGCCTTTTTTCATAGATCCTCCGTTAAAATACATAATCTTATACAGATACCATTTTATCACATTTTGCGACCTTTGTCAATAGTGCGCTCTCACATCAGCAGTATTTTGAGCATAGAATTATCAGTAGAAATATTAAAATCTACTTCTTAAGGTGATATATGTATCTGCAAATTTTGTTTGGCATACTGCTACCTCTTCTTGGCACTGTGCTCGGAGCGGCTTGCGTATTTTTTATGAAGAATGATTTAGGCAATAACGCGCGCAGAGTGATCAGCGGCTTTGCGGCAGGGGTTATGATAGCGGCATCTGTCTGGAGCCTGCTGATTCCCGCGATGGAATATGAAAGCTCGCAAGCTCTCGGTCGACTTGCGTTTCTCCCTGCCGCTCTCGGTCTGTGGTGCGGTATATTCTTTCTTCTGCTCTCACATCGCTTGCTATCAAAAGTAGACGAAAGCAAGCTTTTACACAAAGCAAAGCGCAGTTTTGGCGACAATACGATGCTCGTTCTGTCGGTAACTCTGCACAATCTTCCCGAAGGTATGGCGGTCGGTGTTGCTTATGCCGCATATCTCGCGCATCCGTCGGGAGAGGCTCTTGGCGGCGCCCTCGCGTTGTCTCTCGGCATAGCAATACAGAACTTCCCCGAGGGCGCGATAATCTCAATGCCGCTCCGTGCCGACGGTCGCTCACGCACAAAGGCATTTTTGTGTGGCGTTGCCTCAGGTCTTGTCGAGCCGATTGGCGCGTTTCTGACTTTGCTTGCTATATCGGTCGTGCTGCCCATCCTTCCGTATCTGCTCGGATTCGCGGCAGGTGCGATGATCTACGCGGTGATCAGCGAGCTTATGCCGACGCTGTCCGATCCCGACTCGCCCATCGGCGTGCTTAGCTTCTCGGCAGGCTTTTGCGTGATGATGATGCTCGATATAGCTTTCGGATAATCTAAAAAGGACGAGATCGCTCTCGTCCTTTTTAGATTAAATATTAAATTGAAGATCAGAACAGCGAGAGCTGATCAGTCTCGTTGAGGTTGTCGAGCGCGTGATTCTTTCGCAAGATCTCGATGACGCTCTTGGAGAGCTTAGCTCTTGTCTGCAGATCCTCGACCGAGAAGAATTTCTCCTCGTCGCGTGCTTTTACGATGTTAGCCGCGGCATTCTCGCCAAGTCCGGGAAGTGCTGAGAAAGGCATACGCATCGCGTTATTGCCTTCGGGCAGGAATGCATAGGAATGCGACTTTTCTATATCGACCGAGAGAAATTTAATTCCTCTCGCCATACACTCGTTTGCGAGCTGAAGTGAGGGTATCGATGCGATCTCCTTGGGGGATGCTTCCTTTCCTCTCTTTTCTATATCCTTGATAGTCGCCATTACGTTTGCTCTTCCCTTGCCCACGATCTCGGCGTCAAAGCCGCCCGGAGCGACCGTGAACATCGCGCCGTAGAATGCGATCGGGATATGCACCTTGTACCATCCGAGACGGATCGCCGACATAACGTAAGCCGCCGCGTGTGCTTTCGGGAACATGTATTTTATCTTTTTACAGGAGTCGATATACCACTCAGGTACATTGTGCTCGCGCATCGCGGCTTCCCATTCGGGAGTAAGTCCTTTACCCTTACGCACAGCCTCCATTATCTTAAATGAAAGCGCGTTTTCAACACCGTAACGGATAAGGTCATTCATTATGTTGTCACGGCATCCGATAACCTTTGAAATATCGCATATTCCTTGCTTTATAAGCTCGTCCGCGTTACCGAGCCAAACGCCCGTTCCGTGAGTGAGTCCCGAGATCTGAAGCAGATCGGCAAAGTTCTTTGGCTTTGCATCGACAAGAACCTGCTGTAAGAAGTGCGTACCGAATTCTGGAAGTCCGAAGGTGCCTATAGGCGCGTCGATATCCTCGGGAGTAATGCCGAGAGGACGCGTAGACTCAAAGAGCTTATAGACTTCCTGATCGTTCATAGGAACATCCATAACGCTCGTATTCGAGAAGGTCTCGAGCCATTTGTACTTGGTAGGAATATCGTGTCCAAGCTCGTCGAGCTTGAGTATGGTATCGTGCAGATAGGAGAAAGCGAAGTGCGTGGTTACGATATCTGAGTTGGGGTCGTCGGCAGGTCGCTGAACTGGTGTGAAGTCGTAGACCTCATATTCTCTCGGAACAACGATAATTCCGCCCGGGTGCTGACCTGTGGTACGCTTAACGCCCACGCAGTGAGTGATAATTCGCTCCATTTCAGCCTTGCTTACGCTCACGCCCTTGCTCTCAAAATACTTTGCAACAAATCCGTAAGCCGTCTTATCGGCAAGAGTGCCGAGCGTTCCCGCTCTGAACACGTTTTCCGCGCCGAACAGCTCCTCGGTGTATTTATGTACTCTACCCTGAACGTCGCCCGAGAAGTTAAGGTCGATATCGGGAGATTTATCACCGTAGAAGCCGAGGAAGGTCTCAAAGGGGATATCGTGTCCGTCCGCGTTGAGTTTAGTGTTGCAGTTCGGGCAGTATGCATCGGGCAGGTCAAATCCCGAGCCAACGCTGCCGTCGGTAAAGAACTGCGAATACTGACATTTCGGGCAATAATAGTGCGGCGGCAAGGGGTTGACCTCGGAAATACCCGCCATTGTAGCGACGAAGGATGAGCCAACCGAGCCACGCGAGCCGACGAGATATCCTTGACTCTCGGAGTACCACACAAGCCTCTGTGCGATCATATAAAGCACCGCAAAACCGTTCTTGATAATGGACGTAAGCTCTTTTTCAAGTCGTTTTGAAACGATCTCGGGTACGGGATCACCGTACATCGCTTTGGCTCTCGTCCAGCACTTTTCCTGAAGCTCTTCCTCAGCTCCGTCCATATGCGGAGTGTAAGAGCCCTTGGGAATCGGGCGGACCTCGCCGATCATATCGTTTATCTTGTTTGTGTTCTCAACTACGACCTCGTAAGCCTTCTCTTCACCGAGATACTTGAATTCCTCAAGCATTTCCTCGGTGGTTCTGAAGTAAAGGTGGATATCGCGGTCGCAGTCCTTGAACTTCATTCCTGCGAGCAGAATCTTTCTGTATATTTCGTCCTCTTCGTTGAGGAAATGCGCGTCGCAGGTCGCAACGACGGGCTTATTGTACTTTTCTCCAAGTGCAACGATCTTTCGGTTCAAGTCGCGAAGTCCCTCGTCGTCAGCAACAGTTCCCTCTGCGACAAGAAATCTGTTGTTGCATATGGGTTGTATCTCGAGGTAATCGTAGAAGTTTACCATCTCTTCGATCTCCCTCTCGGGTCTGCCCTCGAGAATGGCTCTGAAGAGCTCTCCCGCCTCACAAGCGGAGCCGATGATAAGTCCCTCTCGGTACTTCTCAAGCTCGGTCTTGGGAATTCTGGGCTGACGGCGGTAATAAGAAAGATAGCTCGATGAGATGAGTCGGTAGAGATTCTTGAGACCCACCTGATTTTTGACAAGAATTATCTGGTGGTAAGGCTTGAGTGTGAGCGGATTTGCGTTTGCGCTGAACTCGTGCTCAAGATCCTTGAAGTCCTTGACGTCGATCTCTGAGAGCTGCTCTGCCATCTTGAAGAAGATGCGCGCAAGCACCTCTGCATCGTCGCAGGCTCTGTGGTGATTGAAATCACCAAGCTGATAATGCTTTGCAAGCACGTCGAGCTTGTGGGATTTAAGATCTTTATTCAAAAATCTCGAGAGTCCGACGGTGTCGAGATATGCGTTCTCAAAAGGAATTTCAAGCTCCTTTGCCGCCGCTCTGATAAAGCTTACGTCGAAGTTTGCGTTATGCGCAATAAGAAGTCTGTTTCCGACAAAAGAAAGAAATTCTGGCAGTACCTCGTCGATCTTTCGCGCATCCGCTACCATTTCGTCGGTGATCGAGGTAAGCTCGACGATCTCGGGCGGTATCGGAACTCCGGGGTTTACGAATGTATTATACACTTCGATGACCTCGCCGCACTTGACCTTGACCGCGCCGATCTCGGTGATCTTGCAGTTGATTGGCGAAAGTCCCGTAGTCTCGATATCGAAGACGATAAACTCATCCTCAAAGTTGCCCTCGTACTTTCCGTAAACCGCACTCGCGGTGTCGTTAACGAAGTAGGCTTCCATACCGTAAATGACCTTCATTCCGGTCTTATCGGCGGCGAGCATAGCCTCGGGAAAGCCCTGAACGTTTCCGTGGTCTGTTATCGCGACCGCGGGATGCCCCCACGCCTGCGCGGTCTTCACGGCGACGTCGGGCGGTATGAGCGCATCCATACTCGACATATTGGTATGAAGATGAAGCTCAACACGCTTCTTTTCTGCGTTATCCTTGCGCTTTTTCTTGGATATCACCGCAACGTCATTTATATTCATATAAAGCTCGGTTGCGTCGTTTCGCTCTTCCTTGCTGTATCCGCGGATCGCGATGACCATACCGTTCTTAATCGTAGAGCCAAGCTCCTTCTCGGCATCAGCATCAAGCGAATATCTCTTGACGAACATCGACGCGCTTCCGTCGAATATTCCGAAGGATACATTGAATTTATCTCCTGCGCGGTTAGCCTCGCTCGTGTAGGCAAACACCTCGCCGACGATGCAGATGTTCTTTGTCGCCTTGGTGATGCTTGAGATGAGCACGGGCTTGATGTCAAAGGCAACACCTATAACAAACTCGGGGCTGGAGATATCAAAGACCGATGCGCCTATCTTCAGCGTATTTTCGTCAATATACTCAACTCCGGTCTCTTCGTAGATCGACGCGAGCTTCGGGAGCTTCGGTTCGTCTGCGGCAGCCTCAGCCTGCTGTTTTGACTGCATAGAGCCTCGCTCAACGTTAGCTTCGTAATCTTTCTCTGCCCGTGCGATCTGTCTGTCAAAGTGCTCAAGGCGGGATCTGTAATCGTCCGACATCATATCAAGAGCGAAGCCGTCCTGCTCGATCTTTACCCTGAGTCTTACGCCAAACTCGCTGTAGATGATGTTCTCAATGATCGCAGGTGTGTCCGCACTCTCCAGCAGACCTATGCCGCTTGCGGAAAACGGGATCTTAACGGTCAACAAGCCGTCGTTCATCGTATAGGTGTAATTGCCGAAAAATCCTCTTGCGACCGCACCTACGCGCTCTGCTTCCTTGAGAATTTCGGGGATATACTCGTACGAGAAAAGCACGCTCGGGTACTGTGGAAGGATCTTGCAGTGGTTGAGCGTATATGCCGCCGCGACCGCCGCCTCTATCTCGTAAAGCTCGTCCTTGGGGATTATATACTTAAATGAAGCCTTTACCTCGAGAAGTCTGTTTGCCTTATCTGTCTTGAAGCTGATGACTTCAGCTCCCGAAAGGATAGTCGACTGCTCGGGTGTTGGCAGGTATTTATTGAAAAGCTCTGCAAGTGTTTTTGCCATCGCTTCCCCCTCATATCTTAATTTTCTTTATCTCCTCTATAAGACGCTCAACTACGTCTCCCTCGGGTATCTTTGCGACGATCTCGCCTTTTTTGATAAGAACCGCCTCGCCGCGACCGCCCGCGATGCCTATATCAGCCTCGCGCGCCTCGCCCGGTCCGTTTACAACGCAACCCATTATCGCCACCTTGATAGGCTTGTCCGTAAGACCTTCTTCCTTTGCGCGCTTCTCGAACTGAGAGACGAGCGAGATAAGGTCGATCTTGGTTCTGCCGCAAGTGGGACAGCTTACGATGTTCATTCCGCACTGTCCTTCAAGTCCGACAGCGTTAAAAATGCTCTTTGCCGCGCCTATCTCCTCGGTGGGATCATCGGTAAGCGAAACTCTGACCGTGTCTCCGATGCCATCGCAAAGAAGCGCGCCGATTCCGACCGCGCTCTTGATAGATCCCATTTGCTTGCTTCCCGCCTCGGTTACGCCGAGGTGAAGCGGATAATCGCAATTCTCTGCGAGCAATCTGTTGGCTTTGATCATATTGTAGGGATCGGATGCCTTGATCGAGATGACTATATCGTCGAAATCGTATTTTTCAAGCAGCGAGACGTGGTACATCGCGCTCTCACAAAGAGCCTCGGGCGTAGGTGCGCCGTACTTTGCGAGTATCTCTTTTTCAAGCGAGCCGCTGTTGACACCGATCCTTATCGGTATTCCCGCTCCTCTGCACGCGCGCACTACCTCACGCACGCGGTCGTCAGAGCCGATGTTGCCGGGATTTATTCTTATTTTATCAACTTCGACCTCGGCACATCTGAGCGCGACCTTGTAGTCAAAATGTATATCCGCGACTATCGGGATGAGCACGCCGTTTTCCTTGAGATAAGGAATGGTATCTGCCGCCTCGAGATCGGGCACGGTTATTCTGACAATATCGCATCCTGCCGCTTCGAGCGCGCGAATCTGCTCAAGCGTCGCGAGCTTATCGTGCGTATCGGTGTTCGTCATAGACTGAATAGCAATAGGCGTATTATCACCTATTGCTATTCTGCCGATCTTTATTTTCTTTGTCTTTCGTCTTATGTCGTTATATATCATATTTTTACCTGAATATCAGCTTCATAATGTCCTTGAAGGATACGAATATCATAAATGCGAAAAGGATGACCATTCCCGCAAGATTTATATAGGTCTCTACGTTGCGGTTGAGCGGCTTGCGACGAATTCCCTCTATGATGAGGAAAAGAGTACGTCCGCCGTCGAGCGCGGGAAAAGGAATGAGATTGAACACGCCAAGGTTTACCGTCAGCACGGTGACGATATAAACGAATTGCAACCAATCTGTCTTTGCCGCCTCTCCTACGACCTCAGCTACACCTATAGGTCCCGAGACCGCGTCGAAGCCAAAGCGACCGCTGAGTAATCCCACGAGCGAATCGACAACCATTTTAACGGTCGAGAGCGAGCGAGTGAAGGTCTGCGAGATAAGCGTGAAGAAAGTGCGCTCTTCGGGATAGACCTTGAAGTCTATATCTCCGAAAATCACTCCCTGCTCTTCAAAAGACGGAAATACAACGTCGTGAAGTTCAGTTTTGACTCCGTTTCGCTCAACTGTGATGTCAAGCGGCTCAAAGCCCTTGTTCATTATCTCATATGCCGCCTCTGTTCCACTCTTTACGGGGACTCCGTCGACAGAAAGTATCTTATCGTTGACCTGAAGCTGAACGTTCGAGATCGCACCCTCATCGAACTGAGAGATCGTAGTCGATGCGATAGGCTGATTGAGCACGACGATGAACATAAGGATAAATCCGAGAATTACGTTCATCGCAGGTCCTGCGATAGTTATGAGAAATCTCTGCCAGACCTTCTTATTGCAGAATGCGCCCTCATCGTCGGACGCCTCGTCCTCGCCTACCATACTTACAAATCCGCCTATAGGAAAGAGTCTGAGTGCGTATTTAGTATCGTATTTTTTCGATTTCCAGGAAAATAGCGTCGGTCCCATACCGATCGCAAATTCCTTGATGCTGACACCGCATCTGCGCGCGGTGAAGAAATGACCGAATTCGTGAATGAATATCAGTATTCCGAAAACGATCACCATTATTAAAAAATAAAAAATTGCCGTGAGTATTCCGCCCATTTGGAATATATATACCTTTCAAAAATAATTACAGTTTCAGTATTCTGCGAGCCTCGTCGCGCGCCGCACGGTCGTACTCGAGTATATAGTCGAGCGTGTGTGCCTGCTCTGCCTCTCCGAGTCGCGAGAGCACCTCGCTTACAGACTCTGTGATCTGATAGAACTCTGCTCTGCCCTGAAGGAATGCGCCGACCGCTATCTCGTTTGCCGCGTTGAGCACGGCAGGAAGTGCGCCGCCTCGCTTTACTGCGTCGACTGCGCAAGCGAGGAGTGCGAAGGTCTCTGTGTCGGGCTTCTTGAAGGTGAGCGAGGAGATCGAGAAAAGATCGAGCTCCTTGATTATCTCGGGCGAACGCTCGGGGTACGCGACCGCGTACTGAATGCAAAGGCGCATATCGGGAACAGACATCTGTGCGATGATGCTGTTATCAATATATTCGACCATCGAGTGTATTATACTCTCGCGATGGACTACGACCTGTATTCTGTCAGCATCGACACCGAAGAGGTGCACCGCCTCGATGACCTCAAAACCTTTATTCATAAGAGTTGCAGAGTCTATTGTTATCTTCGCGCCCATCTTCCAGGTGGGATGAGCTAGTGCGTCTGAAAGCTTGATATCCTTCATCTGTTCTTTAGTGTAACCAAAGAACGGTCCGCCCGACGCGGTGAGCAGTATCTTTTTGATCTCGCTCTGTCTGCCCGATTTCAAGCACTGAAAGATAGCAGAATGCTCACTGTCGACCGGAAGTATCTCAACTCCGCGCTCCTTTGCTCGCGCCATAACTATCTCTCCCGCGACAACCAAGGATTCCTTATTTGCAAGTGCGAGTCTTGCGCCGCTGTCGATAACTGCGAGCGTGGGCATAAGTCCTGCCTCACCGATGATAGAGTTGACGACGGTATCCTGCTTCTCGTTTGCGACCATTTCGCATATGCCGCTCTCGCCCGCATAGATCTTTACATCCGTGTCGGCGAGTCTGATGCGAAGATCGGCCGCCGCGCGCTCGTCAGCCATAGCCACAGAGGAGAGCGAGAACTTTCTTGCCTGCTCTTCAACCCTTTTTGAGTTTGTGTTTGCGCTGACGGACGAGACGTGAAGACCGAATTTATCCGCAACGTCAAGTGCCTGCTCGCCGACAGATCCGGTCGAGCCAAGCACGGATATAGTTTGCTTTTCTTTAGTATTGCTCATAAAACTCTTTTACATCATAGAGATGCCGAAAATATAAGAAAGCATACACATAGCGGCAACACCGAGAGTCACAGAAAGGATCGAATCGAAGCGGTCAAGCATTCCGCCGTGACCGGGAAAAATTTTTCCGTAATCCTTGATGCCGTAGTGCCTTTTGATGACTGACATTATAAGGTCGCCGACCTGAGCTATCATAGAAATAAAAACACCGCTTATCGCGAGGAATACGAGGTTGGCGTTACGGTCGAAGAATATATCCGCAACTACACCGAGAGCCACGAACGAGAGTGCGCAGAAAACGATACCTCCGATGCTTCCCTCAATAGTCTTTTTGGGACTTACGTCCTCGATAAGCTTATGCTTACCGAAAAACACGCCCGTGAAGTATGCAAAAATATCGGTCATCCACGCGCCGATAAAGATAAGCAGATATAGGAACTGTCCGTCCTCGTTGAAGTCGCGGATGAAGAGTATCATATTCATCGCCAGCATAATATAAAAGCTGGTGAGTACAGATGCCGCCATCTGATTGTATGTAAATTTACCGTGCGACCAGACGACGAGCGCAAAAAGATATACAAGATAAACGACGCAAAGCACGGTTGCCGCCGCGATGACCTTGGCTCCCTCGATCTCAAGTCTTTGCAATATCGGAAGCAGAAGCGCGATAAGATACGCGGGGACCGTCACTGCGAGCTTTTTATCAAGTCCCATACACTTGAACATCTCAAAAAGGCATATTACAGAAACGATAGCCACCGCTATCGGAAATACCCAAGTGTGAGATAGGAAAAGGATCGGCACAAGAACGCAGATTGCGACGAGTGAGGTAATAATTCTCTTTAACATAAAATATCCTTTCAGGCTCCGCCAAAGCGACGCTGACGTCCCTTGAATACCTCAACAGCCGCGTCTACGTCGTCGGGGGTGAGGTCGGGCCAGAGCTTATCGGTAAAATATAATTCTGCATATGCAGTTTGCCACAACAGGAAATTGGAAATGCGAAGATCTCCGCCGGTGCGCACGACCATATCGAGCTCGGGAGACTCGCTTGTATAAAGCGCGGCAGTTATATCATCCTCGCTTATCTCGCGCTTACCTTCCGCAGCAAGCTTATTGAACGCGCGTGTCAGCTCGCTTCTGCCGCCATAGTTGACAGCAAGATTGACGATCCTCGTGTTAGCTGCCGAGTTGCGCTCGATACGCTCCATCTTTGTTCGCAGAGACTGCGTAAATGGAGATTTGTCACCGAGGAATATAAATCTGATATTTTTATCCTTTTTGAGAAGCTGACGCTCGCAATCGTCGAGATATTCGTCGAGAAGCTTCATAAGAGCCGAGACCTCTTTTTCGGGTCTCTTCCAATTCTCAGTCGAGAAAACGTAAAATGTTGCCGCCTCAATGCCGAGCTGTCCGCAGCGCTCAACGACCTGCTTGAAGACCTCAGCGCCCTTCCTGTGACCGTATTCGCGCGGCATTCCTCTTTTTTTCGCCCATCTTCCGTTGCCGTCCATAATGAAGGCGATATGTCTGATGGGACACTCTGCCGACTGATCTTTAATTCCGTTAGCCATATTATATCCTTATAGTGAGTGTGTTATCAAAATAAGACGGGACGGGCAAATACCCCGCCCCGCCATAGTCGATGAGAGCTAAGCTCACGTCAGATCTGCATGATCTCCTTTTCCTTCTTTGCAGTAACTGCGTCAACCTCTTTGATGTACTTGTCTGTGAGGTCCTGAACAGACTTTTCGGAAGTCTTCTGCTCGTCCTCGGTCATCTCTCCGTCCTTCTTGAGCTTCTTGCAAAGATCGTTAGCGTCTCTTCTGATGTTGCGGATAGCAACCTTTGCGTCCTCGCCCATCTTCTGAATCTGCTTTGCGAGCTCCTTACGGCGCTCCTCGGTAGGCTGAGGGAATACGAGGCGAATGACCTTACCGTCGTTGGTGGGAGTGATTCCTATGTCAGAAGCAAGTATTGCCTTTTCCATAGCCTTGAGGGTGGAAGCATCGTAGGGGGTGATGGTGACGGTCTTGGAGTCAGCTACGCGCACGTCAGCCATAGAGGTGATGAGAGTGGGAGCGCCCCAATATTCGAAATTTACCTTAGCGAGAACTGCGGTGTTTGCCTGTCCTGCGCGGATGGTAGAGAGATTTTCCTGATAGTTTGCGATGGTCTTCTGCATTTTGACTTCAAATTCTTTGGTATCGAGTTTCATAATAAGCCTCCGTAAAATATATATTTGACATTTAAAATTTATTCGTTTATCATCTGTGCAGCTCTGTGCCGATCTTCTCGCCCATAGCCACTCTGTATATGTTCATAGGATCCTTGAGCTCAAAAGCATACGCGCGGATATCGTTATCCATACAGAATGCGGTGGCGGTGAGATCGAGAGCCTTGAGCTCCTTAGCGAGAACGTCGTTATATGTGATCTCGTCATAGCGCACAGCCGTGGGGTCGAGCTTGGGGTCAGCGGAATAAACGCCGTCTATGTTCTTAGCCATAAGAACTGCGTCAGCACCTATCTCTGCCGCGCGGAGAGCCGCAGCGGTGTCTGTCGAGAAGAAAGGCGAGCCGAGTCCGCAGCCGAAAATAACGACGCGTCCGCTCTCAAGTGCCGCGATGGCGTTTCTTACCGTGTACTGCTCAGCAAAAGCGTTCATCTCAACTGCGGTCATAGCGACTGCGTCAAGTCCGTTTTGCTTGAAGGTGTCTTCGAGTGCGAGAGCGTTTATGGTAGTCGCGAGCATACCCATCTGGTCTGCGCGAACTCTGTCCATCTTTCCGCCCTGACGTCCGCGCCAGATATTGCCTGCGCCGACGATAACGGCGACCTCAATTCCCGCGCTTACGCATTTTTTGAGTACCTCTGCGACCGAGGTGATAAAATCGAAATCGAGAATTCCATCGTTGCCCGAGAGCGCCTCTCCGGAAAGTTTGAGGAGAATTCTCTTATACTTAGGCTGTGAACCGTTGCACATAAGCATCGTACTCCTTATATAAATATATACTGCATATATTTTACTACATTTTTTTCGATTTGTAAACACCTATTTGAATTTTTCTTCCTCAAAATCTTATTTTTTACACTTTATTAAACTTCTTCAAAAAAACTTCTCACGAAGATAAAATAATTTACAAATACTTATACACTTTTTTGCAGATCTGTGATATAATGATGTGGATAATATTTTTTGGAGGATCAAATGAATCGCTTACTTGAAAGTCCTATAGACAGCGCACGCGCAAAGTCCAGACTTTTTATCTTTTTGTCTCTTCTTTGTCTGCTCCCCGTGCTTCTCAATACTCTTCTCATAGTTCCGATATACGCGTCTCTCGAGTCAAACGTGCTGTATCAGGGCTCTGTGATCTCGATAATGATAAAATATCTGCAGGACTTCTTGGATCTGTGCGCATTTTCGTCATCCTACGCACTTTTGATCTTCTCCGCACTCCTCTTTGAAAAAAAGCAGACCGCCACAGTCGTTATTTTCTATTTGGTCACGTTCGTTCTCCAAATACCTCTCAAGATACTTATCAACGCAATAATCTACGGCTCACTCGGAAATGATCTTGAGATCGTTATGGATGCGGTATATCTTTCGGTATATTTCGGTCTGCAAATGCTTCAGCTCCTTGCGGTCTATATCATAACAAGCATTGATGCGGGTAAATTCAAGCTCTACGCGGCATCTCTCGACGACCCGAAGATCAAGAGCAGAATTGAGGAAAAGAAGATCCTTCCTTTCCCGAAGCTGATAGATTGGAACAATCCTCTTCAGCGCTCCGCGATCAAAATGAGCGTACTCATTCTTGCCATCAAGCTTATCACGCGTGTCATCAACGATATTTCCTACGGCGCGCCCGAGTCGCTTGGCGAGGTACTGATAATGATAGTTTACTATCTCTCGGACGTTATCTACGGCGCGGTAGCGTATTTTATCGCAATCTTCGTCATATCACGCTTCTACGATTCGGTCAAAAAGAAAAACGGCGCCGAGGCACCGTTATCTTCGGATAAAAATTAAATCAAGCGAGCATTTTCTGCAGAAGAGCCATTTTGTTGGTCGAATGCTCATACGCACCCTTGAAGTCGTCGGTCTCCTTGCAGCAGATCTCAAGGTCACAGAAAACGAAATAAAGCATAGGCTCGGGCAGCTCGTAGCTCTCGCTGTAAAGCAAGCGATGCAGAAGCTCGATAGCCTTGCCGTACTCCCCATTCTCCATCAGCAATCTCGCCTCGACGTGAAGCGCGTACGAGCCGTCAGCCGACAGTCTTTCTCTGCGCTCCTCAAGGTGAGATACCTCCGACCAACCGTACCCCTCAGACTCGCAGATGATCCCCGAGTAGACCGAAAATTCGTCATAAAGCAGGATTATCCGCGCGGGATCCTCTCCGTTTGATGCAAGTGTGGGAGAGATAAGCTCCATATATTCGAAGTAGGCTCTTGCCTCACTTGAGATCATATCGGTATCGTATATTGTCTTTCCACACAGCTCAAGTGCCTCGTCGAGCATCTCGAGTGCGATATGGAGCTCTCCTTTCGAGAATTCCTCAACTCCTACGCGCAGAGCGCATTTTGCAAGAATGAGAGTCAGCTCGTCGTCGCGCCACTGACAGTTCTTGCACATATCGTAGCAAAGCGCAAAATTACCTGCGGTATACGCCTTTTTTACGTTGCTTATCTCGGCGTGCTTGAGATAGAGCTGCTCGTCATCTTCGTCGGCAAGCAGAAATCCCGGAGAGACATTAAGTCTTGCGGCAATATAGTTTACCGTGTTCAGCGAGGGCGTGGCACTACCGTGCTCTATCTGGCTGAGCATATTTCTGGTTATCTCACCGCCCGCAAGCTCGGTTTGCGACATAAGCTTGTCCGTGCGGAGCTTTTTTATTTTTTCACCTATCTTCATAATATCATCCTACGTAAAGTTTGGGGTAAATTTCCCTTACCTCTCTATTTTAGCACACATCGCCCCGAAAATCAAGGGCTATCTCAATTTTATTTTTAAATATTTTCTTTACCCGAAAGGAGTAAATATGGTAATCAAAGGCTTACAGAAAACCACCCTGCTCGATTTTCCCGGGAAACTCGCCTGCACTATCTTCACCGCAGGCTGTAACTTCAGATGTCCGTTCTGCCACAATTCCTCGCTCGTCGTGCGTCCCGGAGAGGTCGACGAGATACCCGTCGAGAGCTTTCTTTCGTACATATCCAAGCGCAAGGGTCTGCTTGACGGCGTTGCGATAACGGGAGGCGAGCCTCTGCTCAATCCCGACATCAACGAGCTTATGCGAAAAATCCGAGCAGAAGGACTTCTTATAAAGCTCGACACCAACGGCGCGTATCCCGACAGACTCGAAGCTCTGATTGACGAGGGACTTGTCGACTATGTGGCGATGGATATAAAGAACACAAAATCCAAATATGCGCTCACTGCAGGTCTTGACGAGAGCTTTGATATCTCTCTGATCGAGCGCAGTATAGACATAATTATGAAAAAAGCTCCCGACTACGAATTCCGCACGACTGTCGTGCGCGAGCTGCACAACGTGGAAGATCTCGTAGAGATCAGCGGGTGGATCACTGATGCCAAAAATTATTTTTTGCAGAAGTACGTAGATTCGGGCGATATTCTGCTTGAAGGCTTCTCTGCCTACAGTGACGGAGAGATGCTCGAGATATTGGATCTCGTACGTAAAAAAATGCCCCAAACGATACTACGGGGTGTGTGATTTTTAGCACAGTAACACAATATATAGTGTTTATTACCAAAAAATCGATCAATATATTGTTATTTCTCACAATTGACATTTTTCGCGCTTTGATGTATACTGTTATATGTAATGGTTTTTAAATTTTCAAATCTAATGTCAAAAAGGAGAAAAAATGTATCAGGTATTAAAAAGAGACGGAAAAGTCGTTGATTTTGATATCGCCAAGATCAGCGATGCTATCACAAGAGCATTTGAAGCTCAGGAAAAGCAATATCACCCTACTGTTATCGATCTGCTTGCACTCAAGGTAACCGCAGAGTTTGAACCTAAGATCAAAGAAGGACTTGTATCTGTCGAGGATATTCAGGACTCTGTTGAGTCTGTTCTCGTTCAGGCAGGATACGCTGACGTAGCAAAGGCATACATCCTCTACCGTAAGCAGAGAGAAAAGATGCGTAATATGAAGTCGACTATCCTTGACTATAAGGACATCGTTGACAGCTACGTAAAGAATATCGACTGGAGAGTTAAGGAGAACTCTACCGTGACATACTCGGTCGGCGGACTTATTCTTTCAAACTCCGGTGCGATCACAGCTAACTATTGGCTCTCCGAGATCTATGACGAAGAGATCGCAAACGCTCACAGAAACGCAGATATCCACCTTCACGACCTCTCGATGCTCACGGGCTACTGCGCAGGCTGGTCGCTCAAACAGCTCATTATGGAGGGCCTTGGCGGTGTTACGGGTAAGATCACCTCTGCTCCCGCAAGTCACCTCGCAACCCTCTGCAACCAGATGGTAAACTTCCTCGGTATCATGCAGAACGAGTGGGCAGGCGCGCAGGCGTTCTCGTCCTTCGACACTTACCTCGCTCCCTTCGTAAAGGTAGATAACCTTACTTACGATCAGGTAAAGAAATGTATCGAGTCCTTTATATTCGGTGTGAATACTCCTTCCCGCTGGGGTACTCAGGCTCCCTTCTCGAACGTAACTCTTGACTGGACCGTTCCCTCTGACCTCGCAGAGCTCAACGCTATCGTAGGCGGCAAGGAAATGGACTTCAAGTACAAGGATTGTAAGAAGGAAATGGATATGGTCAACAAGGCATTCATCGAGACTATGATCGAGGGCGACGCTAACGGCCGCGGATTCCAGTATCCTATCCCCACCTACTCCATTACCTCTGACTTTGACTGGTCGGATACCGAAAATAACCGTCTTCTCTTCGAGATGACCTCCAAGTACGGTACTCCCTATTTCTCTAACTACATCAACAGCGATATGGAGCCCAGCGACGTAAGAAGTATGTGCTGCCGTCTGCGCCTTGACCTCCGCGAGCTTCGCAAGAAGTCGGGCGGCTTCTTCGGAAGCGGCGAGAGCACGGGTTCTATCGGCGTTGTAACCATCAATATGCCGAGAATTGCTTATCTTGCTGAGAACGAGGCTGATTTCTACGCGCGTCTCGATCACAAGATGGACATCGCGGCTCGCTCGCTCAAGATCAAGAGAACTGTTATCACCAAGCTTCTCGACGAGGGTCTGTATCCTTACACCAAGAGATACCTCGGAACATTCGAGAACCACTTCTCTACCATCGGTCTCGTTGGTATGAACGAGGCTTGCCTCAACGCTAAGTGGCTCGGTAAGGACCTTACCAACAAGGAAGCTCAGGAGTTCACAAAGGACGTTCTCAACCATATGAGAACCCGCCTCTCCGACTATCAGGAGAAGTACGGTGACCTCTACAACCTCGAGGCTACTCCCGCTGAGTCCACCTCTTACCGTCTTGCAAAGCACGACATCAAGAGATTCCCCGATATCATCACTGCTTCCGAGAAAGGAAATACTCCTTACTATACCAACTCTTCTCACCTTCCCGTTGGTTACACCTCGGATATTTTCGACGCACTCGACATTCAGGACGAGCTCCAGACGCTCTACACCTCGGGTACCGTTTTCCACGCTTATATGGGTGAGAAGCTCCCCGATTGGAAGTCTGCGGCTAACCTCGTAAGAAAGATCGCTGAAAACTACAAGCTCCCCTACTATTCTCTCTCCCCCACGTACTCGGTATGTAAGGTACACGGATATATCCCCGGCGAGAAGTTCTCCTGCCCCTTCTGCGGTGAGAAGACCGAGGTCTATAGCCGTATTACCGGTTACTACCGTCCCGTTCAGGCTTGGAACGACGGCAAGGCTGAGGAATACAAGAACCGTAAGCTCTACAATATTGCTGATTCTATGTCCAAGCGTAAGTTCGGCAACTTTGAGCACGAGGACATCTTCGACGAGTGCAACTGCGCGTCTACTACTATTAGTGAAACCAAGATGCTCCTCTTCGCAACCACCACTTGCCCCAACTGCAAGATGGCTGAGAAGTTCCTTGGAGAAGCAGGCGTAGTATTCGAGAAGATCTACGCTGATCAGCAGCCCGAGCTTGCAAAGCAGTACGGTATCGTTTCTGCTCCCACTCTCGTTGTTATCGACGGAGACAAGGTAGCAAAGATCCAGAACGTTTCCAATATTCGCAAGTTTGCTGATTCCTACGGCAAGTAATAACAATCTAAGGTGGGCATCGCCTAAAGCTTTGCCCACCATATTGATTTTATCGATTTTAAATTTGAAAGGCAGAAGCAGTATATGAAGGATATTATCGTTATTGGCGCAGGTCCTGCGGGTATGACCGCGGCACTCTACGCTCTCAGAGCTGACAAGAGCGTGCTCTTGCTTGAAAAAGAAAACTTTGGCGGTCAGATAACCTATTCCCCAAAGCTTGAAAACTACCCTTCGGTTATGGAGATCAGCGGCAGCGCGTTTGCTGAGCAGATGCTTGAGCAGGTAATGGCTCACGGCGCCGAGATCGAGCTTGCAGAGGCTACGAAGATAACCGACTGCAAAACTCACAAGGTGGTATCTACAGAATACGGTGATTTTGAAGCAAAGGCGGTAATTATCGCCACCGGCTCGAAGCACAGACATCTCGGTCTTGAGGGTGAGGAGGCTCTTATCGGATCGGGTATATCCTTCTGCGCGGTCTGCGACGGATCCTTCTTTGCAGGTCGCAAGGTTGCGGTCATCGGCGGCGGTAATACCGCACTTCAGGAGGCTGTGATGCTCTCCGAGCTTTGCTCTGAGGTAGTCATAATTCAAAACCTCTCGTTTATGACGGGCGAGAAGAAGCTTTTGCAGATACTCGAGGGTAAGAGCAACGTAAGTATGATATTCGACACAGTCGTGACCTCGCTTGAGAGCAAGGACGGCGAGCTTTGCGCTATCGAGCTCAAGAACACCGTTAACGGTGAAAAATCGAAACTCGCGCTCGACGGAATGTTCGTGGCTATCGGTCAAAAGCCCGAGAACGAGGCATTTGCTGACGTTACCGCGCTCAATGATTACGGCTATATCATCGCGGATGAAAACTGCCTTACCGACACCGAAGGCGTGTTCGTTGCGGGCGACTGCAGGACCAAGAGAATACGTCAGGTGACCACTGCGGCGGCTGACGGTGCCGTTGCGGCACTTGCGGCTTGCAGATATATCGACGGACTTTGATATTTTTAAAAAAATTTCGTTTTCCTATTGAAAAATCGGTAAAAATATACTAAAATATATAGGTAATTCTATTTTGCGAGGATCTTTATGAATTGTATTGGATTTGATAACGATAAATATATAAAACTTCAGTCCGAGAAGATACAGGAGCGCGTTTCAAGCTTTGGCGGCAAGCTCTATCTGGAATTTGGCGGCAAGCTCTTTGACGACTATCACGCATCGCGTGTTCTTCCCGGCTTCCGTCCCGACAGTAAAATCAAAATGCTCCTCAAGATGAAGGACGATGCTGAGGTCATAATCGTAGTCTCTGCATCCGCTATCGAGCAAAGCAAGGTCAGAGGTGACCTTGGCATCACTTACGATATGGATACACTCAGACTGATAGATGCCTTTAACGAGATCGGGCTTTTAGTCGGTGGAGTCGTTATCACGCAGTATGCCTCTCACTCCTCGGTAGACCTCTTTATCAAGCGACTTGAAAATCTCGGCATCAGAGTCTACCGTCACTATCACATTGAGGGATATCCTTCCAATCTTCGCAAGATCGTAAGCGACGAGGGCTACGGAAAGAACGAATATATCGAAACAACCCGTCCGCTCGTCGTTATAACCGCACCCGGTCCCGGCAGCGGAAAGATGGCGACCTGCCTCTCTCAGCTCTACCACGATCACAAGAGAGGAATTAAAGCGGGATACGCGAAGTTCGAAACCTTCCCCGTCTGGAACATTCCGCTCAAGCATCCCGTGAATATGGCGTATGAGGCGGCGACCATCGACCTGCACGACGTCAATATGATCGACCCATTCCACCTTGAAGCGACCGGAATGACTGCGGTAAACTACAACAGAGATATTGAGATATATCCCGTTCTCAAGGATATTTTTGAAAAGATCTACGGCGAGTGCCCCTACAAGTCGCCGACCGAGATGGGCGTTAATATGGCAGGATATTGCATCACCGACGACAAGGCGGTGTGCGACGCATCCAAGATGGAGATTATCAGAAGATACTACGATGTTCTCTGCTCCAAGAGAAACGGAATTGCAGATGCCGACGACGTCTACAAGGCTGAGATCATTATGAAGCAGGTCGGAATTGACGTAAGCTACCGCAAGGTAGTTGCTCCTGCGATCGAGAAATCCGAGCTTACGGGAGAGCCTGCGGCGGCTATTGAGTTGCCCAACGGTTGCATCGTGACCGGAAAGACCTCAAAGCTTATGGGGGCATCGGCGGCGGCACTTCTCAATGCGCTCAAGAAGCTTGGAGACATCGACGACGATTATCTGCTCTTGCCGCTTGAGGTCATCGAGCCGATTCAAAAGCTCAAGATCGAAAACCTCGGCAATCACAACCCCAGACTCCACGCGGACGAAATACTGGTCGCACTTGCTATCTCGGCAACCACCTGCGATATCGCAGCTAAGGCTATGGCTCAGCTCCCGAAGCTGATCGGATGCCAGGCGCACATCACGGTAATTCCGTCGAGCGTTGACAGCACGGTTTATCGCAAGCTCGGACTCAACCTCACCTGCGAGCCCGTGTATGCTACAAAAAAGCTCTATCACAAATAATCTCAATAAAAAACGCCTTCGATCGAAGGCGTTTTTTATTATACGTTTTTAAATGCGGAAAGATCAGGTTCGCCGTGAAGCTTTTCGTAATCGCTGCCGAGATAGCAAGCAAACGAGCCGATATTCTCAAAGCCAAGCTCGCGGTAAAAGCTGACGTCATCGACAACCATTTCGTTGTCGACCGTCATAGCCTTCGGCGGTTTCTTCCAACCCGAGAACATCGAGTTATCGTACCAATACTCAAGTATCTTGGAGTCCTTCTTGCCAAAGACTTCAAAAAGATTTGCGAGGTTTTCTTTTTCTGTCTCGCTCATAACTCTTGCAGGCAGCTTGCGGTCGCGCTCAAAGGGCGCGTACTCAAGGAAGATATCCTTGTGCGGCTTGATCTTCTTGGGCGCGTCGGTAGTCGTGCAATACGCAAGATATGCAAGTTTTGCATCGGGGCGCTTCTCTTTTATCGCTTCAAGCATTGAATTGAGCGCGAGGAGCTGTTGATCTGACGGCGAGAGCTCGCGGCACTTATCACAATGGCAGTGGAGATCCTTGCCGTCGTCAAGCCAGAAATAGAACTTATCCGAGCTTGCATAAAGCGTGTCCGCAAGCTCTGCGGCGCGCTTGGAGACAAAGTCGAGTGCTTCCCTGTTGCTCACGCAGAAGTTAAAGTTTGTGGTTCTCTCGCCGTTTGCGGCTACTCTGAAATACTCGGGATGGCTCTCGAAAAGCTCTCTCGGGAGAAGATAAGACGCGGCGTGGAGCTCGTATTCGATATTCAATCCGTTCTCTGTGGCAATATCGAACAATGCCTTGACCTCGTCATTCTTTTGCGAGTCGATCATCTTTGCAAGATGCTCGTGCGCCTCTGTACCGCCGACAGAATGTATGCCAAGCGTGTCAACCCCGAGAGACTTGAGTCTTTCGATCCATTTTACGCTCAGCTCGTCGGGATGAACTATCAGAAATTTACCCATACGCCACCTCAGAATATTTTAACGATCTCGTCGATATCGCGGCGCTTAGGCTTATCGGGATTGCTCGCACGCTTGCCGACAGCAATTACCGCGACCATTATCTCATCGTCGGGTATCGAGAGCATCTCACGCAATCTCGTCTCGTCGCGAAGTCCCATAATGAGCGTATCGTAGCCGAGCTCGCGAGCCTTGAGCAGAAGATTTTCGTTCTGCAGACCGAGATCGTATGCGCCCCAGCCGTTGCCGAGCGCATCTGTCTGCGTTCCGTCGGGGCGGAAGCCTGCGTTGCCGCTCTTAAAAGTTGTGACTATATATCCTGCCGCTCCGACCGTTCGATCGCGGTTAAACTCGGGCAGGCAGGTGGTACGCAGAGTCTCTGCAAGCTCCTTTGAGATAACTGCGTAATATCTTCCCGACTGCGAGTTCTTCCAAGAGGGTGCCTGCTGTGCGGCATAGATCATTTTCTTTATATCCTCCGCGCTGACCGACGTGTCGGGCGCGTAGTCTCTTATGCTTCTTCTCTCTTCAAGGAGTGCTGAAAATTCCATATCACTTAGTCCTTTCTGCCTGCATCCTGCGGCATTCGCGTGCTACACCTGTGCGTATTCTGACAAGATCGCGGAGCATTTTCGCAGTATCTCTGAATACTCGCACAGTAGACTCGCGGTGGTTGATGATCTTAACGGGCATCTCGATGATCTTATATCCAAGCTTCTGCGCCCAGATGATGCTCTCAAAGTCGAATGCAAATCCATCTACCTTGCAACGCGAGAAGATGTCCTTTGCGGCGGTCTGTCTGTAAGCCTTGCATCCGCACTGCGAGTCGGAAAGCTTGAAACCACCGACAATGCAAAGCACCTTTATGTAAGCCTTGGACATAATTTTGCGGATAGCGGTATATCCTTCGTATCCGTCCTTGGAGAGATTTCTCGAGCCGATAAGCATAGATGCCTCGGGAGACGACATAAGCATATCGTAAGCGCGTCTGATGACCTCGGTGCCGTATGCGAGATCGGCATCGGTAAACATTACTACCTCTCCCTTTGCCTCAAGCATAGCCGTGCGCACAGCACATCCCTTGCCGTGATTGTCGGGATATCCGACGACGCGAACCGAGTCGAGTCCGAGGGCCTTTACCGTCTCACCGCATCCATCCTTCGAACCGTCGTCCGAGAAAAGTATCTCATAAGACTCGAAGTGCGACGACATATATTCGTGGAGCGTTCTCGCGGTATCGGCAATTATCGCGTTTTCGTTATACATAGGAATTATCAAAGTTATCTCGGGTGTAGTCATAATGTCCGTCCTTCTTGTTTTTTGTATATTTCAAAGATAACGTCGATCTCGGTGTGGAGCGAGTCGAGTCCGTCAAGCTTTTTTACGTCTTCCTGCGAGGTCTTCCAATAGTACGGTGTCATCGCGAAGAGATTTTTGATAGCGGCATTCGAATTCAAATCTATCTCATATTTTACGCGAGCCGAGTCGACATTGGAAAGTGCCGTCGGCATATCCGCGCGGGTATCGTTTTTGTGTATCTCTCGATAGATCGCTCTCTTGAGTCCGAGCAGATGATCAGGTCCTGCGCAAGCGATAATGAGGTATCCTCCGTCGCGCAATACGCGTGAATACTCGCTTTCAACGCAAGGCGCGAATATATTTACGACCGCATCTGCCGCGCCATCGGCTATCGGTAGCTCAAAAACGCTTGCTACACCGTAGAAAGCGTTGTGTATCTCCTCTCGCTTGGCTCTTTTTGCCGCAGCATCGGTTGCAAATTTGGACAGATCAAATCCCGCAAGAGCAAATCCGCGCTTGGCGATAGCAGTTGAATAATAGCCCTCGCCGCAGCCTGCGTCAATGATGATCGGCTGCTTTTGTGTATCAAGCAATCCGCAAAGCAGCTCGCAGAGCTTGTCGCGCACGGGCGCGTAGTAATCAAGATCAAGAAAATCACTTCTCGCGCGCACTGCCTGCTTGGAGTCTCCTCCTCCGCTCTGCCCGGGACGGCAGAGATTTACGTATCCGCCCGACGCAAAGTCGTAACAATGCTTTTTTGCACCTTTGCAGAACAGCGTTGCAGATCCGTTTTCTGATATATCCATCTCCGCTTTACATATCGGGCAACGGAGTGCGCCTTTCAGCTTTTCATTATTAAAAGTCAGCATATTTTTCCTTTAGTGTCAAAAATCTACGAGTTCAACATCGTACTCACTGCTGTCCGACGTCTTAAGCTCAAACCAGAAGGTCGATCCCTCGCCGATAGCACTCGTCACGCCGTATGTGGCATTGTGAAGCTCGAGGATCTCCTTGACTATAGACAGTCCGAGTCCCGTACCTACCGTAGCTCGTCTGTGTACCTTATCGACCTTATAATATCTATCCCAGATGAGCGGAATGTTTTCCTCGGAAATTCCCTCGCCCGTGTCGGTGATGCTCACGGTGACCGTGTCGCCCGAAAGCTTCTGCACCACGCTTACGTGCTTGTCCTCACCCGAATAGTTGATAGCGTTATTGATCAGGTTATAAATGACCTGCAGTATCATAGTACTGTCGGCTATAACGTACGCATTTTTATCGATTGAAAGCTCTATGGTATATCCGTCCTGCATCGTGAGCTTTTCGTATCTGTGCATCGTGCTTCGAAGCATCTCGCTAAGACAGAATTCACGCATATCGGGTGCGCGCGAGCCTGCCTGGAGCTTTGAGAGATCAAGCATATCGTTAACGAGATCGGTAAGTCGCGTCGTCTCGTCTATGATGACCTGAACGTTCTCGGGTGTATTCTCCCCCGGAATGTCACGCATAACCTCGCTATATCCTTTGATCATAGTCAGCGGCGTGCGCAGGTCGTGAGATACGTTGGAGATAAGCTCCTTTTGGAGTCTGTCGTTCTTTGATAGCTCGTGCGCCGCAAAGTTGAGAGTATCCGACAGCTCGTCGATCTCGCGGTATCCTCTACCTTCGAACGCAGTGTCGTATTTTCCGAGTGCGAGACTCTTAGCCGATCTGTTGATCTGCTCGATAGGCTTTGTGATGAGCTTTGCCATGATCGCTGCCATTATCAGAACGAAGATCACCAGAAGTATCCCTGTGAACATAACCTGATTTTCAAGCATACTTATCATTGTAACGAGTGGCGAGATGCTCGCTCGCTGAAACAGCACGTAGTTTGCATCCTCGTGCTCAATTACGTTTACGTAAATTACGTTGAGCGTTCTCACGTTTCCCGAAACGTATGGGTAGTTTCCTACGTCATTTGTGTTATCTGCGATAATTTTAAATTCGTAGTAGCTTCCCTTGAAGTTTCGCATCGGTACGATGGCGACATATTTATCTTTGTTAGAAAGTGCTCTCTCGTACAGATCTTCGAAGTTCGGTTCAAGGAAATATCCGATATCCTCGCGCGTTCCATCCGAATGCACGAGCTTATTGTTTTCATCAAATCTACCGTCTTCTACGCGGTAGACCCAGATATCGTTTGAAAACTCGTCCGCACTCGTCTCGGCTACCGTTATGACCTTGTTATCGTCTCCTAATACGAGCGAGATCTCCTTTGCCACCTTGTCAAGCTCGTTGAACTTTGCGGTCTGGTAGAAATAGTGCAGCATCTGGATCTGAAAGAGCCAGATAGCAAATACAAAGACCGAAACAAAGGCAAAGAGGATCATAAACATCTTCCATTTGATGCCAATGCGTATACGGCCTTTTGGACGAGCATTCTTTTCTGCTTCCATGCTGCCTCTCCTCTCTCCTAAGTTTCGGTCTATAGTAAAAATGTCTTAACCTTCAAAGCGATATCCTACACCGCGAAGTGTAACTATAAGATTTGCGTATCGCCCGAGACTCTTGCGCAGAAGCTTGATGTGCGTATCAAGCGTGCGGACATCTCCGTAGAAATCGTATCCCCAGACATCGCTGATAAACTTTTCTCTTGAAATCGCGATATTACGATTCGCGAGCATATAGAAGAAAAGATCGTACTCCTTCGGGGACATCTCAATGCGCTCTCCGTCAATATATACGAGTCGCGCGGTAACGTCAGCCTTAAGTCCTCCGTTGTCGAGACTTATTACGACGTTTTCCTTTTGAACGGCTTCGGAATAATTGCGCTTTACGCGCTTCATTACGGCTTCAATACGAAGCATAAGCTCCTTTGGCGAGAAAGGCTTAACGACGTAATCGTCGATTCCTACCTCAAAGCCGTTGATCTTGTCGTATTCCTCGCCTCTTGCCGAGAGCATTATTATGGGTGTCTGCGTGATCTTTCTGATCTCTCTGCACGCTGAGAAGCCGTCGAGCTCGGGCATCATAATATCCATAACTATGATGTCAAACTCGGCACTTCTGCAGAAATGCACAGCCTCCATTCCGTCTGCCGCTTCGGTGACGGTATGACCCTCGAACTCCGCATATTTTTTTATGATCGAACGAATTCTCGATTCGTCGTCAACAACAAGTATGTGATACATCCTAACCTCTTTTTAACTCAAATTAACTCAAAATCAGTTTTGGCTCAAAGTGACCTCTATAACTGTCTCTGTCTTTTCTCTTACGACCGTGATCTTGATTGTGTCACCCGTAGAAAAATCGTCAAGGCGCGAATAAAAATCGTTAAGATCCTTGATCTCGGTTCCCTCAATGTCAATAATGCGGTCAAGACGCTTGAATTTGCTGTCCTCGTCCGCCTTTACAACATAAACTCCGTAGATGCGCTCGGAGTTATATCCGTAATCAACGCTCGCACCGATAGACGATGCCTGCATAATGCCTCTGAAATACTCAAATGCGATATTTACGGGTATAGCAAAGCCAAGTCCCTCAATTCCGGTCTCGGATGTCTTTGCATTTACGATGCCGACGAGGTTGCCCATCATATCGAAAAGCGCGCCGCCCGAGTTTCCGGGGTTTATGGCAGCGTTGTGCTGAAGCAGAGTCATCGAAACGCCGTCAATGCTCACGTTTCTGTCAAGTGCGCTGACAATTCCGTCGGTGACCGTTCCACCGAGCGATCCGAGGGGGTTACCGATAGCGATGATATCCTGACCGACGATAAGCTTTGAGCTGTCTCCGATAGGAGCGACGGTAAAGCTCTCGTTGAGCTTCTTTTCGATCCTGATGACTGCGAGGTCGAGATTTTTATTACTGCCAAGCACTGTCGCCTTGTACTCTTCTTTATTGGTAAGACGAACGGTTATAGATTTTGCGTTCTCGATAACGTGATGGTTTGTCAGCAGATATCCTGCCTCATCGTTCTGCGCTATAATAACTCCGCTGCCCGCGCCACTGGTCACGTACTGACCGTAAAAGCGGTCGGTGACGACACTCGATGTGCTTATCTCAACAACGCTGTTGCCGACCTTCTGCACGACCTCGGGCAGAGTCTGCGGAACGTAATCCGAGGGCATATTTTCAATTATATCAAGCGTGGGAGAATTTTTTACGACGGTAATAGACTCGTCCTTAAGATCGAGAGTGCCGCCTTTACCGACAGACACGTTCGGCAAAAACGGACCCGATAGCGCGCCAAGCACAAAGGATGCAAGGAAGCAAACGAGAATTGCGCAAAGAAGCACAAAAGTCTTTCCCCAATGCGAAGATGTCTTGCGTTTGTTCTCATCGAGTCTTATCTCCTCTTTTGCGGAAGAGCTGTACTCAGAACTGTTGCCTGCTGTAAAATTGGGAACGTAGTACGGCGGTTTGTAGTAAGACGAATAGCCTTTTACTGCTTCATCGGATCGAACTTGTCCGTCAGTTCTATCTGCTTCGCCTTCAGTATGATCACCTTTTGCGCAAGCTGTTTCTTCTTGCGGACGAGAGCCTTCTTTTTCTTCGTCATTACTTTCGATTTTGACTTCAGGTTCTTCCTTACCTTCTTGTACGCTTTCTTCGATGTCTTGATTATTTTGAACACTATCCGTCACCTTTTCAATTAAGTCTTTGTTGTCCTGGTCTTCGGTGCCGTCGGGTATTGAGCCGAAACCATTTTCCAAATCCTTCATATCATAATCCTTTCTAAATCAATTATCAGCCTACGATTATAATTATACTCTGCTTTTGTGAAGATTTTATGACGAATTTTCTAACAGTTACTGAACTTAGTATGCATTTTTACATATTATTACACAAAATCCGCAAAAATCACCTCTTTATCACTATTTTCTCTTGTTTTTGAAGAACTTTTCTGCTATAATATAAATGTATAAATATCTTTTTTGAGAGGGTTGCTATGGCAAAAAAAGCTAAGGCAAATAAGAATAAAAAAGAAGCATCCGAAAAGGCACTTTTGCGTGAGCTTACGCTTGAAAATCAGCGTTTGCGCCGCGAAATAGCATCTCTTAAGAGTGAGATCGAGCGAGGAACTCCGTCTACAAAGCGACTTCTGCAAAAGCGAGATACTATCGCGTCGACCTTCTCACATCAGGCGAGAAGACAGGAAACATATTCACAAGAAAATGCTTTTTCTTATTTTTTTAAGGCGCTGAGGAATGCGTCTTTATTCCGTGTTTATAAGGACATTCTCTACACAGTGCGCCACCTTGCATTCGTTACTACTACGATACAGATAATTTTGATAATACTGACTATAATCAAGTCGAGTGCTATCTTTCTTATCTCGACCTCTGCGTTTATCGTGGCGCTCCCCTTTATCTTTCTCTTCTCTGCAGTCGGAACAGCCTTGACCGTGTTCGGTAGCAGGCGCGCGACGAGAATAAACCGACCGCTTGTCAAGAACAAAGACGTTTACGTGTTTCTGCCCGCCAAGAAGAGCGCGATCCGTCCCGATTCATATTTTGCGGGATTTGTACGTGAGACGGCAGCCGCAGATCCCGACCGTGTCTGCGTTATCGTGACTCAGGGATTTTTCTTCTCTCGCGGAATCAGCAAGAAACGCAGATATTATTTCACCTCACGAAAAGAAGATGAAAATATCATCATCGTCAGACGACATTATTACTATAAGTTCAAAAACAAGATTGCCATTCCCGAGGCTCGCTCGGTAAATGAGATCTATTGATTTGGAGAAACTATGATCGAATTGATTTTTGGATGTTACGGAAGCGGTAAGACGCGAGAGATATTCTCCCGCATAGAACGCGACTTTAAAGAAAATAAAAAGAGCTTTCTTATCATTCCCGATCAGGAGGCTGTGCAGTTCGAGCGTCAGGCACTCGAGCTTCTCGGCACGCGTGCCCAGCTCTCGCTTGAGATATTGAGCTTCTCGCGACTTTACAACAGAGTATGCCGCGAGTACGGTGGGCTCTCATATTCCTATGTCACAAAGCCTATGCGCTCGCTCCTTATGTGGAAAACTCTGCGCGAACTCGAGCCTCTGCTCGTTGAGTTCAAAACGCACGCATCAGACTCGGGTATGACCGATCTTATGCTCACGACCATCAACGAATTCAAGGCATCGGGTATCAATCCCGCGCATCTCGAGCTTGCTTCAAAGAAGCTCCCCGAGGGCTCTGCACTGAGGATGAGACTCTACGATCTCGCACTCATCTACGCGTGCTTTGATAACTTCGTATCCGAGAAATACAGCGACTCTGCCGACGACCTCTCAAAGCTCTCCGACGTTCTTGAAAAGCATAATTTCTTTGCGGGTGCGAACGTATATATCGACTCGTTCACGTCATTTACATCTGTTCAGCACAGAATTATCGAGAGTATTTTCAAGCAGGCGGATAACGTAAGCATTACTCTGCCGCTCCTCTCACCCGACGACACCCGCATCAGCACCGAGAGCATCACGCGCGCGCTGACACTTCTCAGACGCTCTGCCGAGAGACACGGCGGAGCGTCCGAGGTCACGCTTGGAGAAAACAAACGCACGAGCTCCCCTACACTCGCTTATCTGACAAAAAACTTATGGAAGCTTGACACGACGGTGAGCAGCAACACACCGAATCCTGACGGAAGTATCATCTGCGAGATCTGCAGTAATCCTTACTCCGAGTGCGAGGCGGTAGCGGCGCACATACGCAAACTGCTGAGCGAGGGCGCGAGGGCGCGCGATATCGTTATCGTGATGCGCGATCCGCAGAAATACGAAGGAATTATCGACAGCGCGCTTGCGAGCGCAGAAGTTCCCTTTTTCTTCTCTAAGAAGAGCGATCTTTGCTCGATGCCCGCAATAAAGCTTATACTCTCCGCGCTCCGCATAAAGCGTTACAATTGGCAAGCATCCGACCTTCTCTCGCATCTCAAGACCGGACTTTGCGATATAGATATGCACGATGCGTATCTTTTTGAGGAATACGTCAACACCTGGGGCATCCACGGCTCTCGCTTCTATGAGGGCGATTGGAATATGAACCCCGACGGCTTCGTGCCCGAGATATCCGAACGAGGCAAGGAGATACTTGAGTCTGCCAATCGAGCAAGAGCGGCTATATGCGAGCCTCTGCTCAAGCTTTTCTTACTGCTTGACGCTTCTGACACGATAGCAGACAAGTGCCGCGCGATCTATAGCTATATCTGCGACATCTCGCTTGAGGACAAGCTCTCGACACTTGCACAAAAAGCGGCTGAACGAGGCGACTTCAAGCAAGCGCGCGAGCTCTCAAGGCTTTATTCTCTTATACTCTCGACTCTTGCCGAGGTCGGCGAGACCATTGGGGACGAGGAAGCCGATGATGAGGAGCTCTCGCTCATTCTTAAGACCATATTTGATAAGACCGAAATAGGAAGTATTCCCACCTCGATCGACGAGGTCACTATCGGTTCTGCGGCTATGCTTCGCGCCTCGGGACAGAAGTACGCTATGGTCATAGGTCTATGTGAAAATGAATTCCCTGCCGCCATCGACGACGGCGGTATGTTCTCGTCAAGCGACCGACGTGCGCTTGCGGATCTCGGAATTGAGCTTGCAAGCGATATCGACTCACGCTCATCCGACGAGCTTATGTACGTTGAGCGTGCCTTCTCGATCCCATCAGAGAAGCTCTATATTTTCACGCACCGCTCGGAGATCGGCGGCGGTGAGCGTTTTCCGTCGCTCGCGTTCAATCGCGTAAAGAAGCTTTTTCCGTCGCTTACAGTGCACAACTGCAGAAGCGACGATATCGAATATCTTGTCGGTGCGCCAAAGAACGCGGCATCCGTACTTCGAATTATCGAGGATGCGCGCGTGAGAGAGTCGCTGAGAGTCGCGCTTGAGGGATATGTGCCGAATATTGCCGACGCGTCAAAGCGTGAAGCAAGTGAGAGCGCATGCAGTGTTTCCAAAGAAACTGCCGCGCGCGCGCTCGGCTCGACACTTCATCTCTCTCCATCTTCATTTGAAAAGTACGTCAAGTGTCCTTTCAGCTACTACTGCTCGTCAGTTCTCCGTCTGCGCGAGAGCAAGATCGCAGATTTCAGATCGAACGATATGGGTACTTTCGTGCATTACGTGCTTGAAAATCTCATCAAGGAGTGTATTCCTACCGATGAAGGTCAGGATCTTGCCGATGACGAGACTATAATCAAGATGACCGATGAGGCTGTTGAGAGATATATTAAGAGCGTTTGCCCCGAGTATCTGCTTAACGACCCAAAAATACAACACACCTACAGACGACTTCGCTCGCTCTCGCTACTGCTTGTAAAGAGCGTTATCGAGGAATTCTCCGCGAGTGATTTCCGCCCCTCATTCTTCGAACTCCGTGCGGACGGAGTCGAGGCTAACCCCGCACCGATGTTCTTCAGGCTCGATAGCGGAACTACCGTATCATTTTCGGGAATGGTCGACCGAGTCGACGTATATTCCAAGGACGGTGAGGTTTATCTGCGAGTCGTTGACTACAAGACCGGAACCAAGCAGTTCTCGCTCTCGGACGTAGACCGCGGAGTCAATCTGCAGATGCTTCTCTATCTCTTCACGCTTTGCAGAAATCGCTCGAAGGAATTCAAGCGTTCTATCGGACTTTCCGACGGCAAGGATGCGCTTCCAGCAGGCGTTATGTATCTTTCCTCGAACATCGCGCTGATCGAGATCGACGATTATATCAACGCGGACGAGGTAATGAAGAGAGCCGCTGAGGGAGTCGAACGCACGGGGGTTATACTTAACGAAGAAGAGATACTCCTCGCGATGAACCGCGAGCTTGATGCGACATTTTTGGCAGGTGTCAAGAAGAACAAGGACGGCACACTCAAGGGTGATGCGTTAGCTTCTGCCGACACGTTTGCAGATATTTACGAGCGACTCGAGAAGGTTATAGTAAAGTTTGCGAGTGCTCTCTACTCGGGAAATGCCGATGCAAAGCCGCAAAGATACGGAAAATCTGACCCTTGCACCTATTGTGAGGCAAGACCGATCTGCCGAAATATGAATCAAAACGGAGGTGAGCGCTGATATGGCAAGAAATTGGACACCCGCACAGACTGCCGCTATGAACACGCGTGGCAAAACGCTGCTCGTCAGCGCAGCCGCAGGCTCTGGCAAGACTGCAACGCTCACCGAAAGAATAATCCGCCGCATTACAGACAAGGAGTCTCCTGCCGACATCGCGCAGATGCTTATCGTTACCTTTACACGCTCCGCCGCCGCCGAGCTCCGTGCAAGGATATTTGCGGCTCTTAGCGACGCGCTTGCAGACGATCCGACAAGCAAGCATCTTGCTTCTCAGCTTATGAAGATAGGCAGCGCGAAGATATGCACGATCGACTCTTTCTATCTTGACGTTATACGCTCCAACTTCTCGACTCTCGGACTCTCTGCAAAGTTCCGTCTCGCTGACGAGTCGGAATACGCGCTGATGGCACGGCGCGCGATGGACGAGAGCATTGATCGGATGTATGCGACCGAGAAGGATTTTCCTACATTTTGCGAATGCTTCGGTACGGTCAGGACTGCCTCACGCGTAACCGACGTTATGCTTGACATCTACGACAAGCTGACCTCGATCCCTGAGGGCATCGAATATGTTGCGGAGTGTGCACACAAGACCGAGGAGAATGCCGAGATAGACTTTATGTCGACTCCCTACGGTGAGATCGTAAGATCGAGCACGGTAGATATACTTGAGTACTACGAGGATATCTTCGCATCCGCGCTTGAGTATATGGAGTGCGACGAGCATATGAAAAACGCGTACGGCGCGTCATTTGCGTATGATCACGCGTATATTTCCTCTCTTCTGGAGGCTCTTAAAGGACCTGAGGCGAGCTACGAGGGCACGCAAAATCTCCTGCATTCCTATTCGCCCATCTCTCTCTCAAGTCTTTCCGCCAAGAACAAGACCGAGGAAGCAAAGCGATATCAGGATCTGCGAACCGAGTTCAACAACAAACGCAAGAAGCTGATAGCTTCTACCTATTCAAAGCCGCAAAGCCTTATCACGCGCGCGATGAAGGACACCGCGAAAATGCTTGGTATCCTCTACCGCCTGCTATCCGATTTCGAGGCACGGGTTTACGAAGCAAAGGCGAGAATTTCGATGATGACCTTCTCGGACGTGCGCAGATATACATTAAAACTTCTCGTTGATAGCGAAGGCAATCCCACGGAGATCGCGCGCCGCTACGCAGAACAGTACACCGACATCTACATCGACGAGTATCAGGATGTCGATCGCGTGCAGGATGCCATCTTCAAGTCGATCGCACGTGCTGGCAATCGCTTTATGGTAGGAGACATAAAGCAGAGTATATATGGTTTTCGCGGCGCTGAGCCTATGCTTTTTGCAGAATACAGACGGGATTTTCCGCCTTTGCAATCTGCCGAGGACTCAGATGAGGCAACGATATTTATGTCGGATAATTTCAGATGCGACAAGAACGTCATCGACTTTACAAACGCGGTCTGCTCAACGGTATTCTCAGCCTGCGCCGACAGCATCGGGTACACGCCCGAGGACGATCTGCGCTACTCGAAGATACCGCCGAGTGAGGACTATATCTCGCCAAAAGTAAAGATCGCGCTGATCACGCCCCCCGATGATATTGCTGAGGATGAGGAGATCGTGACTGACTCGGATGCGAGAAAGGTCTGGGATGCGAGATACATCGCAAGCGAGATAAAAAGACTTATGCGCGAAGAAAAGAAGGCAGACGGCTCACCGATCACACCGGGTGACGTGGCGATCCTCTTCCGCGGAAAGTCGATGATCCCCGCGATAACAGCCGAGCTTGAGCGCGCAGGACTTCTCTACTCGCTTGCCGACAGCGAGCGATATTTTGAAAATCCCGACGTGCTAATGGTGCTCTGCATCCTCAACACGATCGACAATCCCGAGCGAGATATCTATCTTGCAGGCACTCTGCGCTCGCCGATATTCAACTTTACCATGGACGATCTGATCACTCTGCGCAGATACGTAAAAAGCAATTACTCGCTCTTCGGCGCGCTTTGTGAGTACGCAAAGAACGAGGATAACGAGCTTTCAGAGAAGTCACGCGAGTTTATCTCCGTGCTTGAGAGCTGGCAGAGCGAGGCGACCTCGCTACCCGTAGACAGATTTCTGCGTATGCTTTTTTACTCCGAGCGTTTTATCGCGTCGGGACTCGTCTCGCAGACCGACAGTCGAGGTGAGGGCGGAAATCTGCTCATACTTTACGAATACGCGAGAAAGTTTGAGAACGGCAGCTTCAAGGGACTTTATCAGTTCGTCGAATACATCAATTCTGTCATCCGCGACGGCGGAAAGCTCGCAAGCGAGAACAAAGGCGGCGCATCCGACAGAGTCTCGGTGATGACGATACACAAATCAAAAGGACTTGAGTTCCCCGTTTGCTTTATCTGCAATACCACAGGCTCTATTCGTCCACAGGACATCAGCAACAGTATGGTGTTTGAGTATTCCTCGGGAATTGCGCTCAAGGTGGCTGACGGAAGCGGGTTTGCGCGTATCAACACCCCTATGCGCGACGCGGTCATATCCAAGATCTACACAAAGCAGATCGAAGAGGAGATGCGTATTCTCTACGTTGCTCTCACGAGAGCGAGAGAGAGGCTCTATCTTAGCGGAACTACCGCGTACACGCTTGACAAGCTCTCCGATAAGGCAGAAGCCAACGCGCGACTGCTCAACCGTTACACGATACTCAATAAGTGCTCGTCTTACCTCGATTGGACGCTCACCGCGCTTGCCGCGAAAGACGAGGACTCTTACGAGCTTGAATGTATTCCGCTTGATAAGATCGCGGACGTGAGTGCGACCGCGCTTGAAGCCTCCGACGAGGAAAACGTCGAGATCGACGAAGCTCTCGTCAAAAATCTGTGCAAGCAATTTGACTTCAAGTACGAATACTCCGCGCTCTCGCGTGTTCCCTCTAAGCTCTCGGTATCGAGGCTCTATCCCGACATTCTTGACGAGAACGACGAGAGCCTCGAACTCTTTGCCACCGAGCAAAAGGCGAGCGTGCCCGACTTCTTCCTTAGCGGCGCGCCCTCGGGCGCGAGCAGCGCCGAGAGAGGCACAGCAACGCATCTGTTTTTGCAGTTCTGCGACTACAAAAACGCGAGAGCCAAGGGTGCATCCGAGGAGCTTGCAAGGCTTGCTGAGCTGAAGTTTATTCCCGAGAGCACAAAGGATCTTGTGTACCTCACGGAGCTTGAAAAGTTCCTTCATAGCGAGCTGATCGAGCTGATACTCAGTTCAAAGCAGGTGATCCGAGAACAGAGATTTAACGTTGAGCTCCCCGTGGACAAATTCTCATCCGACCCTGAGCTGCTTGAGAGGATGCGCGACGAGACACTTGCAGTCCAGGGTGTTATCGACCTCCTTTTGATAGACGAGGACGGCGAGATATCGCTCTACGACTACAAGACCGACCGACTTACGCGTGAGGAACGCGAGAACTACGCGCTGGCGGCAAAGAAAATGAACGAAACGCACGGACTTCAGCTTTCCTATTACGCAAAGGCGATTGAGCTTCTATGGGGCAAGCCCTGCCGCCGTATCTGCGTTTATTCCACGCACTCGGCGACTCTGTACGACATCGACGTAAAGCTTTGATCTCTGTCAGACGCGCTCACAACTGCATATAATAATAACGAGGCACTCAAGGACGTTGATCTTTGAGTGCCTTCTAAAATATATTCAGGAGTAAACAATGGCAACTATAGAAAATTTTGCTACAGTCAGCTACACCTCGGGCGGTATTACCGAAACCAAGGTGTCTAATCTTGCCGAGATCGGTCTTGAATCGGCTATCAGCTTCACGAAAACCACGCTTGGCGAGACCTACGGCGAAGACGAGGTCGTAACCTATATTCTCAGTATGACCAACACGTCAACGTCTGCTATCACGAACGTCAGCATCACCGACGACCTCGGCACGTTCGTTTTCGGCACGCTTGAGCTGACGCCCCTCACCTACGCGCCCCCTGCTCTTCTGCTTATCGACGGTCAGGACGTGAGTGCACAGCTTACGGTCGACACCGCGACGGCAGGCTCACTTGTGTTCAGCTTCCCCACTCTCCCCGCAGGCGCGACCGCGAATATCGTCTACCGCGCCGCCGTCAATGAATACGCGCCGCTTGATGTCGAAGCAGGAATAACCAACACTGCAACGCTGACGAGCGACTCTGATTGTGCAGACGGAACTGCAAGCGCAACTATAACCGCAGTTTCTGCCGCTAACGTAAGCGTATTCAAGCAGATGTCGCCCAATCCCGTGATCTGCGGCGACACCGTAACCTACACCATCCGCATCTACAACTACGGCAATATCGCGGCTGAGAACGTAGTGCTGACCGACACGTTTAACCCCGCGCCTACTAATATCACCGTATCTCGCGACGGCACTTTGCTCCCGGCTAACGAGTATTCCTACGTTGACGGCACGCTCACAGTGCCCGCCGGAACCACAACTGCCGTAAGCGTTCCCGCGGCGACCTTCGTTCGCGATGCGACCACCGGCATCGTAACCGTAACACCCGGAATGATTGAATATACAATTACCGGAACGATATAAAAATTGCCCCCTACGCCGTAGGGGGCAAAACTCTTATTTTTCACTAATATTTTTTCTTAAAACCGGCTCATCTGCTATAGTTGAATTTTCAAAGCTGTAGTAGAACTTGTCCGCATTAGCATTTGTTGCACGGAACAAATAATATTGATCAATGCTGTTATTTTGGCAGTCTTTTTCAAATTCTCTAAAGAGTTGCTGCGCGACACCTTGATGTCTGTTTTCGGGCAAAACGTACACCCAATCGACGTAAGCCATTCTGTACCCGTCCTGTAAGCAACCGTAAAAGTGATATTCGATTCTGCCAACAACTTCATCATTTTCGATTGCGAGGATAGACTTCTTGCTTTGAAAAAAAGAATCGCAGAGCCTTTTCTTTATAGCAGTTTCATCGATCTGCGAGGCAAGCATCATATCGGGTTCTTCTGAAAGAGCTTTTTTTAAATATCTTATATACAGATCTACGTTAGCCGGAGAGAGTAGTTCAAACCTCATAGCTTACTCCTTATAAACAAAGTACACGATCTCGTCGGGGACATTTACGATGTATTCCTTTGCCTGCGGCGGATAGATGTTCTTGCTCGGAACGTCTTCAAGCGGTATCCAACACATATCAAGCTCAATACGCTCGTTGCCAAGTTCGTCGAGTGCCTTGAAATTTCTATCGAGAGGAATCTGCGTTTCGTCCTTCAAGGAAACCAAATAGTATAGGTTTATCTGCTGACAAGGACGATTGCCCCACGGAAAGAAGTTCTCATTCACCATTATGAGCCGCTCAACCTTTATGTCAGCGCCGATCTCTTCCTTAAATTCTCTTACGATGGTTTCTGCGGTCGTTTCGCCAAAAGCAACGTGGCCGCCGATAAAGGCATAGCCGTCATCCCCGGCCGCCTTTTGCATAAGCACCTTGCCGCCCCTGATCAGAAGTCCACCGACACGGTACGAAAAAACATAATTGTCTGTTTTGAAAAGTATATCTGACATTACTTTCTTTCAACCTCCGTAAAGAAATACCCGAGCGTGTGTACAAGCTTCCCTTCCTCGAAAAGTGTGCGTATCTCATCGCAACTCATCCAGCGAACGTCCGCAACCTCGTCGGTCGTTGCCGCGTCAAGGTCGGCGTCGCCGTCAAAGTCAAACAGCCACACGTCCATAATATCACCGAACCGCTTTCCGCCAACGTAATCACGCACACGCGAGAAAACCATCCTTCCCGATGTGGGATCGAGCGCGATCCCTACCTCCTCAATCGTCTCACGAAGAGCACCCGCAAGACTATCCTCGCCTACCGTCACCGAGCCGCCTACGCACTCCCACATGAGCGGAAATGTCGGGCGATTTTCGCTCCGTTGCGAGATCAGATATTTACCTTGCTTGTTGCGTATCCAAACGTGAACGACAAGATGAAAGCACCCGTCGGGTATCGCTTCACCCCTTACGTGCGTTTTACCGATAAGCTCGCGGTCTTTATTGTATAAGTCCCAGAGTTCCATTAGTTTTTATCCTTTGCTCTATTCTAAAGTGATCCAAAATCTTTTCAGATCCACGTTATCATTCGGTTCATGTACTGTTGATTCATAAACGCCGCCGTTGGCAAGAATGGTTTTCTCACTTCCGATATTTTCGTCTATGCAAGAAATCAGGACCTTATCAAGTCCGATCTCGCGGCAAAACGGAAGTGCCATTTTGAGCATTTCTTTGGCATATCCCTTGCGACGCTCGCTCGGTCTGACGGAATAGCCGATATGACCTGCGTATTTTTCAAGATAATCGTTGAATTTGTGTCTGACTTGAAGCATTCCGACGAGTCGATTATCGCTCTTGCGAACAAAAATAAACTGCGTAGCGGGAACTAAATGCGAAGGAACAGTTTCCGGATCCTCGTAGTCCCTACACAGCTGTATGAATTCTTCAGGATCATCAAATCTACGCAGAGGACCGCAACCGTCCATAGAGCCGCCTTCGTCGAGGAACTCTTGTCTGTACTCTGCGATCTGACTTGCGTATTCGCTCGTCGGTCGTATTAAAATAAATTCTTCCATAATTGACCTCATAATTAACAATATTTTGTCTTAAAATCATCAGCGGTTCTCTCGTAATAGATTTCGCTGATTTCATTGTTCGTGAACACGGGGAGCATTTCGCCAAAACCGTCAATCAGTTTGTCCGACTTTGCAAGCTCGGAGAGAGGATACCAAAATATCTCACCTTCATTCGATGCTTTCAACTCGCCCGTAAATTTATCTGCGATATAGATAAAGACGATATAGCGCTTTCCGTCTTTTAGTTTGTGGAACTCCTTGATGCCACAAAGTCTTGGATTTTCAATGGTAAGTCCCGTTTCTTCCTGCATTTCACGGATAACGGATGGCGTAACGTATTCACCCTTTTCAACGTGACCGCCGGGAAAATTCCATCCATGCCAAGTGGGATGATTCACCTTGTTCTGTACAAGCACGTTACCGTTGCCGTCGCAGATCATACACATATTTGTAAGTTCAACTTCTTCTATTCTTGACATAGTAATTCTCCTTACAGCTTCAGCACCGCATCAAGACAGAGTGTCAGCGCATATTCGTATGCGTTGCCGCCCCAATTTCGCTCGTCGTATTTATCCACGTCGGCAAGGCTGTCTGCGGTGTAGAGTATCATTCCCCAAGTAGCATCTCTGAAAGAGGCAACGGCGGCACGCGCCGAACACTCCATTTCAACGACCGCGCACCCCTCGCTCTTGCGGTATGCGACCTTTTCCTTGGTTTCACGGTAAAATCCGTCGGTTGACCAAGTGATGACCTCCCTATATTTCATTCCGTGTTGGGTTACGGTTTCTTCAATTGCTTTCCTCGCTCTATCGCTGATCTCCATAAAGCGTGAGGGTGGCGCGTAGTGATAGGATGCACCCTCATCGCGCAGAGCCTTTTTCGGCACAAGGAACGTGCTTTCGGGAAACTTTTCAAGCGCACCGCAAGAGCCTGCGGAGATGATCTCGCGCACACCGTAACCGATCAGCCAATCAAGTATCTGCGCCGCAGGCGCAGCTCCGACGGGGGCTTGGCAGAGCACCACTTCTTCGCCCTTGTATTTCGTTACGTAGATCGGGTAAAGCTTCGTTGTGCTGTCGAACTCAGACACCTTTCGCGTGTCCGTCTTGCTTGCGTATTCATCTATATACTCACCGAGAAAAGCGAACACGCACTTTTTCGGGAGCTTCAAACCTATTTCTCTGTGACCAGGATTGATAACCGCCGTTTGCTCGGTATCAAACTCCAATATCGGTATTTCGTTTTTTATAATGCTCATTTTATATTCCTTAACGTTTTGATTTATCAAAAAGAGCCTTCTTCGTCCGAAAAAGGCTCTTTTGAATATATTTATGCCTTTTGTACTGCGAGCGCACACCAGCCGTTCTCGTCAATTCTCTCGACGATCTTAAATCCGTGCTCTTCAAATCCGTTGATGACGTCCTCTGAACGCTCGACGATAATTCCCGAGGCGAGAATTACCGAGTTTTCGTCCATAAGCGCGCCAACGTCGGGCATCATTCTGATGATGATATCCGCAACGATATTTGCGCAGATAACGTCGTAAGTGCCACCGCTCTTATCTACCTGCTTGAGCAGATCGGATACCTCGCAGGTGACGTTAGTAAGTCCGCTATCCTTGATGTTCTCATTAGCGACCTTTACTGCCACGGGATCGATATCGTAAGCCTTGCACTCACCCGCGCCGAGCTTTGATGCGCAAATAGCAAGGATACCGCTTCCACAACCGACGTCTGCGACTCGCATGCCGTTCTTTATGTACTTCTCAAGGAGCTTTATAACGAGTCTTGTAGTCTCGTGCGTACCCGTGCCGAATGCCATTCCGGGATCCATTCTGACGATTATCTCGCCCTCTTCCGCACTGTACTTCTCCCACGCGGGAACGATAACGATGCGCTCGCCGATCTTGATAGGCTTATAGTATGCCTTCCAGGAATTCGCCCAATCCTCCTCATTTACACCGCTGACCGTGATCTCGGCCTCGGGATTAAGCGCGCCAAATCTCTCGCGCAGAAAAACGAGAGTATCGGCAACGCCACCGTCGATGGGGAGATAGACCGACACATATGCCACGGTCTTATCCGCGTTGAGTATTGCTTCGTCGATAAGGTCGCCGTAGCAGGTCTTGAGATCTATGTCGCTATAGTCCTCGATCTGCAGATAATTGGAGACCATATTCATAATTGCCACAGCCTCGTCAAGTCGCTCGAGCTTTACCTTGACCTTTATCTGTGTCCATTCGCTTTGTGTACCCCAATCCTCGCAGGTATAATCTTTATCAGTCATAGCAATATCCTTTATTTCTTATCAAAAATTCTCTTGAAGAAGCTGTTCTTCTTCGTGTAGTTAGTCTCCTTGCAGGACTCGGCAAAGGCTCTCATATGCTCCTTTTGCTTCTCACTGAGTCCTCTCGGAATCTCGATCACGGTCGTGAAAATGAGATCTCCGCGGCGGTTGGAGTTATTTACGTAAGGAATTCCCTTCTGCTTGAGTGTGAACTGCGTGCCGCCCTGAGTTCCCTCGGGAATGGTAAATTTCTGATTACCCTCGAGTGTGGGAACGTCGATCTCAGCACCGAGCGTTGCCTCGGCTACCGTGAGCGGAACGTCGCAATAGATGTTGTATCCGTCTCGCTCGAAGAATGGATGCTTCTTTACCGAAACGGTGATGATAAGGTCGCCCGCAGGACCGCCGTTTCTGCCGTCACAGCCCTGTCCGCGAAGTGCGATACGCTCGCCGTCGTTAATTCCCGCGGGAATGTTGACCGAGAGCTTCTTGGAAACCTTGACGTATCCCGTACCGCGACAGTTGGAGCAAGGATTTTTGATGATCTTTCCGCTACCTCTGCAGGCGTCACAAGTGGTGGTCGACTGGAATGCCATACCGCCTATGCGCTGAGTTACGCGGCGCTGACCGCTGCCTCCGCAGGCACTACAAGTCTCTGCCGAGCTTCCCTTCTGCGCGCCCGATCCGCCGCAATCCGAGCATTTCTGTATGCGGTTAAAGGAAACGTCCTTCTTGACGCCGAATGCCGCCTCTTCAAATGTAACCGTAACTCTTGCGGGAACGTCCTCGCCGCGCATAGGAGCGTTTCTGTTCTGTCTTGCGCTGCCAAAGCCGCCTCCGAAAAAGCTGCCGAATATATCTCCGATGTCACCAAAGTCAGAAAATCCGCCAAAGCCGCCGTATCCGCCACCGCCTGCCGTCTGATCGAAGGCTGCGTGACCGAACTGATCGTACTGCGCCTTCTTGTCGGCATCCGAGAGAACCGCGTACGCCTCGTTGACTTCCTTAAATTTTGCTTCTGCCTCTGCGTCTCCCGGATTCATATCGGGGTGATATTTCTTTGCCATAGAGCGATAAGCCTTCTTTATATCGGCGTCGCTCGCCCCTTTAGCAAGTCCCAACACCTCGTAATAATCACGTTTGTCTGCCATATTTGCCTCGTTAATGTTAGAAAATTTTATACTTCTATAAACGACTTATGCGCTAAACGGCATTTCTGCCGTTTAGCGCGCAATTCTTAATTAGTCGTTTGTCTTATCCTCGTAATCTGCGTTATAGTAGGTTCCGTCGCCACCGTTTGCGCCGTTGCCGCCCATATCGCCGGGGTTGCCGTTAGGTGCCTGCTGAGCGTAGAGCTTCTCGGAGAGTGCGTAGAACGCCTTCTCGAGAGCCTCGGTCTTTGCCTTGATATCCTCGGTGTTGCCGCCGGGGATGGTGTTCTTGAGATCCTCAAGAGCTGCCTTTACGGGCTCTTTATCAGCGTCGGATACCTTGTCGCCGACTTCATTGAGAGTCTTCTCGGACTGGAATACGAGAGATTCAGCGCGGTTCTTGGTATCAACTGCTTCCTTCTGCTTCTTGTCCTCTTCAGCGAACTTCTCGGCATCCTTGATAGCCTTGTCGATGTCTGCCTGAGACATATTGGTAGAGGAAGTGATGGTGATATGCTGCTCCTTACCGGTGCCGAGATCCTTTGCGGTTACGTTTACGATACCGTTAGCGTCGATATCGAAGGTTACCTCGATCTGAGGTACTCCGCGAGGAGCTGCGGGAATGCCGTCAAGGTTGAATCTGCCGAGAGTGGTGTTATAAGCCGCCATCTCGCGCTCACCCTGAAGAACGTGGATCTCAACCGAGGTCTGACCGTCAGCCGCGGTAGAGTATACCTGGCTCTTCTTTACGGGGATAGTGGTATTTCGCTCGATGATCTTGTTGAATACTCCGCCGAGAGTCTCGATACCGAGAGAGAGAGGAGTTACGTCGAGAAGGAGAAGATCCTTAACGTCGCCGCCAAGAACACCGCCCTGAATAGCCGCGCCGAGAGCTACGCACTCGTCGGGGTTGATGCCCTTGAAGGGCTCTTTACCGATGAACTTCTTAACTGCTTCCTGAACTGCGGGAATTCTGGTCGAACCACCTACGAGAAGAACCTTGTCAACCTCGCTTGCCTTAAGACCGGAGTCGGAGAGAACCTGTCTGGTCGGGCCCATAGTAGCCTCAACGAGATCTGCGGTAATTCTGTCGAACTCAGCTCTGGTAAGAGTTGCATCGAAGTGGAGAGGACCTGCCGCGGTCGCAGTGATGAAGGGGAGATTGATGTTGGTGCTGGACATACCGGAAAGCTCGATCTTAGCCTTCTCTGCTGCTTCCTTGAGTCTCTGCATTACCATCTTATCGTTG
>JAGBIA010000096.1 GCA_017935225.1 Clostridia bacterium | reverse complement strand
TTGGTTTCCCAATACTTTCGTACTGTTTCCCTATACCCTAAATGATGTTCTCGCATATCCATTATAACACAAATTTTAAATTCTGCACTATATTTTTTCTGTTTTGTTCCCTTTTTTGCCATAAAAATATGCACCTCCAAAAGTGTCTAACTTTTGGGGTGCATATCACATAGCTGTCCGCGTGTTTCTACATCGCATTGATATTAAATTACAGATCGGGGATGTCGCTTTGGCTTACAATATCCCAAACCCCCGTAGGGAATATTGGTACAAGTCACGTACAAACCCTCGACCAACCCCGCAGGAAGTTCTTTTGGTTCTTTTCTTTCAAGAAAAGAACAAGAAAACGCGTCCTATTCCTACTCCAAGCTAACTCTCAATCCTTATGGCAGTGATCGGTGAAGAAGCCTTCGAGGTTGACCTCGTAGGTGCCGCGCTCGGTGAGCTTGAAGCCGACGGCTTTGACGAGTCGCTCGGTCTGCTCGTCCTTGACCTCGCCGCGATATATTGCGTAATGCACGCCGCAGAGGTCGATGAAATTGAGCGTGCCTCTGCCGAGAACGAACATCGCCTCGAAGTCGAACGAGTCCTTGACGGGCGCGAGGTCGTAGACCATTCCGCCCTTGTCGGTAAGTTTGAATTGGCAAACGCCTGCGAGCTCGTCGTCAACGGTTGCCGAATATGCGAGCAGGTCGGGATCGTACTCCACTCCGCAGCGAAGGCAGATCTCCTCCTGATTGATCTTTGATTGAATGGGAAGAACCTTAAGCATTTTTCGTATCCTTTCGAATTGTTTTTATCTCGCCCTTGAGGTAGGCGACCTCGTCGGGTGTGAGCTGTCTGTATTTTCCTGTTTCGAGCTCTCCGAGCTCTATCTCACCTATTGCCACGCGGCAAAGGCGGCTGATCTTGAGCCCTACCTTTTCGCACATCCTGCGTATCTGTCGGTTTCTGCCCTCGTAGAGCGTCATCTCGAGCACGATCGATCTGCAGTCGCTCGCGACCACCTCGGTCCTGACGGGGAGAATTTCGTAGCCGTCGAGTTCCATTGGCGCGCGAAGGGCAGAGAGCTGCTCCGCGCTTACCTCGCCCGACACCGTGACGTGATATATCTTCGGTATCTCGTGGCGCGGATGCGTAAGGCGGTTTGCAAGCTCGCCGTCGTCGGTCAGAAGCAGAAGTCCGTCCGAATCCATATCAAGTCTGCCGACGGGATAGACGCGCCTGCCGACCGACGCGACAAGCTCGGCGACCGTGCGCCGCCCTTTTTCGTCCGAGAGCGTGGTGACAAATCCGCGCGGCTTGTTGAGAAGAATGCAGATCTTCTCCTCTCCGCTGCGCGTTATCCGCCGTCCGCGGTACTCTACCACGTCGGTCTCGGGATCTATACGCAGTCCAAGCTCGGCGACCGAGCCGTTTACCTTGACGCGCCCCATCTTTATTTCCTCCTCGGCGGCTCTGCGCGACATAACTCCGCAGTCCGAGAAAAATTTTTGAAGCTTTACAGATTCCATACCGTTAATTCCTATGTAAACAACCTGAATTTTGATCTTTTAGCGCGCTCCACGCTCTCATACGCGACGAGCGGAGAGCTCGCGCTGAGATTGCCGCAGCTCACCGTTACATACCCGAGCTCATCTCCCTTGTTTATCGGAGCGAACTCGAAGCGTTGGGGAAAGCAAACGGCGGTCTGTGTGCTCTCTCTTGCGCGCGGCAGAGTCAGAATTATCGGCTCTGAGTTGGTGGCAATCACCTGCTCGCGCTCGCCGCCGCTTACCGCGTAGCTGTAGCGAAGCTCGCCCGCGTCGAGAAGCGTTACGCGCTCGTAGGCAGAAAAGCCGTAGTCGAGCATCGCCGTGTGATCGCGCCAATCGTCAGGCGCGTTCAGCGTGACCGCGATAAGCGTCATTCCGTCGCGCTCCGCGGCACTGACGAGACATCGTCCTGTGGCTTTTGTGTAGCCTGTCTTCAGCCCGATCGCACCCTCGTAGAGCGAGAGCATACGGTTGTGGTTTTTCAGATATCTTACACCGTCTCCGTCGGGATCGTCACTTGTGACCTTGCAGGGAACGGTGGCCTTTTTCGTAGAAAATATTTCACGCAGATCCTCGTTTTCAAGCGCGGCGGCACTTATGAGTGCAAGATCCTGCGCGGTGGTGTAGTGGTCCTCGTCGAAAAGTCCGTGCGGATTGCAAAAATGCGTGTCGCAAAGCCCGAGCTCGCGGGCGCGCGCGTTCATCAGCGCGGAGAAGCTCTCGACGCTTCCCGCCGTTGCTATCGCGAGCGCGACGGCGGCGTCGTTTGCCGACTCGAGCAAAAGTGCGAGCAGGAGCTCCCTGACTGTGAGTATCTCGCCTTCGCACAGATAGACAGACGAGCCCTCGACGCCGACGGCAGCCGAGGGAACAGTGACCTTTTTATTAAGCGGAAGCCGCTCTGCAACGACGAGTGCCGTCATTATCTTTGTCGTGCTTGCTTCTCCCATACGCTTTTTTGAGTTCTTTTCGAAGATCGTGCTTTTTTGATCGAGATCGATCAGAATTGCGCTCTCTGCCGAAATATCCTCTCCCAAAAACACGGGAAGGTCGCCATTTTTTGCATTGATCGGCAGTAAAAATGCGATCAGAGCGCACGACAAGAGAAGCGAGAGAACTCTCGCTCTTTTTTTGGCTTTTTTGCTTTTCATTTAGCACCTCGTCTGACAAAATCTTGCTTCTCACAATATATTTATACGGCAAGAAGCAAGAATATTCATCAAACGAGCGAGAGACAAGCTTTACTCAGCCGCCTCTTCTTCGGTGTCCTCTTCCTCACTCTTGTCCTTAGCGAAGAGGTTCTTGATCTTTGCGATGATGTCGGGAGTGCGCTCTACGAGGTCAGCGATCTGGTCAACGGGATCGGGCTTGCCCTTAGCGCTTACGTTGATGAACTCAACTCCGCCGTCCTTGTCACAAACGAGGAAGCCAACGGGGGTAACGGAAAGACCTGTTCCGCCGCCGCCACCGAAGTTCTGGGGGCGGATCTGAGCATCCTTCTTCGCGTGGTAGTCAACACCGCCCGAAGCGATACCGACCGAAACCTTGGAAATCGGAATGATAACCGTTCCGCCCGTAGCGTTGACGGGATCGCCGATGATGGTGTTTGCATCTACCATCGAGCGAATGTTTTCCATTGAGGATTTGATAATTTCCGGAATTTTGTTTTCGGTTGCCATAGTTTTATTCCTTTCACCGTTAATGATAAAATAAATCTTGATCTGTATAAAATTTAAGCGTTTTTATCGCTCTTGCGCTTCATAGACTTGAAGAAATACTTGATAAGCTCGCCAAGCGCCGCAAACGCAACGTGGAAGATGTGCCACACGCGAAGACCGAAGCTGATCTTTATGTCGATCTCGCTCTCCTCGGAGCAGAAATCCGCGAGCACTTCTATCTGCTTTGCGTTGGGAGTCTTTACGGTCCTTATATTGTCAAGGACGGGGAAGAGCAGGTTGATCGCCTGCGTGACCGCGCCGTAGGTTATAGCGGTGGTAGCCGCGTCGCCCGTCGCGATCTTGAGCCTGATGCGCGCGAGCTTGATGGTCAGATGTCCGAAGAATTTGCCGACGACCTGTTTGATGAGGTTGGCGACGAGCGAGACGAGATCGAGGATCTCCCCGGGGCTCTTCTTCTCCTTTTTGACCTCTCCTTTGGCGATAGCCTTTTTTTCTTCTTCCTTAGCTTGCTTTTTTTCTTCTCTTTTCGCAAGCTTCTTGGCTTTTTTCTTAGCATCGCGATCCTTGATCTTCTGCGCCTTTTTTGCACTCATTGATTTTTTGTACTTTTTCTTCTTTGCGGGTACGAGTTTTATATTGAAGAAAAGCACCCTCAGAAAGAGCTGTACCTCTCCTGCGTAGACGATCGTGACGGTCGCCTTGAGCGTCAGGAGAAAAACGAAGAAAAGAAGTATGATGCCGATAGTTATCAGAGCGGGCATATTTTCCTCCTTTCTACCAAAAATTTGCTTTTTTAAATGCTTTTGTTATATTTCCTCGACCTCAGAGCTCTCGCCTGCGCGGTCGTCCGTGTCGTCCATCGAGATCTGTCCGTCATCCTCGATGAGAGCGGGAGCATCCTGCTTGGGTATCATTACCTCGGTCTCGGGCAGCTCGGAGAGCGAGCGCAGTCCGAAGACGCGCAGGAATTTCTCTGTGGTCGCGTATAGCATCGGTCTGCCGGGTGCGTCAAGTCTGCCGCACGCCTCGATCAGAGCCTTGTCTATCAGCGAGTTGACCGCATAAGAGCTGTCAACGCCTCTGACCTGATCCACGAACGAGCGTGTGACGGGCTGATTGTAGGCGACTATCGCCAGCACCTCCATCGAGGATGCCGAGAGATTTCCGCCGCGTCTTATGCCGAGAGCCTCGCGTATATAGGGCGCGTATTGCTCTTTGGTGCAGAATTGGCAGGTGTCCTCGAACATCAGAAGGCTGATGCCGTGTTTTGAGTTCTCAGCGTTGTATTGCTCACGCATATGAGAGATAAGCGTTTTGGTGTTTTGCAGATCAAGTCCGAGGACCTCTGCGATCTTCTCGTATTTGACGGGGTAGCCTGCGGCGTAGAGTATCGCCTCGATGGCTCCCTCAATGCTTTTTATGACGTCCGCGCCGTCGGCATCGGAGGTCTGTTCTTTTTTTATCTCTTCTGTCATATCTCCTCCGTTACTTTGCGTCGGCCGCGGGGATCTCTACCGTGAGCTGACCTTCCCCGTCGCCGTCCTCGCCGTCGAGCAGGTATTCGCTCTCTTCGATATCGTCCTTGTTTTCGTTGATGATAAATCTTGTGTTCACACCGAGGACGGCGTTCTCGCGCGTCCATTCTCCGTCGACCGTATCTGCTATGAGCAGCTTGCGGACCTTGATAAGCTCAAGCACTCCGAGGAAGGATGCTATCACATCGGGCAGAGTGGCTTCGCCAAGCAAAAGCTCGTTGAGGCTTGCCGTGCCCTGCTTTTCTATCTTTTTGATGATCGAGACTATCTTGATCTCGACGGGTATTATCGGCTTGCTGATCATCGGCTTGAAGGTAGTGGTCGCCGCCTGCTCGAGCGCGTTGTTGTAGGCAACTATGCGCCGTACGGCCGCGCAGAGTGCGGTCACGTCCTGATCGGCAACGAAGGTCTTGTCGATCGAGATCTCGTCGGTATCCTTGACCATTCTGCCGCTGTAGTACGCGTAGAGGGGCGAGAGCTTCTGTGCCGCTTCCTTTGCCTGCTGATAGCGCAAAAGGGCATCGGTAAGCGTTGCTCTGGGGTCCTCGCTCTCCTCCTCGGTCTTTGGGAGGAGCATTTTTGTTTTGATGAGCATAAGCTCGCTCGCCATCACGATGAATTCGGATGCAAGCTCCATATCAAGCGCCTCTGCCTTTGATATATACTCGATATATTGGTCGCAGATAAGCGCGATCGGGATATCGGTAATGCTCACTTTATTCTTTTGTATCAGAGTCAGGAGCAGATCGAGGGGACCCTCGAATTGCTCGAGCTTATAAGTAAGCGATTCCATAATTCTCCCAAGGTGTTTTAGTTACATTATTAAGGATGCCAACAGATAGTACGGCAGGTTTTCGGGGATGCTGAATATCCACATATAAAGGTCTGTGATCTTCTCAATACAGAAGCTGAGCGGAACGTCGAGAATGCCGGTGAAGAGAAGAAGGATTAGAACGATGAGGATATATCTTTCGTATTTCTGTATTTTAAAGTAGATATGCGTGGGGAGGACGGCGAGCAGAAGTCTCGAGCCGTCGAAGGGCGGGATCGGGAGCAGGTTGAATATTGCGAACATAATATTGAGTCTGATCCCGTAGTAAAGGAAGATGCCGAGCAGTCTCCAGGGCGCGCTGAAGCATATCTCTTCGAATGCGGGGCTGAAGAAGGACTCGGAGTAGAGCTTGAAGAGCACTGCAAAGACGAGCGCGAGCAGAAGATTTGATATCGGTCCTGCGACCGCGCTGATCGCCATATCTCTCTTCGGCTTTTTGAAGTTGCGCGTGTCTATCGGCACGGGCTTTGCCCAACCGAAGCCGACGAGCATAAGCATAACGAAGCCGATGACGTCAAAGTGCTTGAAGGGATTGAGCGTCAGTCTGCCGTAGAGCTTTGCCGTGGAGTCTCCGAGTTTGTAGGCTACAAATCCGTGCGCCGCCTCGTGAAGCGAGAGGGCGAGCAGGAATATCGGTATCGAGATCAGAGCGATAGCGATCGAGAGCTTGAGAGACTCTGCGCTGCCCGAATGTATGCTTCGGATGATGTCGAACAACATAATTTATCTCCAAAAGCTTAAAGAACGTCGTTTCTTACGATGTCCTCGTAGGTCTCGCGTCTGACCGCGACTCTTGCCTCGCCGTCCTTGACCATTATCACGGGTGGACGGGGGATGCGGTTGTAATTCGACGCCATTGAGTAGTTGTAAGCGCCCGTAACGAGCACCGCGAGGATGTCGCCTCTCTCGGCGCTCTGCAGCTCCATATTCTCTCCGAGCAGGTCGCCCGACTCACAGCATCTGCCTGCCAAAGTGACGCGCACGTCCTTGGGCATGGATGCCTTGTTGGCGATAAGAGCGGTGTACTGCGACTGATAGAGCGCGTATCTCGGGTTGTCGGGCATACCGCCGTCGACCGAGACGTATGTACGGAATCCGGGGATCTGTTTGACCGAGCCTACGGTATAGAGAGTTGCGCCTGCCGCTGCGACGAGCGAGCGACCGGGCTCAAGCAGTACCTTGGGCATCTTTATGCCGTGGGTGACGCAGAAGGAGCGCACGATCTTCGCGATATCCGATATCGCATCGGTGTAGGATATCTCTCTGTCGTATTCGGTGTAGCGCACGCCGAGACCGCCGCCGAGGTTGAGCTCGCGGATCTCGTAGCCGCATTCTTTCTTGACCTGCGCGATAAAGCGGATCATAATGTCAGCCGCATCTGCAAACGGATCCACGTCAAAGATCTGAGAGCCGATGTGGCAGTGCAGGCCCACAAGGTCGATGCCCTTTGACGAGAGCGCCGCCTTGACTATCTCCATAGCCTGACCGGTCGCGATCGCCGAGCCGAACTTGGAGTCTATGTTGCCGGTCACGATCGCCTTGTGCGTGTGGGGATCGATGCCGGGGGTGATTCGAAGAAGTATGCTTTGAACTATGCCTCGTTTGCTTGCCTCACGCGAGAGAGCCGCAAGCTCGTCGAGGTTGTCGACTACGATCCTGCCGACGCCCATATCTATTGCGTCCGAGAGGTCGCGGTCGGTCTTGTTGTTTCCGTGAAAGTAGATGCGCTCTGCGGGGAAGCCTGCTCTCTTTGCGGTGTAGAGCTCGCCGCCCGACACGCAGTCGATGCCGAGTCCTTCCTCTGCGGCGAGCTTATAGATGCCCGTAAAGCAGAGAGCCTTGGATGCGTAGAGCACGAGTGCGTCCTCGCCGAACTCGCTCCTTGCCGCACCGAGATATTCGCGGCATCTTGCCCTGAGCGCATTCTCGTCGATGATATACGCTGGAGTGCCGAATTTTTCGGCAAGCTCGACGGCATCAAGTCCGCCGATGGTAAGATGTCCGTTTTCGTTTATATCGAAATGCTCGTGGATTATCATTTTGGGAAAAAGTCCTTTCGACTTATTTTAGTGACTTTGGCACCGATGTGACCAAAGATTCGTCGAGGTGATCGACGATATTCGTTCGCAGGGCGCGAAGCGTGTTTGTATCAGAGTCGTATTCGAATATATTGAGTGAGGCATTCTTGACGAATTCGACTTTGTGTATCTCGTGTGCGCGGTAGCCGTTGGCATAAGCCTCGACTGCGCGTATCGGCGTTGCGTGTGTTGCCGCAAGGACCGTCTTGCCTGCGTATTCCTTCGCTATCGAAAGAATTTCGGCAACGACTCTTGCGTATAGCTCCTGCGTCGACTCGCCTCCCGTGCATCTCGCATTCGAGAAGTCGTCGTGCCAGGTCAGAAGATCTTTTGAGTAGAGTTGTGCGATCTCTTCGATCGTCAGCCCCTCCCATTTGCCTGCGTAAAGCTCGCGAAGCCCCCGTCTGTCGATGATTGGCAGACCGTAGACCTCTGAGAAGGGCAGGGCGGTATTGTGCGCACGGAGCAGGTCGCTTGAGACTATGACGTCGGGGTGGAGCTTGTCCTTATAGTAGCTCGCGCCGAGCTCAGCCTGCTTTCTGCCAAGCTCCGTCAGGTCGAAATTGCTGTGACCTGCAAAGCGGTTCTCGGCATTCGCCACGCTCTGTCCGTGTCTTATCATTATTATCGTTGTCTTCATATCAGAGTCCTGTGTGGCGGAAGATGACCTTCCAGAGCTCTTCTTTGCCCTCTCCCTTGAGTGCGGAGAAAGGGATGACCGGCACACCCTTGATGAGCGGATGCTCGGCGATCGCCGCGAGATTTTTCTTTTTCTCGGTCGCGTTGAGCTTATCGGTCTTTGTGGCTACCACAACGTAGGGGAGCTCGCACTGGCGCATATAATCGAGCATCATCTCGTCGTCCTTCGTCGGACCTATGCGGCTGTCGACGAGCTGAAGGATGAGCGCGAGGCGGTCGATATTCTTGTTCTGCGTGAAATATCCGTCGGTAAGTGCCGACCATTTTGCCTTGTCCTCAAGCGTGCGCTTGGCAAAGCCGTAGCCGGGCAGGTCGACGAGGTAGAGCTTTTTGTCTACGTAATAAAAGTTTATGGTTATCGTCTTTCCGGGAGCCGAGCTGACGCGCGCCAGACTCTTTCTCCCAAGCAGGGAATTGATCAGCGAGCTTTTGCCCACGTTCGATCTGCCCGAAAAGGCGACCTGCGCGACGGGATCGCCGGGGAACTGTCTGGGATCTCCCGCACTTATTTTAAGATTTACGTTTTGAGTGTTGAGTGCCATTTTGCACCTCTTAAAAATTATTTAAGCGTTATTTCTTATCTCTCTTTGTGCGCCGCGGAGGTGAGAAAACGCGGTGTCATTCTGCTCGGCCTTGACCTCGGCTGCCGTAGTGCCCGAGTGCAGAGGCATGCAGAGCGCGTGTCTGAGCACGTCGGATATGCTTCTGCAGGGGATGAAATTGAGTCCCTCTCTTGCCGCCGTGTCGATGTCGTCAAGCTCGCGCATATTGTCCTCGGGGATGAGAACATCGCGCACACCGTAGGAGAATGCCGCCATGGTCTTTTCCTTGAGTCCGCCGATGGCAAGGACTTTGCCGCGGAGCGATATCTCGCCCGTCATAGCCACGTCACGTCTTACCGCTCTGCCCGAGAGCGCGCTGACGAGTGCGGTCACCATCGTAACTCCTGCCGAGGGGCCGTCCTTCGGGACTGCGCCTTCGGGGAAGTGGATGTGTATATCCTTGGTCTTGTAGAAATCGCTGTCTATTCCGTACTCGGATGCGATCGAGCGCACAAGGCTGAGCGCAATACGCGCAGATTCCTTCATTACGTCGCCGAGCGAGCCTGTCAGCTCGAGCTTGCCCGAGCCCTCGAGAACTGCGACCTCGACCTTGAGCACGTCACCGCCCGATTCGGTGTAAGCAAGTCCGTTGACAACGCCGATCTCGTCCTCATCCGCGATGTGCTCGGGAATGATCTTGCGCGCGCCGAGGAACTGCGAGAGGTTGTCCGAACTTACCTTGATGGATCTGAGCGATCCGTCCTCGACAAAGCGTCTTGCCGCGCGTCTTGCGAGCTCTGCGATGCGGCGCTCGAGATTACGCACACCCGACTCGCGAGTGTAGTAATCTATCATCTCCTCAAGCGCGCTCTCCGAGATAGAAAGCATCCTGCGGTTGAGCCCGTGACGCTTGAGCTGCTTGGGGATAAGATGGTTCTTTGCAATGGCGATCTTTTCAGTCTTGGTGTATGTCTTGAGCTCGATGACCTCCATTCTGTCAAGCAGTGGCTTCGGAACGGTCTCGAGCGTGTTTGCGGTCGCGATGAACAGACATTCCGAGAGATCGACGGGGAGCTCTACGAAATGGTCGCGGAATGCGTGGTTCTGCTCTGCGTCGAGTGCCTCGAGAAGCGCGGAGGCGGGGTCGCCGTGAGCGTCGCGCGTCAGCTTGTCGATCTCATCGAGAAGCATCAGCGGATTTTTGACCTTAGCCTGCGTAAGTCCTTGGACTATACGGCCGGGCATCGAGCCTATGTAGGTCTTGCGGTGACCTCTGATGTCAGCCTCGTCGCGCACACCGCCGAGAGATACGCGCACGTATTTGCGCTTCATAGCTCTTGCGATCGACGCCGCAATCGAGGTCTTGCCGACACCGGGAGGGCCAACGAGACAGAGGATCTGGTTCTTGAGCTCGGGATTGAGCTGCTTTACCGCGAGATATTCGAGAATTCTGTCCTTGACCTTCTCAAGTCCGTCGTGGTCGGCATCGAGTATCTTCTGCGCCGCCTTGACGTCGAGTCTGTCCTTGGTCGAGATCTCCCACGGAATTTCAAGGCAGGTGTCAAGATAGGAGCGCGTGACGGTTGCTTCGGACGAGCCGAAGGGTGTTTTTGCGAGGCGGTCTGCTTCTTTTAAGAGCTTTTCGCGCACCTCGTCCGAGCACTTGAGCGAGTTTATCTTCTCGATATACTCGTCGCCGCTCTCGCCCTCGCCGAGCTCGTCGCGGATAACGCGGAGCTGCTCGCGTAGGTAGAACTCCTTCTGATTCTGGTTGAGTGCCGAGCGCACCTTTTTGTGTATCTTCATTTCGCATTCGAGCAGATCTGTCTCGTCCCTCATAAGAGCGATAAGAAGCTCGATGCGCTTGATGGGATCGAAGCATTCAAGCACTTTCTGCTTGTCAACGTGCTTGACGAGCAGGTTGGAGGCTATGAAATCCGCAAGCAGAGCGGGGTTTTTGATAGCCTTTGCGGTGGTCAGCATATCGTCGCTGACAGAGGGGAGCATAGAGGTGAGACTCTCGGCCTCGCTCATAATAGCGCGGCAGTACGCCTGCGATTTGATGCTTTCCTCGTCCGAGAGAGTGATTGTCTTGCAGATAAGCTCCGCGCAGATGTAGTTCGCAAAGCGATGGAATTCGGTCACGGTCGCGCGCGAGTATCCCTCGGTGATGATGCGCATATTGCCCTCGGGGGTCTTGACCGATTGCTTGATCTTTGCTACCGTGCCGACTCTGTAAAGAGAGGAGGTAGAGAGCTTGTCGCTCGAAAGATCTGCGACCGAGCAGATGACGACGAGCGAGTCGGTGTCAAAGGCAGCCTCGGCGGCGTTGATGCAGAGCTCGTCCGAGAGCTCGAAGCTGAGCGTAACGCCCGGGAATGCAACAGCACCGCGGAGCGCAACGACGGGGAGAGTGGTCTGTTCGACCTTTTCTGTATATTTAGCCATTAAAACGATTTTTCCTTTCAATGCCGCAGTCGCGGCGGGGTATATTTGTATATTTAACCTTCAAGGTTTAAGAAGGTACAGTTTTTCAGTTTACATTTCATTATATCATATTTTTCAAAAAAAGTCTACATCTTTTATGATTATTTTCAAGGATTTTTGCGGATTTTCAAAGAAATATTCAATTCAGAGTACCAAAGTGCAGGAAAAGGGCGCAAAAGATGCAAAAAATGTTGAATTGTGGGGAAATAAAATGCAAAATGAAAAGTGCAAAATTGGTAGAGGACGCACGTTCGGCTGTTGACGAAATAAATGCTCCCACCTCGTCGGTAGGGGCGCTTCACGAAGCGCCCGCCTAAAATATTGCAAAACAAAACGGGCGCTTCGTGAAGCGCCCCTACAC
>JAGBIA010000095.1 GCA_017935225.1 Clostridia bacterium | reverse complement strand
TAACGACATCGGCGGGAGTAAACCCCCGCCCTACCGGCAGATATAAAATTTTTTCGTTTGATTGACAGACCAAACAAAGATTTAGATGTCACTCTTCACAATAAAAAAGAAACACGCGGTAGCGAGCTGTCCGCGTGTTTGCACCTCGCATTTCAACAAATGCACCGTCTGTTATGTCGGTATCCTTACAAATAGCCCAAACTATCGTAGGGAATATCGGCGCGAGTCACGAATGCACCCTATACCAACCCCCACGGGAAAGTTTTTTGATTTTCACGTCGGCGCGTCCTGCGGACGATGAAGCCGACGCGAAAATAGGAAAAAACAAGGAGTATCGAGCGGGCGCCGCGCGTTCACGCTCGAGACGACTATGTTTTTGACCGAACTCTTTTTTTCAAAAAAGAAGAGAAAATTATTACTCAAACTAACTTCACAAATAATTATCCAAAAAGGAGAAAAATATTATGAAAATCAAATTTGGAGAGCTGATGCTCGAAAAGGACGCGCCGCTGAGCGTATTTGAGGCGGCATCGGAGCTTGAGCTTGCAAGCCGTGCAACGCTTTGCGCGGTCGTCAACGGCGAGGTCAAGGAGATGACCTATCTGCTCGAAGGCGACGCTGAGGTAAGACTCTGCACCTTCGAGGACGAAGAGGGCAAGAAGGTATTCCGTCACACCGCGGCACACGTGCTCGCGCAGGCGGTAAAGAGACTCTACCCCCAGACAAAGCTCACCATCGGTCCTGCGATCGACGGCGGATTTTACTACGACTTCGACAGCGACGTATCCTTCACTCCCGAGATCCTCAAGAGCCTTGAGGACGAGATGAAGAAGATCGTCCGCGAGAACATCAAGCTCGAACGCTTCGAGCTCCCGCGCGAAGAAGCTATCAAGCTTATGCAGGAGAAGGACGAGCCCTACAAGGTACAGCTCATCGAAGAGCTCCCCGAGGATGCTGTTATCAGCTTCTACCGTCAGGGCGAGTTCGTTGACCTCTGCGCAGGTCCTCACCTCTTCTCGACCGCCGCTATCAAGGCTTTCAAGCTCACTCAGTGCACGGGCGCTTATTGGAAGGGCGACCAGAAGAACAAGATGCTCCAGAGGGTTTACGGCACCGCGTTCCCCACCAAAGACGAGCTCAAGGCTCACCTCGAGGCGATCGAGGAAGCAAAGAAGCGCGACCACAACAAGCTCGGCCGCGACCTTGAATACTTTACCACAGTCGACTCTATCGGTCAGGGACTTCCTATTATGCTTCCCAAGGGCGCACGCACAATCCAGCTCCTTCAGAGATGGGTCGAGGACGAGGAACAGCGCCGCGGATACCTGCTTACAAAGACTCCGCTTATGGCAAAGCGCGACCTCTACAGAATTTCGGGACACTGGGATCACTACCTCGACGGTATGTTCATCCTCGGCGACCCCTACGACGGGACTAAGGAATGCTTCGCGCTCCGTCCTATGACCTGCCCGTTCCAGTATCAAGTCTACCTCAATAAGAAGAGATCCTACAGAGATCTTCCTATGAGACTCGGCGAGACCTCGACGCTCTTCAGAAATGAGGATAGCGGCGAGATGCACGGTCTTATCCGCGTTCGTCAGTTCACTATCTCCGAGGGCCACCTCGTTCTCCGCCCCGATCAGCTCGCTGAGGAATTCAAGGGCTGCCTCGACCTTGCAAAGCACTGCCTCAGCGCAGTAGGTCTTTGGGAGGACTGCTACTTCCGCTTCTCGCAGTGGGATCCCGCACGTACCGATAAGTACGAGGGAACTCCTGAGCAGTGGGAAGAGGCTCAGGCGATCATGGGCGAGCTTCTTGACGAGTATCTCGGCAAGGGTAACTATACTATCGGTATCGACGAGGCGGCATTCTACGGTCCTAAGCTCGATATCCAGATGAGAAACGTTCACGGTAAGGAGGATACCCTCGTTACTATCCAGATCGATATGCTTCTCGCTAAAAAGTTCGGTATGGAATATACCGACTCGAACGACCAGAGAGTTAATCCCTACATCATCCACCGCACCTCGCTCGGCTGCTACGAGCGTACGCTCGCGCTGCTTATCGAGAAGTACGCAGGCGCACTGCCGATGTGGATGGCTCCCGAGCAGATCAGAATTCTCCCGATCGGAGACGAGCAGGCTGACTACGCAAACGATATCGCACAGAAGGCTCAGGCTCTCGGTATGAGAGTTACGGTCGACGCGCGTAACGAAAAGATCGGTTATAAGATCAGAGCCGCACAGCTCGAGAAGATCCCCTATATGCTTGTCATCGGTGAGAAGGAAATGGCAGAGGGCACAGTCGCTCCCAGATCGCGCAAGAGCGGCGATATGGGCGCTATGTCGGTCGCAGACTTCCTCGCATTCGCTAAGGAACAGATCGATACAAAGAACCTTGAGAACTAATAATATAACAAAAATGACGGAGAGCTATCTCCGTCATTTTTTGTAAGACGAAAACCCCGCCATAGTGGCGGGGTTCCATAAAGGCTTTGCCGATGATAAGAAAGCAAATAAAAATTCAGCGTAGAATGATCTTGTGTCAAAGGCTCCCTTGTGTAAAGGGAGCTGTCAGCGAAGCTGACTGAGGGATTGTATTGTGTAGATTATCTCTTTTTACAATCCCTCCGTCACGGCAAGCCGTGCCACCTCCCTTTACACAAGGG
>JAGBIA010000094.1 GCA_017935225.1 Clostridia bacterium | reverse complement strand
CTTGTTGCGCAACAAGTTGCCGACGGCCCTTAAACAAAAGATAAATATATTGTTTCCGCATATTATCTTTATTTTGGCAATAGACAAATATGCACTTTGTGACCGATGCGACATTGGACCGCCGAGGACGTCGGTCCCTACAAGCATAGAGATAAACCTATGCTTTTGGCTACAGACCAAACAAAGATTTATATCTTGCTCTTCATAATTTAAAATCAAAGAAACACGCGGTAGCCTGCTGTCCGCGTGTTTCCACCTCGCATTTTAACAAAACTACCGTCTGTTATGTCGGTATCCTTACAAATAACCCAAACTATCGTAGGGAATATCGGTTCGATTTACGCACGCACCCTTGACCAACCCCCACAGGAAGTTCTTTTGGTTCTTTTCTTTCAAGAAAAGAACAGAAAAACCCTACTCCAAGCTAACTCTCTTGACATCCGCACATATTTGTGGTACAATATAGGCAAGTAAAATCGAATATACTGTTCTTGGTGCTCGTCAGGGAGCGGTGCTGGCGACTGTCAAGGGCAGACTTTTTGCGCCGTCACGCTCGTTTCGGTGCGAATTTGCGCGCTTTCTTTCGTAATTACTTGAATAAATAACAGGAGTTTATATGCCAAAAAAAGAAAAATCAAAGCTTCGCATAATACCCCTCGGCGGTATTGGCGAAATAGGAAAAAATCTGACGGTAATTGAATACGGCGAGGACATCATCGTCGTCGACTGCGGTCTTGCCTTTCCCGACGAGGATATGCTCGGTGTCGATCTCGTCATCCCAGACATCAGCTATCTTGAGGAAAACGAGCACCGCATCCGCGGTATCTTTATAACCCACGGACACGAGGACCACATCGGCGCACTTCCCTACGTTCTGCGCCAGATCAGCCCTCCCGTCTATGCAACCAAGCTCACGCTCGGAATTCTCGAGCACAAGCTCTCGGAGCACGTGCTCCCACTCGAGCCCAGACTCAACTGCGTCAAAGCGGGCGACGTCGTCAAGGTCGGTGAGCTCTCGGTAGAGTTCATCCACGTCAACCACTCGATCGCGGATGCCTGCTGTCTTGCGATCACCACTCCGCAGGGAATAATTCTCCACACGGGCGACTTCAAGCTCGACATCACCCCCATCGACGGCGATATGATGAACCTCACCCGCCTCGGTGAGCTCGGCAAGAAGGGCGTACTGATGCTGATGTGCGAGTCGACCAACGCGGAGCGTCCCGGCTTTACCCCTTCCGAGAAGACAGTCGGCAGATCACTTGAATACATCTTCAACACCAACCCCGACAAACGAATAATCATCGCGACATTCTCGTCGAACGTTCACCGCGTTCAGCAGATAATCGACGTTTCCGCGCGCCACGGCAGGCGAGTCGCGGTCACGGGACGAAGCATGCTCAACATCGTCGGTGCAGCCGTCGAGCTCGGATATATGAACGTGCCCGAGGGCGTGCTGATCGACATCAGCGAGATCAAACGCTTCAAGCCCGAGGAGATAACGCTCATCACCACGGGAAGTCAGGGCGAGCCGATGTCTGCGCTCTACAGAATGGCATTCTCGGATCACGCACAGGTCTCGCTCGGCTACTCGGATCTCGTCGTGCTTTCCTCAAGCGCGATCCCCGGCAACGAAAAGCTGGTCGGCAGAATAATCAACGAGCTGACAAAGAACGGCGTTACCGTCATCCACGACCACTCGGTCGAGGTGCACGTGTCGGGACACGCGTGCCGCGAGGAGCTCAAGCTCCTGATGGCGCTCCTCAAGCCCAAATATTTTATGCCCATCCACGGCGAATACAGACATCTCGCGGCAAACCGCGAGCTCGCGCTCGATATGGGGATCCCCGAGCGCAACGTGTTCATCTCGGAGATCGGCAAGGTGCTCGAGATCGACAGGAGCGGCGCGCGCTTCGCGGGAACCGTTCCGTCAGGCAAGGTGCTCGTCGACGGCTACGGCGTCGGCGACGTCGGAAACATCGTGCTTCGCGACAGAAAACATCTCTCGCAGGACGGCATCATAATCGTGGTCGCATCGGTAGATGCAGAAGCAGGGCTGCTTCTCTCGGGCCCCGAGGTAGTCTCGCGCGGATTCGTCTACGTCCGCGAGGCTGAGGAGCTGATGGACGAGATCAGGCAGATCTCCGCCGATGCCATCAACAAAGCCCTTGAGGGCTCAAGATCCGATCGCATCGAGCTCAAGAACGCTCTGCGCGACGATCTGACCAAATTCCTCTATTCAAAAACAGGCAGAAAACCGATGATCCTGCCTATAATTATGAATATGTAGAAAATAAAAACGAAATATAGCTTCAAATTGTCAATAAATTCATATATTGTTCAAAAAAAATTCACCAATTTATAACTTAGCCGTTGTATAATATATGGGTGTATCTTTTGTAACCAATAAAAAATAAAAAACAAAGGTGGAATCCAACATGGGAAAGATGAAGATTTCAAAAAATAATAAGAAGAACGCGGGAATGCCCTCTTGGGTGCTTTCGGCTGCAGTTATCGCAACAGCAGTTATCGTTGCACTCGTATGCATTTTCTCGATCGTTAACTCGACAGGTTTCATTCCGAGAATGAGCACCGCTATGGAGACCGATAACTTCTCCATCAACCAGAATATGATGGATTATTTCTATCATTCCGCGTACAGCACCTTCGTGTCTGACGCTACCTACACCAGCCTTAAGAACTACTGCTCGCTCAACAGCGGCGCTAACACAGGTCTTGCTCTCGACGAGCAGGTCATCGGCGCAGGTACGTACGACTCGGTACTTGCTCCTAACCACAATAACAAGACCTGGCACGACTTCTTTATGGATAAGGCTATCGCTAACGCAAAGAGCACTCTCGTTTACTGCGAAGAGGCTCACGCTCGCAACATCGTTCTTGACGATGCTGACGAAACAGATATCAATGCAAATATCGAAGCTCTCATTCTCTCTGTACGCTACTCCAGCCAGGCATACTTCAATATGTCCGACAGTGCTTGCATCTCGCTTGCATTCGGTGAGGGTGTAAAGAAGAGCGACGTTGAGGATGCACTCGAGCTTATGACTCTCGCATCCAAGGTACAGCTCGAGATCCAGGACGAGCTTACCGCTGCTATCACTATCGACAGAATTACAGAGGAATACACCGCTAACCCCAAGGAATATCAGCTCGTGGATTACCTCAACTACGCATTTGACGTAAGATACGCAACAGTTTCCAAGGAAGTTCTTGCCGAGATTGGTGAGGACGCTAAGGAAGAGGATCACAAGGACGAGATCCTCGCTGAGTACAAGAAGCAGATCGCAGAAGCTGTAGAGAGAGCAGAGGCGCTCTCCAAGATCACCGACAAGAACGAGTTCATCAAGGCAGCTCTTACTTACTTCCTCGATGACGAGTATCAGGACGTTTTCGATGACCTCAAGGAAAAGCAGAAGCTTGAGGACTCTAAGCTTCCCACCTCTGAGGAGCTTGAGACCATCAAGAAGCCTATGATCGAAAAGCTCTTCGGTGAGCTTCTCGCAGATGACAGAAAAGACACCGCTAATGACGACGTTGTAACTTCGGGCGAGACCTTTACCGTCTACGGAGTTACCGTAACCAAGGAATACAGCGAATTCCAGAAGAAGCTCAAGGAAGAGCTCTACTCCGACCTCATCACTGAGGAAAAGTACATCTTCAACGAAAAGTCTACTTACACCGCTCCTGCTGAAGACGAGGAGGAGGACGAGGATACAAAGTGGCTCTTCGCTGACGACCGCAAGGAAAAAGACTCTGTCGTTATCGACGAGGGTGACGGCGAGAACGGCGCTGAGGTAAAGGTCGACAAGAAGTACTTCACCGCAAACGTATACTGCATGGTCAAGCCCAGATACATCAACGAGGACCTTGTCCGCAACGGTGCTTATATGGTATTCACCACCAAGGCCGCTGCTGAAAAGGCTATCGCAGAGCTTGCTAAGCTCTCGAGCGTAGATAAGGAAGCATTCCTCAATGTTGCAACCACCTCGGGCGCAGGCACTTCCAGCGAGCTTACTGACTACACCAAGGGTCAGATGGGCAGCGACGAGTTCGACGAGTGGATGTTCCACGACGGCAGAGTAAAGGGTGAGTTCACCTCTACTCCTATCCTCGTAGGCACTTCCTCTTACATCGTTGCATTCTTCGAGGAAGTTGGCGAGCTCAAGGCTTGGCAGTCTGCTGTAAAGTATTCTATCCTTGCTGACGACGTTACCGCTGAGCAGGACAGAATTACCGAGAAGTACACCCCCTCTATCATCGTCAAGGACGGTGTTATGGGCAGAGTTGGTAAGTAATCCCAAACAATATGCCCGTGTGTCAGAGAAGGCACACGGGCAATTTGAAATTTTAGTGAGGTAATTATGGTACTTGATCCCAAGCAGACCACCGTCGCTTACCGCTGTCCGAAATGCGGAGCGGGAGTTATGAGCGTGGTAGGTCTATTCAATCTTTCGGCAGATATGATAAAGCTCAAATGCGATTGCGGCGAGAGCGAGATGTCCTTAGTTTACACCAAGGACTCGAAGGTCCGCTTCACCGTTCCCTGCCTCTTCTGCCCGAATCCCCATCACTTCACCGTCAATACCTCGGTTTTCTTTGGCAAGGACCTCTTCGCGCTCCCCTGCCCCTACTCGGGAATGAACATCGCGGTTATGGGCGAGACAAATAAGGTCAAGGCGGAGCTCTCACGCAGCGAGCTTGAGCTGCTCGATCTGCTCGAGGAGAACGGTATCAGCAGTTTCGACGCGCTCCACGGCGAGCAGACTATGAGCGATCCCGAGGTCGAGACGATCGTGACATATATGGTCAAGGAGCTCGACGCTGAGGGCAGGATCAGATGCAACTGTCCCGACGGTGAGGACGAGGGCGACTACGAAATAGAATTTATCGAGAACGCGATCAGAGTCACCTGCAAAAAGTGCGGAGCGTCCGCAGATATCCCGACAGGCTCGCTGATCGACGCACACGAATTTCTCTACGCAGACGAGCTGGTGCTTAAATAATCCTTGACAAGAAATAAAAAATATAGTATAATATTGACGAAAAAATTTCTACTTTGTAATTTAGGAGATAAAAAATGAGTGAAATCAACGTAAACCTTTCCGAGCAGGAGCAGGTGCGCAGAGCAAAGCTCCAGAAGCTCGTTGACGAGGGCAAGAACCCCTTTGAAAAGACGCTCTTTGACGTAAGCGCGCACTCCGACGAGATCAAGGAGAACTACGACGCACTTGAGGGCAAAGAGGTAGCTATTGCAGGCAGACTTATGTCGCGCAGAATTATGGGCAAGGCTTCCTTTACACATATTGCTGACAGAAACGGCGAGATCCAGGTGTACGTCAAGAGAGACGACATCGGCGAGGAGGACTACGCGTCCTTCAAGAAGGACTTCGATATCGGTGATATCGTTGGCGTTCGCGGCATCGTTTTCAAGACCAACAGCGGCGAGGTATCGGTCCACGCTACCCACTTTGAGATGCTCGCAAAGGCTCTCCGTCCGCTCCCCGAGAAGTTCAAGGGACTTAAGGACATCGATGCGAAGTATCGTCACCGCGAGGTCGACCTCATTATGAACGCTGACGTCCGCCAGACCTTCGTTATGAGAAGCAAGATCATCAACTTCCTGCGCTCCTTCCTCAACGAGAAGGGCTTCCTTGAGGTCGATACTCCTATTCTCCAAACCGTCGAGATCGGCGCGTCCGCCCGCCCCTTCCTTACACACCACAACACACTTGACATCGATATGGTTCTCCGTATCGAGACCGAGCTCTTCTTGAAGCGCCTTATCGTCGGCGGCTTTGAGAAGGTATACGAGGTTGGCCGTATCTTCCGCAACGAAGGTATGGACACCAAGCACAACCCCGAGTTTACTTCTATCGAGCTTTATCAGGCTTACACCGACTTCCACGGAATGATGGATCTCGTTGAGGAGATGATGAAGAAGCTCGTAGTTGAGGTCTGCGGCACTACCGTTATCAACTATCAGGGCAAGGAGATCGACCTCGGACACTGGGAGAGACTCACTATGATCGAGGCGGTCAAGAAGTATTCGGGCGTTGACTTTGCCGAGATCAAGACCGACGAAGAGGCTATCGCGATCGCTAAGGAAAAGCACGTTGAGCTTCCCGAGATCCCCACCAAGGGCGCGATCCTTGTTGAGTTCTTCGACGCGTTCGTCGAGGAGAACCTCATTCAGCCTACATTTATCTACGATTATCCCGTTGAGAACTCGCCCCTCGCTAAGCGCAAGCCCAACGATCCCGCGTTCACCGAGAGATTTGAGTACTTTATCAACGCTACCGAGTTCGGTAACGCATTCTCCGAGCTTAACGACCCGATCGACCAGAAGGCGAGATTTGAAAAGCAGATCGCTGACCGCAAGGCTCTCGATCCCAATACCAACGCGCAGGTCGACTACGATTACATTATGGCTCTCGAGCACGGTCTCCCCCCCACGGGCGGCCTTGGTTTCGGCGTAGACAGACTCGTTATGCTCCTCACCGATTCCGCATCTATCCGTGACGTACTCCTCTTCCCCACTATGCGCCCCGAAGCAGGCAACTCCTTCGCTACCGAGGACGAGGAAGCTGATTAATAGTTAGCTTGGAGCAGTAATAGGACGCGTTTCCACCTTTCTTTCGAGAAAGGTGGAGCCAAAGAACTTGAATGGGGGTTGGTGTAAGGTTTGTACGTAAATCGATGCGATATTCCCTAAGGAACTTTGGGCTACTATAAATCAAAGCAATATTCCCGATCGTTTATTTAATTCAATAGCGATGTAGAAACCCGTGGACAGCAGGCTACCACGGGTTTCTTTTTGTTTTAATTGTGAAGAGCGAGATGGAATATTGTGTTTGGTCGCTTACGGAGCAAAAGACAAAGCCTTTGGAAAATCTCCAAAGGCTTTTAATCTTCTACGTATTCAATAATATCGCTCAACTTGCAATCCAAGGCTTTACATATGCGGTCTAAAATATAGCTATCATAACGGACGACGTTATTTTTATAATATCTGTCGATCGTCTGAAATTTAATCTCGGTGCGCTTTGCTAATTCGTAGCGCGTGATACCGTGTGTGTCTAAATATTTATCTATAGTCAATCTTACCATTTTTTGCACCCCTCCTTTGATATATATTTTATCGGATATATACCTTATTGACAATTTCTCTGTTTAGGTATATACTTATATAGGTATATACAACAAATGAGGAGGTTATTCAATGAAGTTGTTGATCGTAGGTTCAAGGAGTATCACAAATTTTGATCTGTCGCCGTATATTACGGAGAATGTAGATACCGTTATCAGCGGCGGTGCGGGCGGAGTAGACAGCTTAGCAGAGCAGTATGCCGATCTCCACCGTCTTTCAAAGTACATATTGCGTCCTCGCTATGACCTTTACGGGCGCGCCGCACCGCTCAAGCGCAACGAACAAATGGTAGATATTGCCGATGCGTTGCTTGTTATCTGGGACGGTCGGTCTAAAGGTACGCAATATACACTTAAATATGCAAAAAAAATGAAAAAGCAGGTAACACTTGTTGTTGTCTGATAAAATCTGATAAAAATAGAAACCCGTGGTAGCGAGCTTGATATGCACCCCAAAAGTTAGACACTTTTGGAGGTGCATATTTTTATGGCAAAAAAGGGACAAAAATTCAAAAGCTATAGTTCGGAATTCAAATTGTGTGTTATAATGGATATGCGAGAACATAACTTGAGTTATTCCG
>JAGBIA010000093.1 GCA_017935225.1 Clostridia bacterium | reverse complement strand
GTCGCGCTGCTCGGCTCGATATATTTGCCTTCGGCAAATTCGATATGTTTTGCTTCGCAAAAACTCGATATGATATAAATCCGTGCCCACGCAGTGAGCATATCGAGCGTTTGCGCAGCAAACATCATATCGAACGCATTAGCGTATATCGAAAATCCGTGTCAGCGGATTTATATCGACGCGTAGTGTCCTTAAGGGCACTACGCATATCCTCTGCATTTTGGCGGAGAAAACAAAAAGGTCACTAACAGAAAAAAGAGCAGACATACAAGATCTTTCGTCTTGCGTGTTTGCTCTTTTTGTTTCTAATAAGGGGCTTTGCTTAATTGAAAACTTCCTTTGAAATATACCCGACGGCATATTCAACGAAATCATCCATTTGCGTTGCCGTCAAATACGGATATTCACGGTAAAGCCCTTTGCGATCTTCAGAATAAAATTCACAGATATAAGCGCGTCTGTTGTCAAATGCTTCAATCGAAAATTCTTCCATAAATGTATTTTCAAAGCCTTCGGCAGAGCGATAGATCGCAAATGCCTTAAAGTCGGGATGCTCATAGAGGTAAAGAAAATCAAGATCGTACCAATCCTTTTTCCACTCGCTGACGGCAAAAGACGGGTCTGCAGAATAGTTCGGATCCTTCGTTGCAGTAGGATTGAATACACGCTCTATCCAAAGAATGTCGGTTAGAAGATGAGTGAGATACCCAACGTAAAACGAATATTGCTCCGGAGTGTAAGTATCAAGCAGAGCGGAAGTGAAATATTTTTCTTTGTATTTGTTAACAGAAATAATGAGTTTTCCATCTTCTCTCGGTATTTTGAAATGAGAGATCTTTGTCGGTGGGAAAAATTTGCTCCAATCCTCGTTCGGAACGCCGCTGTCGGGTGCTATATTGCCAACAATAAATTCTTTGGCTTTGAGAAATGAATTACTTGAAAGCAGTTTATCTGCAATACGCAGGTGAACCATCCAGGATGCCATATTGAACCTCCTTGCTTTTTTCTAAATTATAACACGAAAAGTGCGCAAAGTCAAGCAGATCCTGCTTTTTGATATTTTATCGCCCCGCGCAGAATATAAATGTAACATCGGTATAAAATAATACTGTTAAAAACGGAGGTTCTGATATGACGGCAGAAGAGAAGGTAAAGCTAAAAAATAAATATTTCGGCACGGACGGCTTTCGGGGCGAGGTGAATATCGACCTCAACTCCGAGCAGGCATTCCGCGTCGGCAGATTTCTGGGATGGTACTACTCCTCGTCTCTCTCGGGCGCAGGAGAGAGCGGCTACCGCGCGCGCATTGTAATCGGCAAGGATACGCGCCGATCGAGCTACACGCTTGAATACGCGATAGCCGCAGGGCTTACTGCATCGGGCGCAGATGCGTATATGCTTCACGTTACGACCACACCGAGCGTTTCCTACGTTACGCAAAACGAGGGATTTGATTGCGGAATAATGATCACCGCCTCGCACAATCCCTACTACGACAACGGCATCAAGATAATCAACCGCTTCGGTGAGAAGCTCGACGACCGCACCACCGCGCTGATCGAGGCGTATATCGATGGCGAGCTTGGCAGGCTCGGACTTGACGGGGATATTCCGCTCGCTAAAAAAGACAAGATCGGGCGCATCGTAGACCACGTCGCAGGGCGAAATCGGTACGTCGCGTATCTCATCTCGCTCGCCTCACATTCTTATAAGCACCTGCGCATAGGTCTCGATTCCGCCAACGGTGCGTCCTGGTCGATAGCGAGCGCACTCTTCGGTGCGCTCGGGGCAAAGATATATCACATCGGGAACGATCCCGACGGCACGAATATCAACCGCTCCTGCGGCTCGACGAGCATCGAGCGGCTCTGCGAGCTTGTGCGGCGCGAGCACCTCGACGTAGGATTTGCCTTTGACGGCGACGCGGACCGATGTATCGCTGTCGACGAGAAAGGTCGCGTTGTCGACGGAGACGGAATACTTTACGTGCTCGCCAAGCGACTTCGCGCTCGCGGAATGCTTGAGAATGACACGGTAGTCGCGACGGTAATGTCAAACAGCGGATTTTTCCGATCCCTTGAGAATATAGGAATAGACTGCGTACAAACGACGGTAGGAGATAGATTTGTTTACGAAAGAATGCAAAACGACGAGCTCAGCCTTGGCGGAGAGCAGTCGGGGCATATAATAATCAAAAAATACGCTACCACGGGCGACGGACTACTCAGCGCGATAATGCTCTGCGAGGAGATATGCGACACAAAGCGACCGCTCTCGGCGCTCTGCGAGGGGCTGACGCTCTATCCGCAGTACGTCAAAAATATCCGCGTGCGCGATCAGAACGATGCGATCGAGGATGCGCGCGTCAGAGAAACCTACGAGCGAGTGCGCGAAGAGATCGGCGATAGGGGCAGACTCCTGCTCCGTAAGAGCGGAACCGAGCCGCTTTTGCGAATTATGGTCGAATGCGAGAGCATCGAGGATTGCCACAGGTACGCGGAGCAAGTGGCAGAGAGCATACGCGAGGGAGGGCACGAGCTTGAGTGAGAAAATCAAAATAAAGTCGCTCTTCGACAGCCTGCCGCCATATCTCACACCGTACGCCTGCGAGTGCGAATACCCGTGGGAGCTGATCGCGAGAGTCGAGGAGATCATCGGAGAGCTTCTTGGGAACGCGCCAGAGGGCTATCGCGAGATAGAGAAGGGAATACTCGTCGGCGAGAACGTCAGCATCTCCGATAGCGCGAGAATAGAGCCGCCCGCGATCATCGGCAAGAATAGCGAGATACGGCACGGAGCCTACCTGCGCGGCAACGTGATCGTCGGAGAGAATTGCGTGATCGGCAACTCGAGCGAGATTAAGAGCGCGATTTTGCTCGATAGAGTCCAAGTGCCGCACTATAATTACGTCGGCAATTCGATGCTTGGGAAAGGAGCGCATCTCGGCGCGGGCGCAATATGCTCTAACCTCAAATCCGACGGCTCGAACGTGGTCGTGCATACCGAGGATAAAAGCTATAGGACGGGTATGCGAAAAATGGGCGCAGTTCTCGGCGACGAG